>DATIVR010000023.1:0-8859 GCA_035465695.1 Gammaproteobacteria bacterium
TACCAGCAGCCGGCGCGGTACAGGAGACCGTAAGGATCGAAGTCGCGCTCGCTGTCCTCGCCCTTGGATGAGCGATAGCGCATGTGCACGCGGCGTTGCTGTTGTGCGGCAGCACTTAACACCGCGAGGGCGCGGTCAGCACCGGGCGGCGCGCCGCGGGTGAGGTCCAGGGTCACGGTCTCATCCACCGCGCGCACCCGGTGCTTGAGCTGGGCGGGCATCACCCGTTCGAGCTTGGCCTGGGCGCTGGCCACCGCCGAGGCACCTTCCGCCAGTCCAAGGCTGCGCGCCGCGAGCAGTCCCACCGAGAGCGCCAGGGCCTCGTCTTCGTTGAACATCATGGGCGGCAGCTTGAATCCGGCCACCAGCATGTAAGCACCGTAGCGGCCACGCTCGCTGGTGATGGGAATACCCCACTCCTCCAGCGCCGCGATGTAGCGGCGCAGGGTGCGGGCATCCACTTCGATGCGGCGTGCGAGTTCCGCGCCGCTCATGCGGCCATGGGTCTGCAACAGTTCCAGGACCGCCAGCAGGCGGGTGGTGGAGTTCGCCATGACGATAGTCTACCGATAATCAGGGCGTGAATCGCCCTAATTATGACCTACCGTGCGTTCCAGACCCCGGCATCCCGCCGGACCCACAGGAATCCGGACATGCATAAGCCCTCTCGCCTCTTCGCCCCGCTGGCGGCCGCCATGCTCCTCACGGCCTTCGGCGGATACGGCCCGGGAGCGTTGGCCAACAACGCTACCGGCACAGCTTCCGACGAGAAGGTCACCGCCACCCGCAATGGCTCCCATGACTTCGACTTCCTGTACGGCAAGTGGAAGATGCCGAACCATCGCCTGGTGAAGCGCCTGGCCGGTTCCCATGAGTGGGAGGATTTCATGTCCTACGACGAGTGCCAGCCCCTGCCCGGCGGCCTCGGCAACGAGGACTTCTACAAGACCGATCATTGGAAGGACTTCGTAGGCATGACCACGCGCACCTACGATCCCAAGACAGGGCTGTGGCGCATCTACTGGGTGGACAACCGCTTCTCGGGCGGGGTGATCGAGCCGCCGGTGGTGGGCAAGTTCGAGGGCAACGTGGGCGTGTTCCAGGCGCCGGATACCTTCGACGGCAAACCCATCATCGTGCGCTTCACTTGGACCGTGCATCCCAAGGGCTCGAAGGTGGTGGCGGACTGGAAGCAGGACTTCTCCGCCGACGGCGGCAAGACCTGGGAGACCAACTGGACCAACGAGATCATCCCCCTGGACGATGCCGAAGCCGCACAGCACTTCGGCCCCGGCATCTGAGCGGAGACCATCCATGCAGCGTCTGATATCCGCCCTCGCACTGGCCTGCCTCATGGGCAACGGCACCTGGGCGTCCGCCGCCACCGACGCAGGAAGCCCCGCCATGGACACCGTGCAACACCTGGGGGAATTCCAGGTCATCGAGTTCCGCCGCTATCACACCTCACCGGGAGAACGGGACCATTTCACCGCTTACTTCGACAGCCTGTTCCCCGAAGCCATGGAACAACTCGGGGCGTTGGTGCTGGGCTCCTTCCATGAACGTGGCAGTCCCACCGCCTTCGCCTGGTTAAGGGGCTTCCACACCTTGAGCGACCGGCCCATCGTGAACTCGGCGTTCTATTACGGTCCGGTATGGAAGGAGCACCGCACCGCAGTGAATGCCATCCTGCCGGACTCGGACAACGTGATGTTGCTGCAGCCCGTGCCCGGTCGCGGCGTCATGGTGCTGCCGGCGGTGGATCCGGTCGGGGAACCGGACGGCGCCAAAGGCGTGCTGGTGGCGGAGATCTTCTCGGTGAAGAAAGGCGGCGTGGATGGCTTCATCCGCCAGGCGGAGCCGCTGTTCGCGCGCTATCGTGCCGCCGGTGTCCGCGAGATGGGAGTGCTGGAAACACTGGATGTGCCCAACAACTTCCCGCAACTGCCCATCCGCGAGGACGGTCCGTTCGTGGTGTGGATGGGCATGGTGAAGGACGACCCGGCGCTCAAGGCCCGGTTCGAGCCTCTGCGCGCCGGAAGCGTGGACGCGTTCACCGGCACCGGCCTGCTGCGTTCCGCTCCGGAGATAGTGATAATGGACCCGACGCGGCGCTCGCGCTTGCGATGGTTCCCTTCCTGGCAGTAAGCATGACTGACTATCACCATCTCTGGATGTTCGCCCTGTTCGTGCTCGGCATCATGGTGCTGCCGGGGCTGGACATGGCCTACGTGCTCGGCAGCGCCCTGGCGGGCGGACGCCGATCCGGGTTCGTGGCGCTGGGTGGCGTCGCGGCCGGAGGCACCTGTCATGTGATCGCCGGGGTGCTCGGCATCAGCGTGTTGCTGAAGCTCTATCCCGCCGCCTTCCGGGTGATGCTGCTGGCAGGCGCCGTGTACATCGCCTGGATCGGTTTCTCGATACTGAGGAGTGCCTCCGCCTTCCACTTGCATCCCGAGGCGGGCCACCGCAATTCCTGGGTGACCTTCCGCCAGGGTATGGCCTCTTGCCTGCTTAACCCGAAGGCCTATCTCTTCATGCTGGCAGTATTCCCGCAGTTCCTGCGGCCGGAGTATGGCCCGCTATGGCTGCAGGGCGTGGTGATGTGGCTGATGATCCTCGCCGGGATGGCCGGCGTGTACGGCAGCCTGGCCTACGGCGCCGGGAGTGTGCGGGATTGGCTGGAGCGGGAACCGGCCTCGGCGGTGATGGTGAGCCGGGCGGTGGGCGCCATGTTGATGGCGGTGGCGGTGTTCACGGCCGTGGACGGCTGGCGCGGGGTCTGATCACAATAGCGGATGGCCCACACCGCGGACCTATGGCTGTACTTCCTGCTGGTAGGCGGCGTGATATTGCTACCCGGCACCGACATGACCTACGTGCTGGCCAGTGCCCTCACCGGCGGGCGCCGCGGCGGCTTCGCCGCCACCTTCGGCATCATCACCGGGGCGGTCTTCCACATGGGTGCCGCAGTGCTGGGCCTGGGCATGCTGCTCAAGCTCTACCCGATCGCGTTCAAGCTGCTGTTGCTGGCAGGCACCGCTTTCATCGCCTGGATCGGCATCAACATCTTCCGCAAGGCCGTGGTGCTGCGCGTGCATCCGGACATGCCGGTGCGCAAGCCGATGGCGGCTTACCTCCAGGGCGCCATCGCCAACCTGCTCAATCCCGCCGCCTACCTCTTCACGCTGGCGGTCATCCCCCAGTTCATGCGCCCGGACTACGGCCCGCTCTGGTTCCAGGGCATGGTGCTGTGGTGCATCGGCTCGTGCTGCGAACTGGCGGTCTACGGCACGGTGACCCTGCTGGCGGCGCAGATACGCCGGCGGCTGGAGAGGGACGCCGTGGCCATGGTGCGGGTCAGCCGCGTAGTCGGCCTGCTGCTGTTGTCGGTGGCGATGCTGAGCGCGGCCCGCACCTTGCGCGGTCTCGGCTGAAGCGACTCCGGGAAATTGACGAGCAGGCGCGGCGCAGCGGCTCAGGGCCGAACGGACTCCACGAACATGCCCGGATACTCGCGCTGCAAGAGCGTCAGGGTCGCCTGTTCTGGAGGCTCGCTGCCCTTGGGTCGCGGGATCGGGCTGGCCAGATAGGCCGGCAGATCGCGAGGCACGTTCAGGGCGAAGCGGTCCCGGTTTTTGGCGAAATCGATCAACAGCTTGTCGGCCACGGTGGAGAGGTAGACCGGGCAGGCATATAACCCATGCCAGCGGTTCGGGCACAAGGTCTTCTGCACGAATGGGCTGCCACGGTCTATCGCGAACGATCCGAGCAGCAACTTGAGTTCGATATAACAGCGTCCCGGCAGTCCCTCAACCGCTCGCGACGCGCGGATGCCTGGGCTTGAGCTTGGCGAATTCGAAACCGATGTCGCGAGCATCGACCGAGACGGTGTCGCCGGGGCCGAACTCACCGGCCAGAAGCTTCTGGGCCAGCGGGTTCTCCAGTTGCTGCTGGATGGCGCGCTTCAGGGGCCGTGCGCCGTACACCGGATCGAAGCCCGCCTTGCCGAGCTTGTCCAGGGCCGCATCGCTCACCTCGAGGCCGATGTCCCGGTCCGCCAGACGCTTCTGCAGGGAAGCGATCTGGATGCGGGCGATGGCACGGATCTGCGTCTGGCCCAGCGGGTGGAATACCACCGTCTCATCGATGCGATTGATGAACTCGGGGCGGAAGTGGCCGCCCACGATCTCCATCACCTTGTCCTTCATCTTCTCGTAGTTCTGCTCGCCGCTCATCTCCTGGATGGCCTGGGACCCGAGATTCGAGGTCATGACGATCACGGTGTTCTTGAAGTTCACGGTGCGGCCCTGGCCGTCGGTGAGGCGGCCGTCGTCCAGCACCTGCAAAAGCACGCCGAACACGTCCGGATGCGCCTTCTCGACTTCATCGAGCAGGATGACGGAGTAAGGCTTGCGGCGCACTGCTTCCGTGAGATAGCCGCCCTCTTCATAACCGACATATCCGGGCGGGGCGCCGATGAGCCGCGCCACCGAGTGCTTCTCCATGAACTCGCTCATGTCGATTCGCACCATGGCCTCTTCGGTGTCGAAGAGGAACCCGGCGAGCGCCTTGGTGAGTTCGGTCTTGCCCACGCCGGTCGGCCCCAGGAACAGGAATGATCCGGACGGCCGATTGGGATCCGCGAGTCCCGCACGGGAGCGGCGGATGGCGTTGGACACGGCGCGTACGGCCTCGTCCTGCCCGACCACACGGCCCTTGAGCGCGTCCTCCATGCGCAGCAGCTTGTCCTTCTCGCCTTCCAGCATCTTGGAGACCGGGATGCCGGTCCAGCGGGAGACCACCTGCGCGATCTCCTCGGCCGTCACCTTGTTCTTCAACAGTTCGGTGGGCGTGTTCTCGGCAGCCGAAGCCTGGGCCAGCTTCTTCTCCAGGTCGGGGATGCGGCCGTACTGGATCTCGGACATGCGCGAGAGGTCGCCGGCGCGGCGCGCCGTGTCCAGTTCCACCTTAGCCTTCTCCAGGGCTTCCTTGACCTGACTCGCGCCCTGCACCTGGGCCTTCTCGGCTTTCCAGACTTCCTCGAAGTCGGAGTACTCCCGCTCGAGCTTGCTGATCTCCTCTTCCAGCACCCCCAGGCGGCGCTTCGAGGCCTCGTCCTTCTCCTTCTTGAGCGCCTCGCGCTCGATCTTGAGCTGGATGAGCCGGCGGTCCAGCTTGTCCATGGCCTCCGGTTTCGAATCCAGTTCCATGCGGATGCGGCTGGCGGCCTCGTCGATGAGGTCGATGGCCTTGTCCGGCAGTTGCCGATCGGTGATGTAACGCTGGGAGAGCGTGGCAGCGGCGACGATGGCGGGATCGGTTATCTCCACGCCGTGGTGCACCTCATAACGCTCGTTGAGTCCGCGCAGGATGGCGATGGTGTCCTCGAGGCTCGGCTCGTCCACCAGCACCTTCTGGAAGCGCCGCTCGAGCGCTGCGTCCTTCTCCACGTATTTGCGGTATTCGTCCAAGGTGGTGGCGCCCACGCAGTGCAGCTCGCCGCGCGCCAGCGCGGGCTTGAGCATGTTGCCGGCGTCCATGGAGCCCTCGGCCTTGCCGGCGCCCACCATGGTATGGATCTCGTCGATGAAGAGGATGATGCGGCCTTCCGCCTTGGCGATGTCGTTCAGCACCGCCTTGAGACGCTCCTCGAATTCGCCGCGGAACTTGGTGCCCGCCAGGAGCGCGCCCATGTCCAGGGTGAGCACACGCTTGTCCTTCAGACCCTCCGGCACCTCGCCGTTGATGATGCGCTGGGCCAAGCCCTCCACGATGGCGGTCTTGCCCACGCCCGGTTCGCCGATGAGCACCGGATTGTTCTTGGTGCGGCGCTGCAGCACCTGTACGGTGCGGCGGATCTCGTCATCGCGGCCGATGACGGGATCGAGCTTGCCGGACTCGGCACGGGCGGTGAGATCGATGGTGTACTTGTCCAGGGCTTGGCGCTGGTCTTCCGCGCCGGCATCGTTTACGGCCTGGCCTCCGCGCATCTCCTCGATGGCCTTCTCCAGCGCCTGCTTGGAAGCACCTGCATCGCGCAAGGCGTCCGCCAGCGGGCCCTTCGAGTCCAAGGCGGCGAGCACGAAGAGTTCGGAGGAGATGAACTGGTCCTGGCGCTTCTGCGCCAGCTTGTCGGTGAGGTTGAGGATACGGGTGAGGTCCTGGGAAACCTGCACATCGCCGGGATGACCGGTGACCTTGGGCAGCTTGTCGAGCTGGGCATCCAGGGCGTTGCGGAAGCGGTTGAGGTTGGCACCCACTTTGGCCAGGAGCGGCCGCACACTGCCGCCGTCCTGGTCCAGGAGCGCGAGCATCAGATGGACCGGCTCTATATAAGGATGGTCCTGGCCCACCGCGAGGGACTGGGCGTCGGCCAGGGCCACCTGAAACTTACTCGTCAGTTTGTCTATGCGCATGCAGATTTCACCCGTGAAACGAGTCTAGACCCCTGAAAAGCAGGGGCAAAAGGATATAGACATAAATAAGGGTCTAGGACAGGGTTTTCAACCGCCGAGAGCGGTCTGGATGACCCAGATCAGGCCGATACCGGCGGCGATGAGCACCACCGTCAGGAGCGAAAGCCGGGCGCCCTCATGGCGGTGCAGTCCGGGGATGAGGTCAGCCACCGCTACATAGATGAGGCTGGCGGCGGCGATGGCCAACACGTAGGGGATGAAGTCCCGCAGGTCGCCCAACAGGAACAGCGCCGCCACGCCGCCCACCACCATGGTGGTGCCGGAGAGAGCCGAAAGCAGCAGTGCGCGGCCCCGCGCCACGCCGGATTGCAGCAGCACCGAGATATCCCCCACCTGCTGCGGGATCTGGTGGGCGATGATGGCGATGGCCAGCACAACTCCGAGATGCACGCTGGTGAGGAAGGTAGCGCCCAGCAGCACGCCGTCCAGCAAGTTGTGCAGGCCGGTACCCACCAGGATCATGGTCCCGGCGGCATGGCGGCGCAGGTCCTCATGTCCGGTGTGGCCTTCATGGCCGTGATGCCAGAAGGCGAGCTTCTCCAACAGGAAGAAACCCAGTACGCCGAGGGCGATGGCAAGCCCCACATCCTGCACCTGGCCCGGTGCCGCGGACTTCACCGCCTCCGGCAGCAGGTCCAGGAACGCGGCACCCAGCAGCGCGCCCACCGCGAAGCTCACGAGCTTGGGCACCAGCAGCGTGCGGCTGCGTTGCGGGAACAGCAGCAGCACCGAAGCCAGGAGCGCGCTTAAGGCCGCGCCCACGAGCGTCGCCGGGATGATCCAGAGCAGGAGTGAGGGTTGCATGGGTGCGACGGATTTTACCCTGCCCCGGACCTCTCCGGAATGGCGGCCTCCGGTACAATGCGCGCCCGGCTGAACCTCCAAGATTGCCCGTGATCCGCATCGAGTCCCTCACCCTGCAGCGCGGTACCAAACCGCTGTTCGAAAACGCCAGTGCCGTGGTGCACGCCGGCGAGAAAGCGGGTTTGGTGGGTGCGAATGGCTCCGGCAAGTCCACGCTGTTCGCGATGCTTCGGGGCAAGCTGCATGCGGACGGTGGCGAACTGGACTTCCCGGCCTCGTGGCGCGTGGCGCATGTGGCGCAGGAGACGCCAGCGGTGGATCGCACAGCGCTCGACTACGTGCTGGATGGCGACACGCGCCTGCGCGAGATCGAGGCGCAGCTGGCCAAGGCGCAGGCCGCCCACGACGGCCACGCCGAGGCCGAAGCCCACATCGCCTACGCGGATGCGGATGGATACACCGCCGCCTCCCGCGCCGGCGCCCTGCTGCTGGGTCTCGGGTTCAGCGTGGCCGAGACCACGCAATCGGTGGCGAGCTTCTCCGGTGGCTGGCGCATGCGTCTCAACCTGGCCCAGGCGCTGATGTGCCCCTCGGACCTGCTGTTGCTGGACGAGCCCACCAACCACCTGGACCTCGATGCCATCGTCTGGCTGGAAGACTGGCTGAAGCGCTATGCCGGCACGCTGTTCATAATCTCCCATGACCGGGAATTCCTCGACGGTATCTGCGATGTGACGCTCCATCTCGAGAACCTCAAGATCAAGCGCTACACCGGAAACTACAGCGCCTTCGAGACGCGCCGCGCCGAACAACTGGTGCTCGAGGCGGCGGCCTTCGCGCGCCAGCAGCGCGAGGTGGCGCACCTGCAGAGTTTTGTGGACCGCTTCCGCTACAAGGCCAGCAAGGCGCGCCAGGCCCAGAGCCGCATCAAGATGCTGGAGAAGATGGAGAAACTGGCGCCGGTGCACGTGAGCTCACCCTTCAGTTTCGAGTTCCGCGAACCTCTCGCCTCGCCGAGCCCGATGTTGACGCTGGAAGAGGTGCGCTGCGGATACAAGACAGATCAGGGCGACAAGACCGTGCTCTCCGGCCTCGACTTCTCGTTGCTGAACGGCCAGCGCATCGGGCTGTTAGGCGCGAACGGACAAGGCAAATCGACATTGGTGAAGACCCTGGCGGGCGTGCTGCCGCCCCTCGCGGGACGCGTGGGCCAAGGCAAGGGTCTCGCCATCGGCTACTTCGCCCAGCATCAGTTGGAGACCCTGAGAGAAGACCGCTCGCCGGTACAGCAGCTCGCCGCCATCGCGCCGGGAGTGCGCGAGCAGGACCTGCGCGACTTCCTGGGCTCGTTCAACTTCCGCGGTGAGATGGCGCTCTCGCCGGTGGGCCCGTTCTCCGGCGGCGAGAAGGCGCGCCTGGCCTTGGCGCTGCTGATCTGGCAGCGGCCGAACCTCTTGCTGTTGGACGAGCCCACCAACCCTCTCGATCTCGACATGCGCGAGGCCCTGACGGTGGCACTGGCCCAGTTCGAGGGCACCCTCATATTGGTGTCCCACGATCGGCATCTGCTCCGGGC
>DATIVR010000024.1:0-40667 GCA_035465695.1 Gammaproteobacteria bacterium
TACAGGATGCCGCCCGAGACCGCAGCAATATGCAGTAATTCTTGAAGGTTCACTTAGATCTCTCCTGAAAGACCGGATGTGGAAATCGCTCTGTTAAAAATGCGCGAAAATCGCCCGCCAAGCCAGACCAGCTCGCGGACCGTCCCTAATCACGCCGTCAGTGGGCCCTGATTTTTACTCTAATCGCCCTTGTTAAGTCAATAATCCAAGGGGTTTCAGGGCTCTTCCGGGCGTCCATTATGCCCGAGTTTACCTATTGACGGCGGCGGGATTTTCACGTGGATTCCGCCAAACATTAGCCTGCCCCGCCGGCCGATACCAGCGAAAAACCTTATAAAAAGCTTATAAAAAGCTGATTCAGAATCCCGCGCCCGCGCGGGCGCCGGGACTTCAGTCCCCCAGCCACGCGGAGATCCGCGTGGTCCAGCCCAGCGCCCGGGCCACGCCATACAGGAAGAGCCCGGCCAGCGCGGTCACGCCCAGCAGCGCAAGATCTCGCGCGCGGGTGTCGGCACCGGCGAAGAAGAACATCGCCACGCCCACCAGGGCCACCGCCAGGGCGTAGTCCGCGGCGAGCCGCCAGCGCCGCATGCGCAATTCGCCGAGGAAGGCGGCGAGCGCCAGGAGCGCCAGCACCATGAATATGCACATGTCGCGAAGCAACTCGCCCAGGGGCAGATCGCTGGTGACCACGGTCTGGTCCAGGCTGGGATCGGAGGTGAGCGTCCAGCGGAAGAACAGGATCACGCCGATGACGCTGGCCAGGGCGCCGGAGCTGCCGAGGAGCACGCCGTTGATGAACGTCAGGGGTCGCATGAGGTCCAAGACACGAGGAAGCCGCGAGGGCCGCTATTGTAAAGGGACTCGCGCCGCCAGGCTGCATGCCCTATGCTGGTATATATAAGTATGTCGCAAGCCACCTCCGCTTCCCGGTCCCAGGAACCCCCATCGATGCGTCATAAGCTCTCCCTGCTGCTGGTCCCCGCAGCCGCCCTCCTCATCTCGCTGACGGTCCAGGCGACCGTCACCGCACCGCCGGCCGCCGCCAGCTTCGTCGCTGCAAAGGAGGTACAGCCCGAGCCGCACGATGCGCTCGTCGACCAGGTCATCGCCAGCATCCTGCAGCGTTATCAATACGAGCACCGTCCGCTGGATGACTCGCAGTCGGCGCTGATCTTCGACCAGTACCTGCAGGACCTGGACGGCAGCAAGAGCTATTTCACGCAGGCCGACGTCGACTCCTTCGCCCCCTATCGCACCAAGCTCGACGACGACATCAAGGCGGGCAACGTGCAGCCGGCCTTCGACATCTACAACCTGTTCCAGAAACGCGTGGACCAACGCATCCAGTACGCGCTGAAGCTGTTGGACAAGGAACCGGACCTGACGGTGAAGGAGAGTTTCGCCTTCGATCGCAGCAAGGCGCCCTGGGCCAAGGATTCCGCCGAGCTGGACGACATCTGGCGCAAGCGCGTGAAGAACGACGTGATCGGCCTGCTGCTGGCGGGCAAGACCTGGGCCCAGGCCCAGGAGACGCTGCGCAAGCGCTACCAGAACTTCGCTTACCGCTCGCACCAGGTGACCGCCACCGACGTGTTCGGGGTGTTCATGAACTCCTACGCCCACACCCTTGACCCGCATACGGAATACTTCCCGCCCACCGAGGCGGAGGAGTTCCAGATGCAGATGAGCCTGAAATTGCAGGGGATCGGCGCGTCCCTGGTGGCTGACGGCGAATACATCAAGGTGGACCATCTGCTGCCGGGCGGCCCTGCGGCGCTCGATCCGCTGAAGCAGCTGCATGCCGATGACCGCATCACGGGTGTGGCGCAGGGCGCCGATGGCGACATGGTGGACGTGGTGGGCTGGCGTCTCACGGACGTGGTGGCACTGATCCGCGGCACGCCGGGCAGCGTGGTGCGCCTGCAGATCCTCCCCGCCGGCGCCGCGCCGGGCTCGCCCGAGAGGACCATCACTTACACCCGCGCGGATATCAAGCTGGAGGCGCAGGCGGCGCACCAGAAAGTCATCGACATCACCCGCGGCAAGAAGAGCTACAAGATCGGCGTCATCACGATCCCCGGTTTCTATGAGGACATCGATGCGCGGATGGCCGGCGAGAAGGATTACACCAGCACCACCCACGACGTGCGCAAGCTGCTGGGGGAGCTGGAGGCGCAGAAGGTGGACGGCATCGTAATCGACTTGCGCAATAACGGCGGTGGTTCCCTGAAGGAAGCGGAGGATCTCACCGGTCTCTTCATCCCGGAAGGCCCGGTGGTGCAGATCCGCAACCCGCAAGGCGATGTGCAGGTGGAGAACGAGGACGAGGATTCCGGCGTGGTCTATTCCGGCCCGCTGACGGTGCTGGTGAACCGCTTCACCGCCTCTGCCTCCGAGATCTTCGCCGCCGCGGTGCAGGATTACCACCGCGGCCTGGTGGTGGGTTCCGTGACCTATGGCAAGGGCACCGTGCAGCAGGTGAAAGACCTATCGCGCTTCATCCCGGGCGATACCGACGCCGGCCAGCTCAAGCTGACCATGGACAAGTTCTACCGGGTGACCGGCTCCAGCACCCAGAACAAGGGCGTGACGCCGGACATCGCCCTCCCCGCCCTGGTGGATCCAACGGACTTCGGCGAATCGGCCAATCCCAGCGCCCTGCCCTGGGACGAGATCAAATCCAGCGACTATGAACCCATGGACGCGGGCCTCGAGAAGGCGCTACCGCAGCTCATGGCCGACCATAAGGCACGCATCGCGAAGGACCAGGCTTGGAAGCTGTTCATGGACAGCGTGCATGACATGGAGTCGGAACGGGCGCAGACCTCGGTGTCCTTGGTGCTGGCGGAGCGCCAGAAGCAGCGCGCTGACGATGACGTCAAGAAGCTGGCCATGCTCAATGCCTGGCGCAAACTCAAGGGGCTGGCCCCGGCGGCGACCCTGCAGGAAGCCCTCAAGGCCGCCAAGCCCGATACCAGCGAAGGCACCGACACGGACGCCGGGGGCATCGCCCCGGATGTATTGCTGAACGAGACGGCTGCCATCGCGGCGGACATCGATGCCCAGGGTCTGTTCCAGCCTGCTTCGGGTTCAGCGGTAGCCGAGCGCAACTAGCCGGATCGGACCGCCGGCCCCCAGCCCGCCAAAGGGCTTGTGGGCGCGGCGGTCTGCCTCGCAACTAAAACCTCTTTCCAGGCATCTATTTATTGCTACCCCCCGGTTTACCGGGGGGTAGCGCCTTGCATGTCTGAAAACTACTGTTATACTTAGCTATAACAGTACTCTGCTTCTGGGGCTAATGAAAATGAACTCGAGGCACGCCATGAACCGCCAAATCCTCGCTCTTTCCGCTGGTCTCTTGCTGGTAAGCACCCTGGGTCTGACCGCCTGCGGCGGCAACGCCGCCCAGGCCAAGGACACCGCTACCGCGGATGCCACCCCGGCCATCCCGGTGGAAGCCGCGGTGGCCCAGCGCAGCCAGGTGGCTGCCACCTACTCCGGGACCACCACCCTGGAGGCCGCCGAGGAAGCCTCGGTGGTGGCCAAGGTGGGCGGCACGGTGTCGCAGATCTATGCCGAGGAAGGCCGCGAGGTCCGGGCCGGCGATGCCCTGGCCAAGCTCGAGGACTCCGACATGCGCTATGCCGCGGAGCAGGCCCAGGCCAACTACGACAAGAAACTGCAGGAGTTCAACCGCAGCCAGACCCTGTTCGACCGCAAGCTCATCAGCGCCGACGCCTTCGACGCCGTGAAATACGACCTGGAAGTGCTGAAGGCGGCGAATGACCTGGCGACGCTCAACCTGGATCGCACGACGATCCGCTCGCCCATCGACGGCGTGGTGGCCAAGCGCCTCATCAAGGTGGGCAACACCTTGACGCCCAACCAGGCCGTATACGTGGTGACCGACTTCGATCCGCTGCTGGCCGTGCTCTACGTGCCGGAGAACGCGCTGGCGCGCCTCAAGCCCGGCCAGCCGGCCACGTTGCAGGCAGATGCCCTTCCCGGCAAGACCTTCACCGGCCGCGTGGCGCGCCTCTCGCCGGTGGTGGATCCCCAGACCGGCACCTTCAAGGTGACGGTGGAGATGCACCGCGGCGACCACGAGCTCGCTCCCGGCATGTTCTCCCGCGTGAGCGTCACCTATGACGTGCACAAGGACGCCATCACGGTGCCGCGCGCCGCCATCATCACCGAGGACGGCGAATCGGCCGTGTACGTGGTGAAGTCCGGCGTGGCACACCGCGTGCCGGTGCAGCTCGGCTACGCCGACGGCGACAAGGTGGAGATCACCCACGGTGTCGCCAACGGCGACATGGTGGTGACGCTCGGCCAGAACAGCCTCAAGGACGGCGCCAAGGTGGCGGTGGTGAACACCGCCCCCGCCAAGGCCGTGGCCTCCCAGCCTGCGAAGTCCGCACCTTCGGTCTAGATGATCCATCAACCCACGGGATGAGGGTACGCACATGAAGAACATCCATCGCATACCGGCCATGATCCTCGGCGTCGCCTGCATCGCCACCATGGGCGGCGCCCTGGCAGATGCCCGCACCAACGCTTACGACGAGCCCGGCGACATCCACGTAGGCGTGAATGTATTCGGCGACAGCAGCATCTCCATGGACGGCGACGATGTGCTGATCAAGGGCCGCGATGGCGGCAAGGCACGCATCACCCCCGCCGGCGACCTCAGCATCGACGGCCGCACGGTGGCGGTGGATGCCGGTGAGCGCAAGTTGCTGGTGCGCTACAGCCTCGGCATCCGCAACATCGAGCGGCGCGGCATGCAGATCGGACGCGATGCGCTGCACCTGGTGGGCGGCATCATGGGGACCGTAGTGGCGGACCTCTTCAGTGAGGAAGGCGTCGATGACAAGCGCATCGACCGGGACGCCGAACAGAAGGCGGAACCCCTCAAGCAGGAGGCCCGTGCGCTGTGCAAGGACGTGCAGAGCGAGCGCCAGGTGCAGGCCGACATCGTCAGCCAGTTGCCGGCCTTCAGGCCCTATGCGGTGATCGACACCGAGTCCGATCACGACTGTCACGTGGACGACAACGACATCGAGGTCTAAGACAGTGCAGAACCCGAAAGTCCTGGGGATAGTCAAGCTCGCCACCGGCCGCCGCGTCACCATCGGCATGCTCACCCTCGCGGTGATCGTGTTCGGGTTCGTGTCGCTCTCGCGCCTCAAGCTCAACCTGCTGCCGGAACTCTCCTACCCCTCGCTCACCGTGCGCACTGACCTGCCGGGCGCGGCGCCGGAAGAAGTGGAGAACCTGGTCACCAAGCCCATCGAAGAGGCGGTGAGCGTGATCAAGAACGTGCGCCAGGTGCGCTCGGTGTCGCGTCCCGGCGAGTCGGACGTGACCCTGGAATTCACCTGGGGCACGGACATGGACTACTCGGGCGTGGACGTGCGCGAGAAGATCGACGCGCTGGAATTGCCCACCGAGGCCAAGCGGCCGGTGTTGCTGCGCTTCGATCCCTCCACCGAGCCGGTGATGCGTTTCGGCCTGACCGGCATCCCCAAGGACCTCTCGGCCGCCACCGGCGCCGACGCTTCCATCCAGCAGTTGCGCTACCTGCGTACCTACGCGGACCAGGACCTCACCAAGGCCCTGGAAGCCGTGGATGGCGTGGGCGCCGTGAAGATCAGTGGCGGCCTGGAAGACGAGGTCCATGTGCTGGCGGACCAGGGCAAGCTCGCAGAGCTGCACCTCACCAACGCCGAGATCTCGGACCGCCTCAAGGCCGAGAACGTGAACCTCTCGGGCGGCCTGCTGCAGCAGGGGAACCAGAAGCTGCTGGTCCGCACCATGAACGAGTTCCAGAGCGTCGACGACATCGCCGACGCCATCGTCGCCACCCGTGACGGCCGGCCCATCTACCTGAAGGACGTGGCGGACGTGGAGCGTTCCTACAAGGAGCGCCAGGCCATCACCCGCATCAACGGTGCCGAGTCCGTGGAACTGGCGCTCTACAAGGCGGGTGACGCCAACACCGTGGCGGTGGCCAAGGACGTGGATGCCAGGATCGCCGACATCGACCAGCACCTGCCGGCGGGACTCAAACTCACCAAGGAATACGACCAGTCGGTGTTCATCTCCGAGGCCATCGGCGACGTCATCAACGCCGCCATCATCGGCGGCATGCTGGCGGCGCTGGTCATCTTCTTCTTCCTGCGCAACGTATGGTCCACCGTGGTGGTGAGCATCGCGATCCCGGTGTCGGTGATCGCCACCTTCATCGCCATGTACGCAGGCCACATCTCGCTCAACATGATGTCGCTGGGCGGCATCTCGCTGGCCATCGGCATGCTGGTGGACAGCTCCATCGTGGTGCTGGAGAACATCTCGCGCCATCGCGCCATGGGCAAGGGCACGCTCGAGGCCGTGCAGCACGGCACCAGCGAGGTGGGCGGCGCCATCACCGCCGCCACGCTGACCACCATCGCGGTGTTCTTCCCGCTGGTGTTCGTGACGGGCATCGCCGGCCAGCTGTTCCGCGACCAGTCCCTCACGGTCACTTACTCGGTGGTGTTCTCGTTGTTCGCGGCCCTGACGCTGATCCCGATGCTTGCCTGCCTGGGGATCAGCGGCGCCAAGCTCAAGGTGGAAGGCACGGGCGAAGACCGTCCGCGCGCCCTGCCGCAAGGCCGCATCACCAAGTTCCTGTATCACATCCCCCGCGGCCTCTCCCGCGGCATGACCTTCGCCGCCAAATGGACGGTCATCGGTTTCGGCGGCCTATCGAAGCTCATCGGCTTCGTGGTGGGCCGGCCCCTCACACCGGTGATGGACCTCTTCACCCGGGGCTATACCTACCTTGAGGAAGGCTATCCACGGCTGATCCGCTGGGCGCTGGGCCACAAGGCACAGGTGCTGGGCATCGCCGCCGGTTCGCTGCTGGTGGCCCTGTTGCTGCTGCCGACCCTCGGAGTGGAGTTGATCCCGCAATTGTCGCAGGGCGAGTTCCAGGTGAAGCTGACGCTGCCACCGGGCACGCCGCTCACCGGCAGCGGTGCCGCCATCTCGCAAGTGCAGGCGGCGGCGGCCAAGATCCCGCAGGTGCTCACCACCTACTCGGTGGCGGGTACCGGCAATCGCCTCGACGCCAACCCGGTGGATGCCGGCGAGAACACCGCGAGCCTGAACGTGGTGCTGCAACCCGGCACCAGCAAGCGCGTGGAAGCCAACGTGATGAACACGCTGCGCGCCACGCTCTCAGACATGCCCGGTGTGAACTACAAGTTCGAGGAGCCTTCGCTGTTCACCCTGGCGACGCCGCTGGAGGTGGAGATCGTGGGCTACAACCTGGATACCCTGAAGCAGGTCAGCAACAAGGTGGCCCAGGCGCTCTCGGCCTCGCCGCGTTTCGCCGACGTGAAGAACACCATGCAGTCGGGACAGCCGGAGATACAGATCCACATCGACGCCGCCAAGGCCGCGCAGCTGGGCCTGCTCTCCAGCGATGTAGCAAACACCGTGGTGTCCAAGGTGCGCGGCGACGTGGCCACCCGCTACACGCTGCATGACCGCAAGATCGACGTGCTGGTGCGCAACCGCGACGACCAGCGCAGCAGCATCGATGACATCAGGAACCTGATCATCAATCCCGGCGCCACCCAGCCGGTGCCGCTCTCCGCGGTGGCCGACGTGACCCTGGACGAAGGCCCCGGCGAGATCCGCCGCACCGCGCAACAGCGGGTGGCGCTGGTGTCCGCCAACGTGGCCCAGGGCGACCTCGGCAGCGCGGCAGCCGAGGCCAGCAGCCTGGTGGCCAAGATCGCCCTGCCCGCCGGCGTCTTCGTGCGGGTGGCCGGCCAGAACGAGGAGATGCAGAGCTCGTTCCGTTCCATGCAGTTTGCCCTCGGGCTTGCCATCTTCCTGGTGTACCTGGTGATGGCGGCCCAGTTCGAGTCGCTCATCCATCCACTGGTCATCATGTTCAGCGTGCCGCTGGCGCTGGTCGGCGCCGTGCTGGCCCTGTTCATCACCCATACCACCATCAGCGTGGTGGTATTCATCGGCCTCATCATGCTGGCGGGCATCGTGGTGAACAACGCCATCGTGCTGGTGGACCTGGTGAACCAGTTGCGCGAGCGCGGCATGGAACGCGATTCGGCGCTGGTGGAGGCCGGACGCTCGCGCCTGCGCCCCATCATCATGACCATGCTGACCACCACGCTGGGACTCCTGCCCATGGCCCTCGGCCTCGGGCAGGGCGCGGAGATCCGCGCCCCCATGGCCATCACCGTGATCGGCGGCATCCTGTTCTCCACGCTGCTGACGCTGGTGGTGGTGCCGGTGGCCTATTCGCTGCTGGACCGCAAGTCCGACAAGGAGGTGACGCTCAAGGCCGGTGAAGGCGCCGTGCAAGAGGGCGGGCATCCGTGAACATCACCGACTTCGCGCTGAAGCGGCCCGTCACGGTGATGGTGATCTTCACCTGCTTCGCCGCGATCGGCGTGATCGCGGCCCGGCTCCTGCCGCTGGAATACTTCCCGGACATCGAGTTCCCCTTCATCGCGGTGCAGGTGCCCTACCAGGGCTCCAGCCCCGAGGAAGTGGAACGCCTCATCACCAAGCCCATCGAGGAATCGCTGGCCACGCTCTCCGGCGTCAAGCGCATGACCTCCACCTCCGACGCCAACCAGTCCGAGGTGGACCTGCAGTTCGATTGGGGCGAGAACGTCTCGGTGAAGGAAGTGCAGGTGCTGGACAAGGTCGATGCCATCCGCGGGGACCTGCCGGCGGACGTGCGCCACATCGGCGTGCTCAAGCAGTCAGGCGCGGACGTCCCGATCCTGGAACTGCGCCTCTCCAGCGACCGCGACCTCACCCACTCCTACGACATGCTCAACCGGCTGCTCAAGGACCGCATCCAGCGGGTACCGGGCGTGTCGCACGTGACGCTCTACGGCGTGGAACCCCAGGAGGTGCGCATCCAGCTGCACGCGGATGCCATCGCGGCCCACAACGTGGACCTCAACAAGCTCAACCAGACCCTGATGGGAGCCAACTTCACGGTCAGCGGCGGCAGCATCACCGATGCCGGCCAGCGCCTGCTGGTGCAGGTGAACGACGAATACCGGAGCCTGGATGACATCCGCAAGCTGCGCATCGGCCAGGGCGACCTGAGGCTGTCGGACATCGCCGACATCGAGTACGGCAACCCCGAGCTCACCTACGGCCGCCACCTTGACCGCAAGTACGCCATCGGCCTCGACGTGTTCAAGGAGACCGGCTCCAACATGGTGGAGGTCGGCCAACGGGTGTTGAAGGAGGTCAACGAAGTCGGCCAGCTGCCGGAGATGCAGGGCATCAAGCTCTTCTTCCTGGACAATGAGGCGGACGGCGTGAAGCAATCCCTCTCCAGCGTGCTGGACGCGGGCCTGCTGGGCGCCATGTTCTCACTGGTGGTGCTCTATTACTTCCTGCGCCAGTTCACCACCACCGTGATGGTGACGCTGGCGGTGCCCTTCTCCTTGCTCATCGCCCTCGCGGTGATGTACTTCCTGGGCCTGTCGCTGAACATCCTGTCCATGATGGGCCTGATGCTGGCGGTCGGCATGCTGGTGGATAACGCCGTGGTGGTGACGGAGAGCATCTTCCGTCACCGGCAGCTGTACCCGGGCGACCCGGCGGCCGCGGCCCGCAGCGGCGCCCAGGAGGTCTCGCTGGCGGTGACCGCGGGCACGCTCGCCACCATCATCGTGTTCCTGCCCAACGTGTTCGGCGTGCAGAACGACCTCACGGTGTTCCTGAAGCACGTGGCCATCGCCATCGTGGTGTCGCTGGTGGCCTCGCTGTTCATCTCGCTCACCATGATGCCGATGCTGTCGGCGCGCATAAAGGCGCCCAAACCCTCCAAGCGCAAGACGCTGGTGGAACGGGCACAGGGACGCTATTCGACCTTGCTCGGCTGGTCGCTGGCGCACCGCTGGATCATGATCGGCGTGATCTTCCTGGTGATGGTCACCTCGGCCATACCGATCGCCTTGGTGAAGAAAGACTCGGGCGACAGCAACCCGACCCGCCTGTTCCTCCAGTACAACATCACCGGCCATTACGCGCTGGAGACGGTGGAGGACTCGGTGAACCAGGTGGAGGCCTACCTCTTCGCGCACCAGAAGCAGTTCCAGTTCCGCTCGCTATACACCTATTACGACAGCGGCCAGGCCGAGACCACCCTCCTTCTCCGCGACGACCTCAAGGACCGCAAGAGCGCGCCTGAGCTGGAAGACGAGATCCGCAAGGGCCTGCCCAACCTGGCCATCGGCAAGCCGAGTTTCGACGACCAGTCCTCCGGCGGCGGCATCCAGATGCAGCTCTCCGGCGATTCCACCTCGGTGCTGGAGGAGCGCGCCCAGGAAGTGACGCGCATCCTGTCCCGCATCAAGGGTGTGGTGGACGTGCGCGCCGATGCCCTGGCCGGCACCCGCGAGGTGCACGTGCACGTGGACCGGGAGCGGGCGCTGCGCGCCGGACTCGACGCCGAACAGGTGGCCACCGCGGTGATGGTGGCGCTGCGTGGCGAGAACCTGCCGCAGTACCGCGCCGCCAACGGAGAGGTGAACATCCGGGTGGCTTACCAGAAGAGCGACCGCGAGACCCTGGATCAGCTGCGCAGCCTGCCGCTATATAACGCCGCGGGACAATCCGTGCGTCTCGACTCGGTTGCCGATTTCAGCATCACCGAGGGGCCCTCCAGCATCGAGCACGTCAACCGCGCGGCATCCCTGGGCGTGACCTTGAGCCTCGCGCCCAACGTGACGTTCGATGAGGTACGCCCGCGCATCAAGCAGATGATGGACAGCATCAACTGGCCGCCCGGCTACCAGTGGACCTTCGGCCAGGGAGTGCAGCAGGATGACTCCGATAACCAGACCATGGTCACCAACATGCTGCTGGCGGCGCTGATGATCTACATCGTGATGGCGGCGCTGTTCGAATCGCTGCTGCATCCTGCGGCGATCCTCTCCGGCATCGTGTTCTCCATCTTCGGCGTGTTCTGGTTCTTCCTCATCACCGGCACCGCCTTCGGCATCATGGCCATGATCGGCATCCTGATCCTGATGGGCGTGGTGGTGAACAACGGCATCGTGATGATCGACCACATCAACCAGCTCAGGCGCGCCGGCCTGTCGCGCTATGCGGCGGTGGTGGAAGGAGCCACGCACCGGCTGCGCCCGATCCTGATGACCATGTCCACCACCATCCTTGGCCTGGTGCCCCTGGCGGTGGGCAACACCACCATCGGCGGCAACGGACCGCCCTACTTCCCCATGGCCCGCGCCATCATCGGCGGCTTGGCCTTCTCCACGATCATCAGCCTGCTGGTGCTGCCGACCATCTATGTGCTGCTGGATGACCTGGGGCTTTGGTCCAGCAAGGTGCTGGATCTGGCGAAGCAGTGGAAGCAGCGCAAGGCCGCGCCGCTCACCTCCGACGTCTGAGAAGGCTCAGTCCACGTGGCCGCTGCCGAAGCCGACGTCGTTCCCGGCCGTGGGCTCGTCGGCCTTGCCGGGGGTCTTGAGCAGCAGCGTCTCCAGGTCCCAGTAATTCTGCCGCAGCACGTTCACCGGGAGGGTCTTGGTGAAGGTATCGTCCAGCGTGGCGGCGTTCGGCGCGAAGGGCAACATGTAGTCCAGTGAGGCCAATTCGGGCACGCTGTCCTGGTCCGACGCGTAGGTGAGCTTCTGCTTCAGGAACTCGGCGCGGTGCTTGAGCTTCTCGGCGCGCAGGGTGTCGGCCTTGAGCTTCATCACCACCTCCCACATCTGAGCGCCGATCTTGAGGCAGTCGTTGGCACCGCCGAAGTTCACTTCGATCACGGGCTTGGTACCGGCGCTGCGGGCCAGCTGCGCTATATCATGCTCCATGAAGTGCAAGTACAGGTACTGGGCCATGGCGATCATCGCGACGTTGATGGCGCGGCGCGCCGGCACGCCGATGCCGAGATAGGTCGGTAGCGGCGCCTTCTTGACCTGTTCCAGCTTCTTGACCAGTTCCATGCGGCGCTTGTCGATGGGGCCGAACTTGACCATGGCTTGATCGATGTCCTCCATGAGCTTCTCGCGCCGCTGCTTGTGCCAGAAGCGCTTCAGCTGGGGGATCTGCGCCTCCATGCTCGCGATGTCACCCGCCAGGGCCTGACGGTCGCGGTCGAGGATCTCGATGAGCTTCTGGATGTCCCGGACCTGGGTGGCGCGCTGCTGCTCGAAGGCCTCGGTGTAGCGCTTGCGCTCCACCTGGTCCTGACGGCCGGAGAGCTCCTCGGCGATGTTGCGCAGCTGGTTGCGGCACAGGTCCCACACCGCGCGCATGCGGTAGTAGAGGATCGCGTTCTGCCCCTTCTCGGGGTCCATGAGCATCTTCTCGAGGCCGGCAAGCTGGCGGGTGGCCTCCTCGGCGCGCTTGCCCAGGTCCGCCACGTCGGCGCGCAACACCGCGCGCTCCGCCTCGGCCTCGTCCAGCCTGCGCTTGAGCGTGTTGCGCTCCTGGAAGAGTTCCACGAGCGTGTGATGGGAGATGGCCGGGGTCGCGGGAGCCTCGGCTTCCTGGTCGGCTTTCTTGAAGGGAGACACTTGCGCAGGCTCCGGATGTACGCGTCGGACGCGCATCATCTTGCCATATTCAGGAACGGTTTAACGGATGGGCCGGCCGTTCAGCGGGCGATCGACGGGTCCGGTGCCGCCGGAAAGCGGTGGCGGTTGTCCAAGCAATATTCAAGCCATTTATGCAGCAGGATATTCAGCGTCCAACGCTGCTCCATCTCGGAACGTGCCGGGCGCCAGAGTGGCTGCAATACGGCATGGCGCGGGTTGCCGGCGCATTCCACCGCCTCCACCAAACGGGCGTCGTGGTAGATGCGCACGGTCAAATCAGGGTCGGCGACGCTGCCGTAGGCATCCTCGAACCAGTATGTCATCTGCATGACGGTGGTATAGCGCGAGCGTTCCTGCACGTTCACATAGAGGCTGAGATCGGTGGGACTGACGGACACGGTGCGTTCCGGCAGCCCGCGCAGGTCACCCAGGAGCTGCTTCATGCGCGCGTAGTTGCCTTCATACAAGGTCATGAGACCCGCGAAACTGCGGGGCCGCACCAGGCGTACGCGTTGCTCGATGGTTTCGACGAACATGCCAGGGACTATATCATAGGGGTCAAGTCCCCCACGCTTGGCAAACCCGCACACAGGGTGCATGATGTCCTTTCCCGCGATCCCCACTTCCCCTTTCCAAGACCAGCGCCCCGGCACCGCCGGCCTGCGCAAGACGGTGGCTCGTTTCTCCGAGCCCAACTACCTCGAGAACTTCGTGCAGTCGGTGTTCGACTGCTGGCCGAAGCTGAAGGGCTCGACGCTGGTGATCGGCGGCGATGGCCGCTACTGGAATCGCGAAGCGATCGACGTGGTGCTCCGGATGGCCGCGGCCAACGGCGTGACGCGTTGCGTGATCGGCCGCGATGGCCTGCTCTCCACGCCCGCCGCGTCGTTGCTGATCCCGTCGGTGGACGCGGCCGGCGGGTTCATCCTCTCCGCCAGCCACAACCCCGGCGGTCCCGACGGTGATTTCGGCATCAAGTTCAACGTCGACAACGGCGGCCAGGCCTCGGAGCAACTCACCGAAGCCATCTATGCGCGCAGCCGCGAGATCGACCGCTACTTCATCACACCCAAGGCCGGTGCCCCGTTGGACCTGGCGCGCGCAGGCAACCACAGCTTCGCCGGGATGCGGGTGGACGTGGTGGATCCGGTAGCCCACTACGCCACGGTGATGCAGCGCTGCTTCGACTTCGACAGGATGCGCGCGCTCATCGGAGAAGCGGGTTTCCGCATGCGCTTCGATGCGCTGAACGCGGTGACCGGCCCTTACGCCATGGAGATATTCGAAAGAATGCTCGGCGCTCCTGCCGGCACGGTGATGAACGCGAGGCCATTGGCGGACTTCGGCGGCGGCCATCCGGACCCCAACCCGCACGATGCCCATGCCTTCGTGAGCCTGTTCGAAGGCCGGGACGCACCGGATTTCGGCGCTGCCTCCGACGGCGACGGCGACCGCAACATGATCGTGGGACCGGGAGCGGTGGTCTCGCCTGGCGACAGCCTGGCGCTGCTGGCCGCCAACGCTGGCCTGGTGCCCGGATACAAAGGTGGTCTGGCAGGACTGGCCCGTTCCATGCCCACCAGCCGCGCCGCCGATCGGGTTGCGAAGCGGCTGGGCATCCCCTGCTACGAGACACCCACCGGCTGGCGCTTCTTCTCCAACCTCCTGGATGCGGGCAGGGTGACGCTCTGCGGCGAGGAGAGCTTCGGCACCAGCAGCAACCATGCACGCGAGAAGGATGGCGTTTGGGCGGTGTTGTTCTGGCTCAACGTGCTGGCGGTGCGGCGGGAGTCGCTGCCGCAGATCCTGAAGGCCCACTGGGCGGAGTACGGCCGCGACTTCTTCCAACGGGAGGACTACGACATCCCCGATTCAGCGCGCGCCAACGAGGTCATGAAATCACTGGAAAGCTCGCTGGCGACGCTACCGGGAAAATCGGCGGACGGGATCCGTATCGAGTCCGCCGACAGCTTCACCTACACGGATCCTGTCGACGGCAGCGTGAGCCGCAACCAGGGCTTGCGGATCTTCACCACCGATGGCGGACGCATGAGCTTCCGGCTCTCGGGCACCGGCACCCGGGGCGCCACTCTGCGGGTGTACCTGGAACACCATGAGACGGATGTCGCGAAGCATGGCCTGACGGCGAAAACCGCATTGGCGCCGCTCTCCAAAGCCGCCCATGCAGTAGCGAGACTGGAAGAACTGACGGGACTGAAGCGGCCGACTCAGATCACTTAGTAGCGACGCTTAAGTCAGTAACGACGTTTCAGCCCTGACTGATACAGGATCGTGGTCGCGATCTCCTCGATCGAGGGGCGCGCCGCATGCGAGCGCGCCCCGCTGGGGCACGAAGCGTTAGCTTCGTGCGGGCGTGCACGGAAGCACGCCCTGGACCACAAGCGGAGCGGGATGCGTAGCGCAGTGGGGGCTGGGGGATCTGCCAGGGAAGGCTTAGTAGGCTCTTGGCCCGGACTAATACCGACGTTTCAATCCTGACTGATGCAGGATGGTCGTCGCGATCTCCTCGATCGAGGGATGGGTAGTATTTATGAAGGGTATCCCGGCATTCCGGAACAGGTTCTCCGCCTTCTGCACCTCGTAGCTGACCTGATCCCGTGACGCATAGCGGCTGTCGGGACGCCGTTCCTGGCGGATCTGCTGCAGGCGCTGCGGTTCGATGGTCAGGCCGTACAGCTTCGGCTTGAACGGCAACAGCGCGTCGGGAAGACGGCCCCGGTCCATGTCTTCTTCCGTGAGGGGATAGTTGGCCGCGGAGATGCCGTATTGCAGCGCCAGGTACAGGCAGGTAGGGGTCTTGCGGGAGCGGGACACCCCCACCAGCACCACGTCGGCTTCGGGGTAATGGCGGGTGGTGACGCCGTCATCGTTGGCCAGGGCGAAGTTCACCGCCTCGATGCGCGTCAGGTAAGCGGCGTCGTCGGCGTTGGCGTGGGCCTTGCCGCTGGCGTGGGAGGACTTCACCCCCAGCTCCCGCTCCAGGGGCTCGATGAAGGCGTCGAAGAAGTCCAGGCACAGGGCCTCGCTGGCATGGAAGGCGGCGCGCAGGTCGTCCTGCACCAGGGTGCTGAACACCAGGGGCCGGACGCCGTCGTCCCTGGCCGCGGCATTGATGCGCGCCACCGCGGTGGCAGCCTTGTCCACGGTATCGATATAGGGCAGCGTCACCTGGGTCACGCCGGCACCGTCAAATTGACTCATGAGGCTGCGGCCGAGGGCTTCGGCGGTGATGCCGGTGCGGTCCGAGACGAAGAACACCGTGCGCCGGTTCTGCATTGCCTGTGGTCTCCCGTGGGTGACCGGCTTCGCCCATGTCGTCTTGGGCAAGCGGGCCGTGCCGGTATAATAATGGAATCTCAGCCAGGGGAAGACCGTGGATCCGCGCTACGTCGTCAGTTTCGAGAAGCTCGGCATGGCCGATGTGGACAAGGTGGGCGGCAAGAATGCCTCCCTGGGCGAGATGATCAGCCATCTCGCGAAATTGGGAGTCTCGGTGCCGGGAGGTTTCGCCACCACGGCGGCCGCCTACCGCGAGTTCCTGGCCCATGAGGGGCTGGCAGAACGCGTGAACCGCGAGCTCGCCAAGCTGGATATCGACGACGTGACCGCGTTGGCCGAGACCGGCGCGCGCATCCGCCAGTGGCTGGTGGAAACGCCTTTCCCGGCGGCCCTGGAGAAATCCATCCGCGAGAGCTATGCCGCCCTCTCCGGCGGCAAGGACGCCTCGGTGGCGGTACGTTCCTCGGCCACCGCCGAGGACCTGCCGGATGCCTCCTTCGCCGGCCAGCAGGAGACCTTCCTCAACGTCCGCGGTGCCGAGGAGGTCATCAAGGCCGTCAAACTGGTGTTCGCCTCGCTGTTCAACGACCGCGCCATCTCCTACCGCGTGCACCACGGCTTCGAGCACGCCGAGGTGGCGCTCTCCGCCGGCATCCAACGCATGGCGCGCAGCGATCTCGGCGCCAGCGGCGTGATGTTCACCATGGACACCGAGTCCGGATTCAACGACGTGGTGTTCATCACCGCCTCTTACGGTCTCGGCGAGACCGTGGTGCAGGGCGCGGTTAACCCGGACGAGTTCTATGTTTACAAGCCGGCGCTGGCCCAGGGCAAGTCGCCGATCGTGCGCCGCAACCTGGGCAGCAAGGCCATCATGATGGTCTACGGCGAAGGCGGTGGAAAGGCCGTGAAGACCATCGACGTGCATGCCGAGGCGCGCGCCCGTTTCTGCATCAACGATGCCGACGTGATCGAGCTGGCCAAGCAGGCGCTCATCATCGAGAAGCATTATCAGCGGCCCATGGACATCGAGTGGGCCAAGGATGGTCACGACCAGAAGATCTACATCCTGCAGGCCCGGCCCGAGACGGTGAAGAGCCGCCGCAGCCAGAACATCGAACGCTACGAGCTGAAAGCCCGCGGCCCGGTGCTGGCGGAAGGCCGCAGCATCGGCCAGAAGATCGGCGCCGGCACGGCCAAGGTGGTCTCCGACCTGCACGAGATGAACCGCATCCAGCAGGGCGACGTGCTGGTGACGGACATGACGGACCCGGATTGGGAACCGGTGATGAAGCGCGCCTCCGCCATCGTCACCAACCGCGGCGGCCGCACCTGCCACGCCGCCATCATCGCGCGCGAGCTCGGCATCCCGGCCGTGGTGGGCTGCGGCGACGCCACCCGCAAGATCAAGGACGGCCAGGCGGTGACCGTGTCCTGCGCAGAAGGCGATACGGGCTTCATCTACCAGGGCAAGCTCGCGTTCGAACGGCGTGAGATCAGCCTCGCGAAGATGCCGCAGGCGCCGCTCAAGATCATGATGAACGTGGGCACGCCGGAGCGGGCCTTCGACTTCGCCGGCCTGCCCCACAAGGGCGTGGGGCTGGCGCGCCTGGAGTTCATCATCAACCGCATGATCGGCGTGCATCCCAAGGCGCTCATCAATTACGACAAGCAGCCACTGGACGTGAAGCGCGAGATCGACGCGCGCATGGCCGGCTACAAGGATCCCGTGAGCTTCTATGTGGACCGCCTGGCGGAGGGCATAGGCACCATCGCCGCGGCCTTCGCGCCGGAGCCCGTGATCGTGCGCACCTCGGATTTCAAGTCCAACGAGTACGCGAACCTGGTGGGCGGCCGCCAGTACGAGCCTCACGAGGAGAACCCGATGCTGGGGTTCCGCGGCGCCTCGCGCTACATCGACCCCTCCTTCCGGGATTGCTTCGAGCTGGAATGCCGCGCCCTCAAGAAGGTGCGCGAGGAGATGGGGCTCGCCAACGTGCAGGTGATGATCCCCTTCGTGCGCACCGTCGAGGAGGCGCGCAAGGTGGTGGAGATATTGGCGGCCAACGGGCTGAAGCGCGGCGAGCAGGGCCTCAAGGTCATCATGATGTGCGAGCTGCCCTCCAACGCGCTGCTGGCGGACGAGTTCCTGGAGCACTTCGACGGCTTCTCCATCGGGTCCAACGACCTGACCCAACTCGCCCTGGGTCTCGACCGCGACTCCGGCGTGATCGCCCATCTCTTCGACGAGCGCAACGAGGCCGTGAAGAAACTCCTCACCCTCGCCATCCAGGCCTGCCGCAAGCGCGGCAAGTACATCGGCATCTGCGGCCAGGGGCCCTCCGACCATCCGGATTTGGCGAAGTGGCTGTTGGAACAGGGCATCGAGAGCGTGTCCTTGAACCCCGACACGGTGGTGGAGACCTGGCTGTTCCTGGCCGGCAAGCAGGCGTGAGCGTCACCGCCACGCCACGCTTCGAGGAGCACTTCCCGCTCACGGTGATGCTCAGCAAGCATACCGGGGTGGAGCATATCAACGCCGGGATCGCCGGGCTGCTGCACGACCTGCGCGAGCGGCACTTGAACGACAAGATCGAGAACGAGGCGCTGTCCGGCACCATCACCACCTACGGCGGCTACCAGACCTCGAAGAAGATGATGTTCCTGAACCGCCCGGAGCCGGAGGTGCAGGCGCTGCGGGACCAGATGGTGCTGCCCGCGGTGCAGTCGTACATGGACAGGGTCTACGGCGGACAGGGCAAAGGCATCAACACCAGGCTGGTGTCGTGGGCCAACATCCTGGCGGCCGGTGACTGGCAGGCGCCGCACATGCATCCCAGCAGCGGCAACCTCATCAGCGGCGTCTACTATGCGGCGGTGCCGGAGAAACCGGAACCGGAGGGTTGCATCGAGTTCCTCAACCCGCATCCGGTGGCGCATCACCATGGCGTGAGCCTGACCCGGCGCATCATGCCGAAGGCCGGCGACCTGATCCTGTTCCCGCCCTACTACATCCACTACGTCTATCCGTTCCGCGGCGAAGGCGAACGCTGCATCGTCGCGTTCGATGTCTTGATACAGACCACCCAGTTCGTGTTCTGATTGACCGCAAAGGCTCGCGCGCTTCGCTCCTGCTTCGCGCGCAAGTCCAGACAAGCCTCCCTGGTTGCCGTCCGGCGCGCGTGCACCGGACCCTGGCCTTTGCTGACCGCGAGCCGAAAACGCAGTGTCCGCCCCGCGCTCTTCTTAGTTACCAGGCACTCCCTGCAATCCACGGGCCATCCCTGGCCCGGATATCGCATAGCTTGTTTCGCCCCGGCATGCGCGGGATGATTACTCATGGCGGCAGAATCCAAAATCACGCTCACCCGCGACCCGAGCACGGGCGAGATCATCGCGCGCACTCCGGAATTGGATGCCCCCGCGGTACGCGCCGCCATCCGCCGGGCCCGTGCGGCCCAGCCTGGCTGGGCCGCGTTGCCACTGAAGGAACGGCGCCGCTATATGGCGGCCATGCGCGCCGCCCTGGTGGAATACCTGGACAACCCGGCGCTCGTCATCACCGCCTGTGTGGGCAAACCCTGGGTCGAGGCCTTGGCCACGGAAGTGATGCCCACCGTCATCGGCAGCCGCTGGTACGAGCGTAACGCGGCCAAGCACCTGAGACCGCGGCGCCTGCCCCTGGGCTCGGTGTTGTTCTTCAACAAGCGCAGCGTGGTGCACCGGCTGCCCTATGGCGTGGTCGGCATCATCTCTCCGTGGAACTACCCGTTCGGCATACCCATGCACGAAATCGTGCCGGCACTGCTGGCGGGCAACGCGGTCGTGTTCAAGACCTCACCGGAGACCCTGCCGGTGGGCGAAGAGATCGCCCAACTGTTCCGCCAGGCGCGGCTGCCCGACGGTGTCTTCCAGCATCTCAACGTGGATGGTCCCCTGTGCGGCGAGGTGTTCCTGGAAGCGGACGGCGTGGACAAGCTGTTCTTCACGGGCTCGGTGCGCGTCGGCAAGGAGCTCATGGCCAAGGCGGCCGGCAACCTGAAGCCCTTGTCGCTCGAGCTCGGCGGCAAGGATGCGATGATCGTGTGCGCCGATGCGGACCTGGAACGCGCCGCCAACGGCGCCGCCTGGGCTGGCTTCACCAACGCCGGGCAGACGTGCGCGGGCGTGGAACGCCTGTATGTGCACCACGCCGTGTACGGGCCGTTCATGGCCTTGCTCAAGCAGAAGGTCGAAGCGCTGCGGATGGGTACGCGTTATGACGTCGGCGCCATCTGTACCGACCGCCAGGTAGAGACGGTCCGACAGCATTACGACGAAGCCCTGGCGGCGGGCGCTTCGGTCTTCGCGCAGGCCACCCGGCCGGCGGGGTTGAACGAGCATTTCATGCCACCGACCGTGCTCACCGGCGTGGATCACTCGATGAAGGTGATGCGCGAGGAGACCTTCGGGCCGATCCTGGGTGTCATGCAGGTGCAGGACGATGAAGAAGCCCTGCGGCTCGCCAATGACTCGAGCTACGGGCTCACCGGCTCGGTGTGGACCCGCGACCTGCGCAAGGGCAAGCGGCTGGCGCTGCGACTCCATGCCGGTGCGGTGATGCTGAATGACCACCTGCTCTCCCACGGCCTCACCGAGACTCCCTGGGGAGGTCCCAAGCATTCCGGGCTGGGACGCGGCCACGGTTCCTGGGCGTTCGAAGAGGTGACCCAGCCGCGCGTGGTGATCAGCGATTGGCTGAAATTCGCGCGCCGCAACGTGTTCTGGTATCCCTACCACCCAGCCTTGCATCACGGACTGAAGGGCGTGTTGACGGCCCTGTACGGTACAGGCCTCGGTGCACGCCTGCGCGGTGCCGGCAGCTTCCTGCGCATCCTGCCACGCATGTTCCACCGCGGCGATCCGCCGTTGGCGCAACCCGTGGGCAGCGAGCCCGAACCGGCCTTCGATTCGCTGACGCCTGCGCAGAAGGTGGCGCGCCTGGAGAAGTGGGGAGAAGAAGCCTATAGCCGCATGTACGACACGCGCTCACCTGCGGGGGACTACAGCGAGGCGAAGGAGAACTTCCATGCCGCCATCGCGCTTGCCGCCGACCTCGGACTGGACCAGGAGGTGGAACGGCTGGAAACACGCCTGAGGCATATCAAGGACGTATTTCGCTCGCAGTTCTCCTGAACGAGGCCGGCATCAGAATTCGGTCACCGGCACCTCTTCCAGCACTTCCACGTCACCGCTCAACAACAGCTCGTCGTCGTAGGATTCGGACTTGGCGCCGTTCCAGTAGTCCTGGGCCCGCTTGCGCCACTCGTTCATGGAGATGGTGTCACCCATCACGATCTGCTGGGTGGCCCTGTGCAGCTCGCCTGTGGCGTTCACGCGGTACACCTTCTTGTAGTCACCGCGCATGTTGTCGAGCCAGAAACGCACGGCGCGTGGGTCTTCGGGGATCAACCAGATGCAGCTGGTGCGGGACGGCGAGGTCACGTACATCTGCCGGCGCACGTCCTCGAAGATCAACTCCCGCACCATGCGCGTGGCCAGGAACAGGCTGTCCAGGGTCTCGGCCAGCGTCACCACCGGGTCGAAATGGTAGAAACTCAGCTTGGGGTCCTTGACCTTCTGCTTGCGGTAGAACTCGAGGGCACGGAGCGCCACCATGTCGACGGTATAGATCTCGTTGGTCTTGGGGTTGGTGACGCCGCGGCGCGCCACCTCGAAGGCCCGCCAGGCATTGTTGGGTTCCAGGCCGAAGGACAAGCGTGCGCCCTCGAACCATTTGGGCGAGTTGTGCTTGTGGATATGGAAGAACTTCTGGTTCTCGATATGCATGTATGACCCCGTTTTCCCCGGCGCAATTATAGAGTCCGCGGCCGGCCGCCGCGTGACAGGGTTCGCAGATTGCCAGGTCCGCCACCGGTGGTAAGGTATGGCTCTGGTATCGGGAGGACCCCCATGAGAACGCTGCTACCCCTGTTGCTGTTGACCGCCCTCGCCGCCTGTTCCGGGAAGCAGGAGGATGGCGCCGCCAAGGCGCCACCGCCGGGGACCGGCCCCGTGAAGGTCTCCAGCAGCAACGTCTTCAGTCCCCTGGTGCAGGACTTGAACAAGGCCAAGCAGGTGAATGCCCAGGTGCAACAACAGGGCAAGGCCACCGATCAGGCCATCGAGAGCGAGTCGGCTCCCGCGGCCGCCACCACCGACCCCGACTGATCTGCCTCAGGGATGCGTGGCTGCCGCCGGCGCCTCGGTGGGCGGCCTCGTCCAGATCTCGGTGCGGCCGAACAGCGAGATGCCCCAGTAGCCCCGCACCTTGAGCCTGCCGTCCATCATCAGCGTCAGCTTGCAGCTGTAGAGCTTGCCGCTCTCCGGGTCGTAGATCTGCCCTTCGTTCCAGACCCCGTCCCCCGCGTACTTGAAGCCGTGGATGAGCGGCAGGCCGATGATGGGACGGGCCTGCAACGACTTATCCGGGTTCTTGAGGTCCACCTTGGGTTGGCCCGGCGTGCCTTCCTTGTCCTGCGCCGTGTAGAGCGGTTCCTTCAGCCACACGATGTTGCCGTCATACTGGTCACCGTGTTTGACCACCTGCACCTTGGCCTTGCCGTCGGCGGTGAGCCACTGACCCAGCACGGCATCGCCCTCGCCCGCCCAGGCGGCGGCACTCAAGACACATGACAACAGCAAGAGGTAACGAGACAGTCGCATGGGTTATCTCCGTCAGTGGGAAGGCGCCAGCCCACGAGGGCTAGGCAGATGGCCTCCGTGGAGGCGACACCGGCTTCATTGCACGCGTTTCACGAACACGGTGGCCCCATGGCCCGTGACTGTAAGCAAGTAGCCGAATCCCAGGCGCTTGATGACCACTGCGGGATTCTCCAGCCTGGCCTCATACGTGGAGCTGTCCGCCTGCTGCCATACCTGGCCGTTGTCCAGCTTGAATGTGGTGCTACCGGTCCAGCCGGTGAAAGTGCCGACGATGTGGGCTTCGATCCGCTTGGGCTCGTTGCGCTGCTCGCCGCTGAGCATCTCCTTGCCGAAACTGCTGGTGCTGGCAGCCGAGGGCGCCGGGGTGGGCGCTGCCGCCGGTGTCGCAGCCGGCGGGACCGGCAGCGACGCGGGCGTGCCCACGACTGCGGCCGACGGCACGGGTGCCGGAGCGGCGGCTTGGCGATATGCCGAAAGCCAGGCATTGAAAGCGGCCAGCTCCGGGGGCGTGAGCTTGTCGAGACCCGTGGTATGGAATTCAGTGGCGGTCATGAGATCCCGCACGTCCACCGGCTTGTCAGCCGCAAGCGCGCCGAACGCAAGGCAAAACGCCAACACCAGCAAGATACGCGGTCTCATCGGTCGCTCCAGGGAAGGTGATCCAAGTCCACATTACCGCCACTCAGGATAATAGCAGCCCGCCGCCCGCGCACATCCACGAGCCTGCGGCGCAGGGCCGCCACGGGCACGGCGGAGGACGGCTCGATCACGATCTTCATGCGTTCCCATAGGTAGCGCATGGCTTCCAGGATGTCTTTGTCCTCGACCCGCACAACGTCGTCCGCCTGGTCCTGCAATACCGCGAAGGTCAACGGTCCGATGGTGGCGCGCAGGCCATCGGCGATGGTGTCCGGGTGGGCCACCGGCTCGATGTGTCCGGCTTTCAGGGAACGCCAGGCATCGTCCGCACCGAAGGGCTCGACACCGACCACGCGGGCCTTGGGGTTGAGACCGTGCGTGGCCACGGCGGTGCCGGACAGCAGTCCGCCTCCTCCGAGGGGCGCCAATACCAGATCGATACCCGCTACCTGCTCATGCAGCTCCAGCGCGGCGGTGCCTTGCCCTGCCATCACCTTGGGATCGTTGTAAGGGTGCACCACCGAGGCACCGGTCCGCATCACGTAGTCTGCGAGCGCTGCCTCACGGCCCGCCTGGGTGGACGCGCAATAGATGATCTCTGCGCCGTATTCAGCCACCGCACGCTTCTTGTAGGCGCTGGCATTCTCCGGCATCACCACACAACACTTCACGCCGCGGCGTTTGGCGGCGAGCGCCAGGGCGGTGCCGTGGTTGCCGGAGGAATGGGTGGCCACGCCCTTCCTGAGCGCGGCCTCCGGCAGGCTCAGCACCGCATTGGTGGCGCCGCGCAGCTTGAATGCGCCCATCTCCTGGAAGTTCTCGCACTTGAAGTGCAGCTCGCCTCCCAGCTCGGCCTCCAGTTCCGGGCACCGCATCACCGGCGTGCGCCGCACGTGCGGCGCGATGCGCGCGGCCGCGGCACGGATGTCCTCGAACTTCAGGATGTCCTGCATGGCAGTTTCAGCCGGCCGGTGCCGCGAACTCGGGTCGGAACAACTTCTCCCGGTAGTGCCGGAGCTCAGCGATAGAATCCTTGATGTCGGACATGGCGAGATGGCTGGATTCCTTGGTGAACCCGGAGGCCGCACCCGGCGCCCAGCGCTTGGCCAGCTCCTTCAGGGTGCTCACGTCCAGGTTGCGATAGTGGAAGAAACGCTCCAGGTCCGGCATCTGCCGCGCCATGAAGCGCCGGTCCTGGCAGATGCTGTTGCCGCACATGGGGGAGGCGTTGGGCGGGACGTGTTGCTTGAGGAACTCGAGGGTGGCGCGCTCGGCTTCCGCCATGCTCACGCGGCTCTGCCGGACTCTCTCAGTCAATCCCGATTGGCCGTGCTGGCGCGTGCACCATTCGCCCATGGCCGCCAGCACCGCGTCGGCGTGATGCACGGCGAGCACCGGGCCCTCCGCCACCGGCCTGAGCTGCTTGTCGGTCACCAGGGTGGCGATCTCCAGGATATGGTCGGTCAGGGGATCCAACCCGGTCATCTCCAGGTCGATCCAGATGAGATTCTCGGCGTCCAGCGGCATGGTTTGTCGTCAATGTAGGGTGGCGAAGCAGGCTAGTCTAGCGCGACCCCATGCGCCTGCCCATCCTGGAAGGCATGCCTTAAAATGGCACGCATGAACATCCTTTCATTGGTCTTCGTCCTCGCCCTTTGCATCGCCTTGTGCCTGCGCCTGTGGCTGAGCCTGCGCCAGATCCGCCATGTGCGGAAGCATCGGGATCATGTGCCGGCGCCGTTCGCCGCGGACATCGACCTCGACGCACACCGCAAGGCCGCCGATTACACGGTCTCGAAGGGCCGGCTCGGCCTGTTCAGCATGGGTCTGGATTTCGTGGTGGTGCTGGTGTGGACGTTGGGCGGGGGGCTCACCGCCTTGGACGACGCCTGGCGCGGCGCTGGATTCAACGGCCTCAACACCGGGGTGCTGGTGATCGGCAGTTTCGCGCTCATCAACGCGCTCATCGGCCTGCCCGTGAGCCTCTATTCCACCTTCGGCATCGAGGCGGATTTCGGCTTCAACCGCACCACCGCGCGCACCTATGTCATGGACCTGCTGAAGGGCGTGCTGTTGGCCGTGGCGCTGGGCCTGCCGCTGCTGTATGCCGCCCTGGCACTCATGAAGAAGGCCGGTGATTTCTGGTGGCTGTACCTGTGGGTGCTGTGGTTCGGCTTCAGCCTCTTCATCACCTGGGCCTATCCGAAATTCATCGCGCCCCTGTTCAACAAGTTCTCGCCGCTCACCGACGATGCGCTCAAGCTGCGCATCGAAGGCCTGCTGATGCGCTGCGGATTCAAGAGCGAGGGCGTATTCGTGATGGATGGGTCCACCCGATCGGCCCACGGCAACGCCTATTTCACCGGCTTCGGCGCGCACAAGCGCATCGTGTTCTTCGATACGCTCATGGCCACCTTGCGGCCGGAGGAGATCGAAGCGGTACTGGCCCACGAACTGGGCCACTTCAAGCTGAAGCACGTGCTGCAGCGCCTGGTATTGAGCGCGGTGTTAGGACTGGCAGGCTTGGCGCTCCTGGGCTGGCTGTACCGCCAGGACTGGTTCTACACCGGCATGGGCGTGGCGGCGCCTTCCAGCTACATGGCGCTACTGCTCTTCATGTTGCTCCTGCCGCCCTTCCTGTTGATGCTGGAACCGCTGGCCTCCGCCTGGTCCCGCCGCCACGAGTTTGAGGCGGATGCCTACGCCAATGTACAGGCGGACGGCGCGGCGCTGATACGGGCCTTGGTGAAGCTGTATCGGGACAATGCCTCCACGCTCACTCCCGACCCGCTGCACTCCGCTTTCTACGACTCCCATCCGCCGGCGATACGACGCATCGCGCACCTGCAGGCCTTGAGCGATGCGCCGCGCTGAAACATCAGGAGTATCGTCGGACGCTGCCACGCGACCCGCTGTCCGGCAGAACACATGACGATGCAGGGCGGCATGCATGCGATGACAACATGAGCAGCCTGCGCGAAGGCCGGGTGGTGGCCGGACACGGCCGTCGCTTCGTGGTGGAGACCTTGGACGGTACCCGCTTCGTCTGCCTCACTGCCACCCGCGAGATACAGGCGGTGTGTGGCGATCGGGTGAAGGTCGAGGGCGACACTGATGTCCGTATCGTCGAGGTGCTGCCGCGCCGCTCCCTGTTCATCAAGGCCGACGGCCGCGGCCGCGCGGTGGCGTCGGTGGCCAATCTGGACCGGGTATTCATGGTGCTGGCACCGATACCCGTGCCCGAACTCTTCCTCATGGACAAGTACCTGGCCTCCATCGAGGGCATGGGCATCCCGGCCGGCATCGTGCTCAACAAGTTGGACCTGGTGGACGAAGATGATGACGGGGGCTTGGGCCGGCGCCTCGTCTACCTGAACGGCCTCGGATACCCGGTGTTCCATGTCAGCACACGGGACCATACCGGCTTGGACGGGTTCGCGGTGGCGCTCCAGGGCCACGTGAGCATGCTGGTGGGCCAGTCCGGCGTGGGCAAGTCCTCGCTGCTGAACGCGCTGGTGCCCGGCGCCGGGCACCGCATCGACGAGCTCTCCGCCGCCACCGATGAAGGTCGCCATACCACCACCTCCACCACCCTGCATCCCTTGCCCGGCGGCGGCGCGCTGGTGGATTCCCCCGGCGTGCGCGACCTGGAACTGGCGGTGCGCGACCCCGCCGAGATCGGTCCGCTGTTCCGGGACATCCGCACCATCGCCCAGCATTGCCGGTTCGCCAACTGCCTGCATCTGCAGGAGCCGGGTTGCGCGGTAAAAGCGGCCGTGGAGAATGAGACTCTGCCGGAGAGCCGTTACACGAGCTATAAGTGGCTCATGACGACGATGAGGCAAGCCAAAGAAAGGGAATTTGATTAACCGAAAGGCGTGACGAGTTTCTTCCCGCCCAGCAGATGAATGTGGATGTGGAAGACCGTCTGCCCGGCATCCCCATTGCAGTTGTTCACGGTGCGATAGCCCGAAGCCGCGATACCTTCCTGGCGCGCGATCCTCTGCGCAGCGAGCAGGAGCTTGCCCAGGAGCTCCGCGTCCTCCGGCTTGGCGGCGTCCAGGCTGGCGATGTGCTTGCGCGGCACGATGAGTACATGGGTCGGCGCCTGGGGCATGATGTCGCGGAATGCGATGAGATCGGGATCTTCATACACCATATGCGGCTTGATGTCGCCCGCCACCATCTTGCAGAACAGGCAATCGCTCATCGCGGCACCGCGAAGATGTCGAAGTGTTCCCAGTCCATGAGCATGGAATCATCCAGCTCCGGGCCCTGATAGCATTTTTCATCGCCGAACTTGTACTGCCGATACCCCATGCCTTGCAGCTCCTGGAAATAGGCACGGCGCCCCGCTTCATCCACGTGCTTGTAGATCTCGGTGCGGAGATACGGGCGATTGGCTTCGATGAGAGAGCGCAGCGATCTCACGATAGCGTGGTCATGCCCTTCAGCGTCGATCTTGATGTAGCGGATCTTCGCCAGTTCCCGGGGATATTCCCGCTCCAGGAAACGGATCAGGTTGCGGCCCTGCACCCTGAGCTTGAAGAAGTGGCCATGCCTCCAGGGGCTGACCCCCTGGTGGAAGCCGCCGTTGCTGAAACCCGGGTCGGAATATTCGAACTCATACTCGCCGTCCTGTTCGGTGGCGGCGAACATCAGGGGATAGATGCGGCCCTTGTCGCGGTTCAACTCCGCGTTGGCGGCCAGCACCTTATAGACATGCGGGTTGGGCTCCAGGGCGAACACGCCTCCCTGTGGCCCCAGGGCCAGGGCCATGGGCAGCGCCGTGTCGCCGGAGTGGGCGCCCACGTCGATGGCGAAGTCGCCTGGCTTCAGGAAGCCGCGCAGCACATCCACATAATCCTGGTCGAACTGCTTCGGCATCTCTTTGGGATGATCCCAAGCGGCGTATTGCACACGGCCTTCCTGCGCCAGGTCGTAGTCCACGACGGTATAGCCATACTCCCGCGCCGCGGGTTTCAACTTGATGCCGTACAGGACTTCCTTGAGCTTCATGGGGTCAGCGTACCTCTTGCCGGCCACTGAAGGCGTGGGACAGGGTACCGCCATCTATATATTCCAGTTCGCCGCCGATGGGGACGCCGTGGGCGATACGGGTGGCACGGATGCCGCGCCGCTGGGCCAGCTCCGCCAGGAAGTGCGCAGTGGCCTCGCCTTCCACGGTGGGATTGGTGGCCAGGATCACTTCCTTCACGCCACCCTCGTCGAGGCGCCGTTCCAGGAGGTCCAGACCCAGTTCCTCGGGACCGATGCCGTCCAGCGGCGAGAGATGGCCCATGAGGACGAAATACTGCCCCCGATATCCGGTAGCGCCTTCCAGCGCGCCCACGTCCGCCGGAGTCTCCACCACGCATAGCACCGAAGCATCGCGCTTGGCGCTGCTGCAGATATCGCAGAGCTTGCCCTCGGTGAAGTTGCGGCAGCGCTCGCAGTGGCCGATGCCTTGCATGGCGGCCTGCAATGCCTGGGCCAGCGCCAAGGCACCCTCGCGGTTGCGTTCCAAGAGCTGGAAGGCCATGCGCTGGGCGGATTTCGGCCCCACCCCCGGCAGGCAGCGCAGGGAATCCACGAGTTTCTGCAGTAAGGGCGAGTAAGCCATGCTCAGAAGGGCAGTTTGAGTCCCGGCGGCAATCCTATGCCTGAGAAACTCTCCTTCATGGCGGCCTCGATCTTGGCGTTGGCATCGTTGCAGGCCACCGCGACCAGGTCCTCCAGCATCTCGGCGTCGCCCTTCAGGAGTTCCGGATCGATGGTCACCCGCCGCACTTCATGCTTGCCGCTCACGGTGACCGCCACCTTCCCGGAGGCGGCAGTGCCGATGACCTCCAGCTTCTCGAGGTTCTCCTGGGCGCGGCGCATGTTCTCCTGGAGCTGCTGCGCCTGCTTCATCATGTTGCCTAGTCCACCGCGCATCTGCTGTCACTCCAATCTATATATATGAGTAGAAGACCTTGGACCGTCAATCCGCGGGTTTCACGAGGTCCGGATCGATCTGGGTACCGAACGTCTCGCCCAACTGCCGCATGAGCGGGTCGGAGGCGATGGCTTGTTTCGCCGCCGCGAGCTTGTCGGCCTCCCGCTGTTCGCCGAGCTTGGCCGGGGTCGCCAGGGCGCCCTCGCCCACCTGCACCTTCACCTTGAGTTGTTCGCCGAAGTGGCGCGACAGGGCCTCTTCCAGCCGGCCCTGGGACTGGCTGGTGATCATCTGCTGATGTTCGGGATTGATCTCCAGATACACCAGGTTGCCTTCGCGGCGCCGATACACGCAGTTGGCTGCCAGTTGCTGGGCGGCGCCCCGCAGGCCGAGGGACTCGGCCAAGGTCGCCCAGTCCGGTTCACGCCATGGCGCAGCGGTGACAGGTACCGCCGGCACCGGCGCGCCGGCCGCAGAGGCGGCAGATACGGGTGCTGCGTTCTGGGAGACACTGACTGGCGGGACGGTCGTCTGGCCGGCGCTTCCGGCGACTGCTGCCGGCGTGCCGTCCATGGGCTGGAAAGCCAGCATGCGCAGCATGGTCATCTCGAAACCCGAGCGGGCCGAGGGCGCCAGGCCCAGGTCGCGTTTGCCGAGCAGCGCCATCTGGTAGTAAAGCTGCACGTCCGAAGGATCCAGACGCTTGGCCAAGGCGGTGACGACCTCGGCGTCGTCGAACTCCGCGGCGGCGGCGGGTACCGCCTGGGCCACCGCCACGCGCTGCAAGGCCGAAGCCAGGTCGTCCAGCACCAACTGGTAGTCCGGCGCGCGCTCGTCGAGCTGGGCCACGGTCTTCAGCACCAGGGCGCCGTTGCGGGATGCCAGTGCTTCCAGCAGTGCGCGCACATGGGTGCGTTCGATGGTGCCGAGCATACTGCGCACCTCGGCGTCCTTGACGGCACCGCCGCCAAAGGCGATGGACTGGTCGAGAAGGCTCAGGCCGTCACGCAGACTGCCGTCAGCGGCCTGGGCCAGCACCTGCACCGCCGGCGCCTCATAGGGGATGTGCTCGGCATCCAGGATCTGGGTGATACGGCCCGCGATCAGGCTCTCGGGCAGGCGCTTCAGGTTGAACTGGAGGCAGCGCGACAGCACTGTCACCGGGATCTTCTGCGGATCGGTGGTGGCCAGCAGGAACTTCACGTGCGGCGGCGGCTCTTCCAGGGTCTTGAGCAGCGCGTTGAACGCGCTCTTGGAGAGCATGTGCACCTCGTCGATGAGGTACACCTTGTAGCGGCCGCGGCTGGGTGCGTACTGCACGTTGTCCAGAAGCTCGCGGGTGTCGTCCACGCCGGTGCGGGAAGCGGCATCCACCTCGATCAAGTCCACGAAGCGCCCGGCATCGATCTCCTGACAGGCACTGCACACACCGCAGGGCCGCGAGGTGACGCCGGTCTCGCAGTTCAGAGACTTGGCGAGGATGCGGGCGATGGTGGTCTTGCCGACGCCGCGGGTGCCGGTGAACAGGAAGGCGTGGTGCAACCGGTCATGGTCGAGGGCATTGATCAAAGCCCGCAACACATGCTCCTGGCCCACCATCTCCGCGAAGTTGCGCGGGCGCCATTTTCTCGCCAGGACCTGATAGGACATGCGTTCTAGGGGGCTTTTGCCAGGTTGAGCGCTATGAACGGGTACTTTAACAGACCCCTACAGCGAAGATAGGACATAAACGACGATGGTGGCCGCCCGCGCCAGCCCGATCCGGCCCGCGAAGCCTCTGCTACCGTTGCTCCCTTCCGGGCCTGGCGGGGTTTGCAGCGCGTCACGGCCGGGGAGCCGGCGCGAGCTGCCATGGAACTTGTAGTGGTAATGATGGGGCCTAAGAGAAAGAGCTTCAAGCAGTTTGGAACCGAAGCAAGATAAAGAATGATGAAGAGGGCGGGATTGTTCGCCCCTTTCCGCTTCGCGTCCTGCTCCGCGGAAAGCCCGGGGCGACCATCCTGGTCGCCCGTCCGGCGCATGCGCCGGACCCCTGGGGGCTCCCGCGCTTCGCGCGGCCCGCCTGCGGCGGTCCTGATTCGCTCCCGGCGAATCAGTCGAACCACCTTTGAATCGCGGGTTCGAATCGCCCATCCTTTCTGCGAGAGCCAAAGCAAAAGGGGCCTGGAAGGCCCCTTTTGCTTTGGCTATTGGCGGAGAGGGCGGGATTACGCCGGGCTATCCCTGCCCGGCGCCCCTTCGGGGCGGCGCCCCAAGGCGGCGCTGTTCAAAATCGCTCCCGGCGATTTTGTCGAACCTAACCGGATTTGGTATCGCGGGCTCGAATTCCCAGTCATCTCGCGAATGACCAAATGAAAACGGGGCCCTAATAAAGGGCCCCGTTTTCATTGGTACTGGCGGAGAGGGCGGGATTCGAACCCGCGATACGGGGTTACCGTATACACACTTTCCAGGCGTGCTCCTTAAACCACTCGGACACCTCTCCGGAGATCTAAATCTTTGTCTTCAAGATTCCTTGCAACTTGACCTTTCTGCCGGAGTGGGCGGCAAAAGGCGCGGCAGGTTACTCCATCGACCCGCGGTCCGCAACGGGCGGACCGCCGCCGGGAGGCGGCAGACCGCCACCGCCCGCCCCCGATCCCGGATGGGTGCCGATGGGCACTGTCGGCTTGGCGGGTGCTTCCGCCTTGGGATGAGCCGCCATGTCTTCCTTGGTAAGCACGCTGGGGGGGATCACCAGGCACGGCTGGGCTCCGTTGGTGCCGGCAGCGGGCGCTGGCGTGACTGCGGCCACCGTCGCCACCGAAGGGGCTGCCGCGGGCTTGGCGCTAGCGGCCGTGCCGGCAGCCGGGACCGCATAAGCTGCATCAGGCGCCGGCACGGTGATCCCGGCCGGAGCCTTGAGTGCGGCCTTGGCGTAATAGTTGGCGTAAGGATGCGAGTTGCCGCAGGTCAGCCCGTTGCTGCAGGAGGCCAGCAGGGAAGCCGTGGTCAATACGCCCAGGAATGTGCAGCGGTTTGTCATCGTATGCCTTGGGATGGACGACCTAAGCCAGCATGTGCGCGGCCTTGAGAGCAGCGCGCACCACCGGATGATTCTGGGCCGCGAGCGGCGTGAGCGGCAGGCGGATGCCCGCGGGGATACGCCCCATCTCCGCCAGCGCCCACTTCACGGGGATGGGATTGCTTTCGACGAACAGCGCCTTATGCAGCGGCGCGAGCTCCGCGTCGATGGCGGCGGCCTTGGCGGCATCACCGGCCCGCGCCGCCACGCACAGCTCATGCATCTGCTTCGGCGCCACGTTGGCGGTGACCGAGATCACGCCCTGCCCGCCCTGCAGCATGAACTCGCGGGCAGTGGCGTCATCGCCGCTGATGAGCAGGAAGTCTTTGCCACAGCGAGCACGGATCTCGGCAGCGCGCTTCAAGTCGCCGGTGGCTTCCTTGATGCCCTTCATGTTGGATAACTGCGCCAGGCGTTCCACCGTCTCCGGCAGGATGTCGGTGATGGTGCGGCTCGGCACGTTATAGAGGAACACCGGGATGGAGACCGCCTCGGCCACGGCGCGGAAATGCCGGTACAGCCCTTCCTGGCCAGGCTTGTTGTAGTACGGGGCGGCGCTCAGCACCGCGTCGGCGCCCACGGTCTCGGCGCGGCGCGACAGCTGCACGGCATGGGCCGTGGAGTTCGACGTGGCGCCGGCGATGACCGGCACCCGGCCGGCGGCCGCACGCACGCAACGTGCCACCACCTCGAACTGCTCGTCGCCTTCCAAGGTCGAGGCCTCGCCGGTGGTGCCGGTGGCCACGATGGCGTCGGTACCCTGGGATATGTGCCAATCCACCAGGGCGTCGAGGGCAGCCAGATCCAGCCGGCCGTCGTCGGCCATGGGCGTGACCAGCGCCACCATGCTTCCCTGGAACATCGGGGGACAGACCTTGCGGGGAAAACGCCATTTTACCGGCGCTCCGCCGCCGCCGCCAGCGCGGGGATGTCCCGGTTCGGGTTGCGGCCCCACCGAAACCCGCTACACTGCTGCCACCCTCTTTCCGCCGGTCCGGTTAGCCCGCTGCGAGCTCGCATGAAACAGTACCTGGTGGTCTCGGTCCTGGCGGAGGACCGCCCCGGCCTCCTCCACGACCTGTCGAGGGCCGTGAAAGAGAGCGGCTGCAACGTGGTGGAGAGCCGCATGACGGTGCTGGGCGCCGATTTCTCCATGCTGGTCCTGGTCTCGGGCAACTGGAACACCGTCACCAAGCTGGAAGGCACGCTGCCCAAGCTCGAGAAGAAGCTGGGACTGACCCTCTGCGCGCGCCGCACCAAGGAGCGCGCCACCCGGGAGGATCTCCTGCCTTACGCGGTGGATGTGGTGTGCCTGGACCAGCCGGGCATCATCTTCAACCTTGCCAACTTCTTCGCCGAGCGCAACATCGGTGTGGCGGAACTCTCCACCCGCAGTTATACCGCCGCCCACACCGGCGCGCCCATGTCCGCCGTGCAGATGTCCGTGAACATTCCCGCCGACACCCACGTGGGCAGGCTGCGCGAGGAGTTCATGGAGTTCTGCGACAACCTGAACCTCGACGCCATCATGGAGCCCATCAAGGGCTGAAACTCAAGGGAGCCACATGAGCAAGATCGCGGTAGGCAAGAAGGTCCCGGATTTCGCGCTGCCCGCCACCGGCGGCAAACACGTGAAGCTGAGCGCGCTCCAGGGCCAGGACGTGGTGCTGTATTTCTACCCGAAGGACGACACCCCGGGCTGCACCCTGGAGGGCAAGGATTTCCGTGACCTGCATGCAGCCTTCCGCCGCAAGGGCGCGGTGGTACTGGGCGTATCCCGCGACAGCCTGAAGTCCCACGAGAAGTTCTGCGACAAGTACCACCTGGACTTCGACCTGCTCTCCGACGAGGACGAGAAGCTCTGCAAGCGGTTCGACGTGATCAAGATGAAGAACATGTACGGCAAGAAGGTGCGCGGCATCGAGCGCAGCACCTTCCTCATCGGCAAGGACGGCGTGCTGCGCCGCGAGTGGCGCAAGGTGAAGGTGGAGGGTCATGCCGCCGAGGTGCTGGACGCGGTGGACGGCGTGGACCCGGAGCCTAGGAAACCAGCCAAGGACAAACCCAGGAAGGCGGCACCGAAGCAGAAGCCCAGCAAGAAGACCGGCAAGAAGAAGGCCGCCAAGCGGGGTCGCAAGTGACCCGCAAGACCTCCAAAGCCAAGGACCAGCGGCGACTCTACGTGCTCGACACCAACGTGCTGATGCACGATCCCACTGCCATCTTCCGCTTCCAGGAACATGACATCTTCCTGCCCATGGTGGTGCTGGAGGAACTGGACGCGGGCAAGAAAGGTCTCTCGGAAGCCTCGCGCAACGTGCGCCAGGTGAGCCGCTTCCTCGATGACATGATGCGTGACGTGAGCAAGGACGAGATCGATGCGGGCATCGTGATCCAGAACCTGCAGAACCCCACCGGCGCCGCGATCACCGGCGGCCGGCTGTTCTTCCAGACCGAGTCGCTCACGGGCGCGCTGCCCGATTCGCTGCCGGGCAACAAGCCCGACAACTACATCCTGGCCACCACCCAGGCGCTGCAGGCGCGCCATGCCGGCACGCGCGTGACCCTGGTGTCCAAGGACATCAACCTGCGGATCAAGGCCGCGGTGCTGGGCATCCACGCCGAGGACTATTTCAACGACAAGGCGCTGGACGACCTCGACCTCCTGTTCACGGGCCTGCAGGAGCTGCCGAAGGATTTCTGGGACAAGCACAGCAAAGACATGGAATCCTGGCAACAGGAGGGCCGCACCTGGTACCGCATCAAGGGACCGCTGGTGAAGGACTGGCATCCCAACCAGTGCGTCTACAGCGAAGGCGACAACTTCGAGGCTTTGGTGCGCGGTATCGACGACCGTGGCGCGCTCCTGGAGCTCACCCGCGACTATCGCGGGATACGCCACACCGTATGGGGCATCAACGCCCGCAACCGTGAGCAGAACTTCGCCCTCAACATGCTGCTGGACCCCGGTATCGACTTCATCTCGCTGCTGGGGTCTGCCGGTACGGGCAAGACCCTGCTGGCGCTGGCGGCGGGCCTGGCCCAGACCCTCGAGCAGAACCGCTACCGCGAGATCATCATGACCCGGGTGACGGTGCCGCTGGGCGAGGACATCGGCTTCCTTCCCGGCACCGAGGAAGAGAAGATGACGCCGTGGATGGGCGCACTCATGGATAACCTGGAGGTGCTGACCCAGTCCGGCGAGGGCGGCGAATGGGGTCGCGCCGCCACCGGCGACCTGCTGCGCAACCGGATCAAGATCCGGTCCATGAACTTCATGCGCGGCCGCACCTTCCTGAACCGCTACATCATCGTGGATGAGGCCCAAAACCTCACCCCCAAGCAGCTGAAGGCGCTCATCACCCGCGCCGGCCCCGGCACCAAGATGGTGTGCATCGGCAACATCTCCCAGATCGATACCCCCTACCTCACGGAGACCACCTCCGGGCTGACCTTCGTGGTGGACCGCTTCAAGCGCTGGCCCCATTCCGGCCACCTGACGCTGCTCCGGGGCGAGCGTTCGCGGCTCGCGGATTTCGCCTCCGAAAGCCTGTAACTACGCGGCCCGGCGGGGGTTCGGGTGCTTACAATTTGGGAGCGCCTATGCTTAAATCTTTCGGTCGTCTTTCCGTCATCCTGGGGTAAGCAGATGAACAAATTCACCGCCGTTTGGGCTGCGTCGCTGACGGGCGCGGTGTTGGCTGCCTTGGCGCCGGCCGCTTCCGCATCCAACTTCCAGCTCACCGAACAGAGCGTCACCAGTCTCGGCCGCGCCCACTCCGGAGGTGCCGCGGTGGCGGAAGACTCCTCCAGCATCTGGTACAACCCGGCGGGCCTCACCCAGCTCTCCGACACCGAGATCATGGGCGGCTACGCCCTGATCCGCTTCGGCGCGGACTTCACCAAAACGTCCGCCACGGATGCCGTCGGCCAGCCCCTGTCCGGCGGCGAAGGCGGCAGCGTGGGCAAACTCGGCGGCCCGGCGTTCCTGTACTACGCGCAGCCCCTGAGCCACGACCTGACCTTCGGCTTCGGCATCAACACGCCGTTCGGGCTCGCCACCAAGTACGACGACAACTCGATCTTCCGCTACCAGGCCATCTATAGCAGCGTGGCGGTGATCAACTACAACCCGAGCCTCGCCTGGAAGATCAACGACCAGTTCTCGCTGGGTGCAGGCATCGACTACCAGACCATGAGCGTGAAGCTCACCAACGATGTGGACTTCGGCGCCATCTGCTTGAGCCAAGTGTCGCCGATCACCTGCACCTCGCTGGGCCTGACCCCGCAGCAGCATGACGGTTTCTTCTCGGCCCAGGCCAGCGGCCACGGCTGGGGCTGGAACGTGGGCGCGTTGTGGAAGATCAACGACGACAGCCGCGTCGGATTCGCCTACCGCTCCAAGATCAACCATGACCTCTCCGGCGGCGCGAGCTTCACCAACGTGCCTGCCGCCTTCTCCACCCAGCCGCAGTTCCAGGCACAAAGTGTGTCTGCGAGCTTCGCCGCTCCCGCCATGTGGTCACTGAGCTGGGCGCAGAACCTGAACAGCCAGTGGATGCTGACGGCGGATTGGTCGCGCACCATGTGGAGCAGCTTCAAGAACCTGACCATCAATTTCGCCAACCCCGGCACCACACCGGCTGTGGTGGACGAGGGCCTGAGTGACTCCAACCGTTTCGCGGTGGGTGTGGACTACAAGTTCAACCCGAGCTGGACCTTCCGCGGCGGCGTGGCGCTGGACAAGTCGCCGGTGCCTGATCCCTCCGGAACCTGCAACAGCACGACCTTCAACCCGGCTTGCACCAACGACGTGAACGCGAGCCGCACGGCGCGTCTGCCCGATGGCGACCGCAAGTGGATCGCGCTGGGCGCCACCTGGCAAATGAGCGAGCATTCCCAGTGGGACGTGGGCTACGCCCATCTCTTCCTGGGTTCGAACCTGGCCTTCAACCAGACCAATGCCGCTGGCCACGACCACATCGTCGGCACCTACAAGGCCGACGCGGACATCTTGGGCATCTCGTACCGCTACAAGTTCTGAAGGATGACGTTCCGATGAACGTAAGCCCCCGGGAGACCGGGGGCTTTTCTTTTGGGCCTTCGGCGGCCGGCGGACGTGAGATAATGGCATTCAGTGGATATGCCTCTCCGGTCCCGGACGAAACTCTTGCCAAGCCTGCTGCAGCGATCACTGGTCTGCTTCGCCGCCACTCTGCTCTCCACCGCAGTACTCGCGGCCGGTGCCACGCCTGCGCCCACTCCCGTGCCACCCGCATCCAGCGCCCTGCCCGCGCCGTCCAACCAGTACAACAGCGACATCGGCGGCAGCGACTTCAACCTGCCGCAGATCGGCGAGGCCGGCGGCGAGGCCATCAGTCCGCAGGAGGAATACGGCATCGGGGTGCAGATCATCAACGAGCTGCGCGAGTCCGGCGCCATCCTCGACGACCCGCAGATCCAGCAGTACATCGAGGATCTCGGCAAGCAGCTCTCGTCTCACAGCGACAATCCGACCCTGCACTTCGCCTACTACGTCATCGACGACGACGACATCAACGCCACCACGCTGCCCGGTGGCTTCATCGTGGTGAACAGCGGATTGTTCCTGCTGACCAAGGACGAGGACGAACTGGCCGGCGTGCTGGCCCACGAGACCGGCCACGTCACGCAGCGCCACCTGGCGCGGCAGGTGGAAGACCAGAACGATCACGCCTTCCTGAACCTGGCCACCATGCTCGCGGCGCTGGTGGCCGCGTCGCGTGCCAGTGACCCAGACGTCGCGGTGGGCGCCCTGGCCACTGCCCAGGGCGAGATGATCCAGCATCAGATCAACTACACCCGCGGCGACGAAGAGGAAGCGGACCGGGTGGGTATCGCCACCATGGCGCGCGCCGGTTTCCAGCCCCAGGGCATGATCGACTTCTTCGCCGAGATGCAGCGGAGCTCTTCGCTGAACGGCTACGACCGGATCCCGGAGTTCCTGCTGGACCACCCGCTGGACCTGAACCGCATGACCGAGGCGGAAAACCGCGCCAGCCAGCTGCACGTGCCTGCCCATGAGGACAGCCGCAGTTATGCGCTCATGAAGATGCGGCTCCTGGCCATGCAGAACAACGACGGCACCGACAAGCAGCTGGCCGACTTCCAGGGGCTGGTGGACCAGGACAGGGGCTGGGAGCAGGTGGCGGCGCGCTACGGACAGGCCCTGGTGCTGCAGAAGGCGGGCCGCTACAAAGAGGCGATGAAAGCCATGCGCGAACTCACCACCCAATACGACGACGTGGTGGCGTTCCGCATCGGGCTGGCGGATGCCGAGATCCATGCCGGCAACATGCCGGCCGGCATCGCCACCTATGCTGACGCCATGAAGCTGTTCCCCGACAGCGCGCCCCTCGCCCTCAGCTATGCGAACGACCTGATCGATGCCAACAAGCCCAAGCAGGCGATCAACCTGCTCATGCCACTGAGCCTGGCTTCCGACAGCGAGCCGGAAGCGGTGCGCCTCATGGCCAAGGCCTACGACAAGGCCGGCAACAGCGGCGACTCGCACTTCTACATGTCCCAGTACTATCTGGCCAACGGCCTGCCATCAGCCGCGGTGGACCAGCTGCGCATCGCGCTCGCGACCCCGGGCATCGATAGCGTGCAGAGGCAGCGCTACCGGGCCCGCCTGCACCGCGTCGAGGAAGAGGCCCGCGCCGCCCGCGAGGATGAGAAGCGGCAACACCCTTGATGGGCACCCACCGGTAACGTGGGCAGCTACCGCGCCGACCTGCTAGCATCCCATCGGAGAATTCCAAGGAACGTCCATGTCCAGTCCAGCGCACCGTGTCCGGCGGTCATGCATCCTCCCAGCCACCTTCGTCGCCTGCGTCCTCCTTGCCGGCTGTGCCTCCGCGCCGCCGGATTCGGTGACCCAGACCAACGACCCCTGGCAAGGCATGAACCGCAAGATCTACGCGTTCAACGACGCGCTGGACAAGGCTGTAGCCCGTCCGGTGGCTCGGACCTATGTGCGGGCGATGCCGGGCCCGGCGCGCAACGGCATCCATAACGCGGTCACCAACATCGATGAACCCGTCACCGTGGTGAACGACGTGCTGCAGGGCAAGGTGGGCCAGGGCCTGCGGGACCTGGGCCGCTTCGTCATCAACAGCACGGTGGGTCTCTTGGGCTGGTTCGACGTGGCCAAGCACGTAGGCCTGCCCCACCATGACGAGGATCTGGGGCAGACACTCGCCACCTGGCACGTCCCATCGGGCCCCTACGTGGTGCTGCCCTTCCTGGGCCCCAGCACCGTGCGCGATACCTTCGGTCGCGGGGGCGACGTCTATGCCGATCCGGTCCGAGATGCGCTGCCGCCGCGCTGGCGTAACGCCGAGTACGTGGTGGATGCCTTGGACACCCGCGTGGGCCTGATGGGGACCAACGAGGCCCTGGATAGCGCTTATGATCCTTATGTGTTCATGCGCGACGCCTATATCCAGAACCGCCGCTACAAGATCTACGACGGCAACCCGCCGGCGCCCGACTACGACTACGACCTCCCGCCGGACGACAGCACCAGCAGTCCCCCCGCCAGCGTCACGCCGGCACCGGCGGCTGCGAGCACGGCGGCGCCTCCCGCCGGCAGTATCGCCGCGCCAGCGGCCGGCAGCACTGCGGCTCCTTCAGCCGCGACGCACTGATGCACTAAAGAAAACGGCGGGCAACCGCCCGCCGTCCTGATACGGTCATCGCAGGTGTGCTCAGGCGACCGGAAGCAGCTTCTCCACTTCGCTGATCCGCGCGAGCTCCAGGGCCTGCTTGGGCAGGTGCTTGAAACTGAGCTTGCGCTTCTCGTGCTTGGCCCAGGCGGTCCATTCCACCAGCAACGCCAGGCCCGCGCTGTCGGTGGCCTCCACTCCCGCCAGATCGATCTCGACGCGCTTGTGCTCGGCGAAGAGTTGCCGGCTCTGGGCCAGGGCGTGGGTCACGGTGGTGAACCCCAGCACGCCGCTGAGCCGGAACCGGCCGTCGCCCGCGTCTTCGAAGCCCAGCGGCGCCATGATCAGGCCTTCCCGTCCTTGGTGGTCACGGCATTCGGCGCCTTGGTGGTCTTCAGGCGCTGGATGAGCTCATCCAGGCCCTTGGCCTGGATCTCCGGGCCGAACTGGCCGCGGTAGCTCTGCACGTAGGAGATGCCTTCTATCACCACGTCGAACGCCTTCCACTCGCCCTTCTCGTTGCGCAGCTGGAAGTCCACCTCGATGGGCTGGCCGTTGGGCGGCATCACTTTGGTCATGACCTGGGCGCGGTTGGGATCGCTGCCGGGGCGATACGGCTGCACCTGCACGTTGCGGTCGGAGTAGTTGCCCTTCACCAGGGCATCCGCATAACTGCGGATCAGATAGCTGTAGAAGGC
>DATIVR010000025.1:0-5335 GCA_035465695.1 Gammaproteobacteria bacterium
CCGAAGGTGATGGCATTGAGAGAACGGTTGTTCGCCGGCGCGCCCCGGTTCGTCCAGGTCACGCCATCGGGCGAGGTGATCACCACCGAGGTGTCCACGCTGGTGTCGAAGCCCACCACCACGAACTGGGTGCCGGACCAGACGACGCCCTGGAGGTTGCCGACCGCGCTCTCCGATTGCCGGGTCCAGGTGGCGCCATCCGGCGATGTGACCACGGTCTCCGCGTTCCCCACCGCCACGAACTTGCTGTTGCCGAAAGTTGCGGCCAGGAGTTGGTTGCCGTTGGGCGCCGAGGTGCTCACGGTGCTCCAAGTGCTGGCGTCCGGCGACTTGATGATGGTCGGGCTCGCCCCGCTGACGCCGCCCACCGCCACGTATACCGATCCGGACCACGCCAGGCCACCGAAGACCGAACCCGTGGAGGCGCTGTGCTGGCTCCAGGTGATGCCGTCCGGCGAAGTGAACACCGCCAGGCTGTCACCGATGGTCACGAACTGCGAGCCGGTCCAGATCACCGCGAAGAGGTCGGTCATGTTTGGGCCACCGAGGCTCTCCGGCGTCCAGTTGATGCCGTCGGTGGAGCGGATGACCGTGCCGCCCTGGCCCACCACCACGAACGCGCTTCCCGATGCCGCGACCGCATACAGGTTGCGGGTGGAACCGCTGCTCTGTGTGGTCCAGGTGGTGCCATCGGAGGAGGTCTTCAGCGTGCCGTTGCCGCCCACCGCGACGAACTGGCTGGAGGAGACGCCGACGCCGTAGAGATGGTTCACCACCGCCAAGGAACCGGAACTGTTGACGCTACCGGCCGAGGTCGTCACCACGATGGGCCCGGTGAAGTCGCCCATGGCACCGAGGGTGCAGACGATCTGGGTACTGGTGGCGCTGTTCACGGTGCAGGTCACGCCGTCCACGGTCACCGTGGCGCCGGTGACGCTCGTGGGAAAGCCGGTGCCGGTGATGGTCACCTGGGTGCCGGGGGCGGTACTGGTGGGGCTGAAGCTGGAGACCGTGGGCGCCGAGCTGCCGCCGCCGCTGCCGGGCGTCTGGGTGCAACTATAGGTGGCGGCCGGGCCCCAGAACTGATTGGCGAAGGTGACCAGGGGCGTGCATGCGGATTCGTCGGGACCCTCATCCAACGACCCGGAGGGCGTGCCGGCGGCATTCGTGGCGAGGCATTCCGAGTCGCCGTTGCAGTTCCAGACGAAGAACCAGTCGCCGGAGCCGCTCGAGCTCGTGCTGCCGCCGCCGGATCCGCAGGACGCCAGCAACAACAGCGCGGGCAAGATGATGAGCAGACGGAGTGCAGTGCGCATGGCCGGGACCCCCTGGGTATGGATTATGTAGTGCTACCTTGTTCACCATGCTAAGTGCCAAGGGCAGAGGCGGATTCGGGTTTAGGGTCGCGGACTTCGGAATCCGGCCATGGCGGCCGGTCCGAGCGACTAGCTGCGGGAGCGGCGGTACTCGCTGGGAGTCTGGCCGAAGATCTTGCGGAAGGCGGCGATGAACTGGGAATAGCTCTCGAAGCCGCAAACATGCGCCACATACGAGAGCGATGGCGCCGGCTTGCGCGCCAGCATGCGCGTCGCTTCCTGCACCCGGCATCCGATGACGAACTGCCAGAGGCTCTGGCCCGTGGCGGCGCGGAAACTCCGGCTCAACTGCCGCGGACTCATGCGTACCGCGGTGGCAATCTCCGCCAGGCTCAGGTCGCGGCCCAGGTTCTGCCGCACGTAGTCTTCCACCCGCGCGCGGGTGCGGCGCGTCATGGGCGAAGCGCCTTTCGGGGCGCGCACGCCCTGGCCATAGGCGCTGAAGATGTGAGCGGCGATCGCGGTGAGCAGTGAATGCTCGAAGATGCGCCCGGCCTGGCGCCCCGCCTCGAGATAGGACTTGAGCGTGAGCGTCAGGTTCGCGAGCACCTCGTCTTCGTGGGGCATCACGTCTGAGACCAGCTCCAGTGGCATGTTCAGGCTCTCATCGCCCAGGGCGGTGAACATGAATGCCTGGTTGAGGGTGACGAAGATGCCTTCCACCGGCGCTTCCCAGGTGGTGGAGAGACTGTCGCCGGCGGAGACGAAGCGGAAATGCCCCGGCGCGATATGGCCGTGGACCGGCCGACCGTTCAGGCGGCTGTGGAAGGGCACCGCGGTCTCGCCCAACGGCAGCATGAAGATGTGGTCGTCAAAGATATGGCTGGGGGTGTGGCCCGCGGTGGCGATCTTCTGATGCTCGAAGATGTAGCTGCCCTGCCGCCCGCCGAACACCAGCGGGCTGTCAGGCATGTACAGGGAGCGCCCGGCCTCGTAGCGGGTGAAGATGCGTGATCCGATCGCGTCCGCCATACGCCAGTCCTCGTTCGCCGAGCCTGACGGCCCCCTGCCTGTCTTGGGAAATATGTCCCCTATCCGACACTAAGAGACTACGGCCGCGCAGCCAGCAAAAGCAATGCTTTGAGCCCTACCCCGGAAGTGGCGCGCTTCTAGCCCGCAGCGAAATAGGCGATGCAGCCTGCCAGGCTGAACAGCTTGGGATAATCCGTCTCCGGGATGTCCACGCCGAAGGCCTTGTGCAAGCCGATGGCGAACGTCATGAAGTCCATGGAATCGAAATCCATCTGGTCACGGAAGTTCACCTGCGGGTCCAGGGTAGCCGCATCCATTTCGGGCGCGACCGTGGCCAGCACCGCGAGCACCTGCGTCCGCACTGCATCTGGATCTTTCATAGCCGCTCCGGATCCACCAGCAGCTTGCGCAGATGGTCCAGGAACAGCGCACCGCGGTGGCCGTCGCTCACCCGGTGATCCGCCGCCAGCGTGGCGGTGAGCACGCGCCGCGCTGCGACCTGGCCGTCCTTCGCCCAGGGCCGCTCCACCACCGTGCCGAAACCCACGATGGCCACCTGGGGCGGATAGATGATGGGATAGACCGCATCCACGCCCTGCTCGCCCAGGCTGGACACGGTGATGGTGGGTTCCGCCACTTCCGAGCTGCGCATGTGGCCGGAACGCACGCGACTGACCAGGTCCATGAACTCGCGCATCAGCGTCGTCAGGTCCTTGCTGTCCACATCGTGCAGCGCCGGCGCCACGAGCCCGCCCTGACGCAGGGAGATGGCCACTCCCACGTTAGCCCGCGGTGAAGGCTCGAACTGCCCGTTCCGGAAATAGCCGTTGAAATCCGGGAAGCGCTTCACCGTCAAGGCCACGGCGCGCACCAACAGCACGCCATAGACGATGCGTTCCGGCACCGGCAGAGCTGCGTTGAGCACCCGCAGCCTGTCCAGGGCGGCGCTGAAGTCCAGTTGCACGCTGAGGTAGTAATGGGGGATCTCCCGCTTGGACTGGGCCATGGCCGCGGCGATGGCCTCGCGCATGCCAGGACGTATGCCGGCGGCCGGGGCCTTGCTCGCGGCCCGTTCCACGTCGGCGATGCCCACCTCGCCGCCGAGTTTGGCCGCCAGTTTCGCCGTGTCCACGCCCAGTTCCTCGGCCCGGCGCCGGGCCGCCGGTGAGACCTGAGCACGCTGGGTCGCTGGCGCGGGAGCGACTTGCGCCGGCGCGGCAGGAGTCGGCGCAGCGGCGCCCGTGTCGATGAGCGCCAACGGTGTCCCCACCGGCACTTCCGTGCCCGGTGCCACCAGGAACCGCGTCACCGTGCCGGTCTCGAATACTTCCACGTCGATGGCGCCCTTCTGGGTCTCCACCACCGCGATGAGATCGCCGCGCTTCACCTTGGCGCCGGGCTGCACCAGCCACTCGGCCAGGATGCCGGCCTCCATCCCCGCACCCAGGGAAGGCATGCGGAACTCAGCCACGGCGCTTCACCATGGCGCGGGCCGCGGCGACGATGGCCGCTGGCTGCGGGAGGGCCGCGTCTTCCAGGTGCTTCGGATACGGGATGGGCACTTCGGCGCTGCACACCCGCGCCACCGGCGCGTCCAGGTCGTAGAACGCCTGCTCCATGATGCGCATGCCCACCTCCGCCGCCAGGCTGCCGCTGCGCCAGCCCTCGTCCACGATCACCGCACGGCGCGTGCGGCGCACCGAGCCCATGATAGCGGCCTCGTCCAGGGGACGCAGGCAGCGCAGGTCCAGCACCTCGGCCTCGATGCCCTCGGCCGCGAGTTCCTCCGCCGCGCTCAGCGCCTTGTGCAGCGAGCCGCCGTAGGTGATGAGGCTCACGTCCCGGCCGGGGCGCCGCACTGCGGCGCTGTGGATGTCCACCGTCGCATCCGCCGCTGTCAGCGGTCCCTTCTGGTTGTAGAGCAGGACGTGCTCGAAGATGAGCACGGGGTCGGGGCAAGTGAGCGCCGGCGCCAGCATGCCGCGGGCATCGGCGACGGTGGCCGGTGCCAATATCCTCAAGCCGGGGATGTGGGCGTACCAGCCTTCCAGGCTGTGGGAGTGTTGAGCCGCGAGCTGCATGCCCGCGCCCGTGGCCATGCGGATCACCAGCGGTACGCTGAACTGCCCGCCGGACATGTGGCGCAGCGTCGCCGCCACGTTCAGGATCTGGTCCAGCGCCAGCAGGCTGAAGTTGACAGTCATGATCTCCACGATGGGCCGCATCCCGCCCAGCGCGGCGCCGATGCCGACACCGGTGAACCCCGCTTCCGAGAGCGGTGCGTCGCGGATGCGATCCGGGCCGAATTCCTGCAGCAAGCCCTTGCTGGCGGCATAGCTGCCGCCGTAGGCGCCCACGTCCTCGCCCATGAGGAAGACGCGTGGATCCGCCTTGAGCGCGGCACGCAGCGCCTCCCGCACCGCTTCGCGGTAGCTGAGCGTCTGCGTGGCGACGTCGTTCATAGCATCCCCGCTGTGTCGCCGTACACGTCCCGTGTGAGCGATCCCACCGGTTCCCAACTGCCGGCCTCGGCGAAGTCCACTGCCGCCTGCACCGCGGCCATCACGCGTGCTTCCATGGCCGCGGCCGTCTGGGCGTCGAGCATGCCCTCCCGCTCCAGTCGCGCGCGGAATTGCTTGAGGGGATCGCGTTCTTTCCAGGCTTCCACTTCAGCCTTGTCGCGGTAGAGTTCGGGGTCGAACATGGAATGGGCGCGGAAGCGATAGGTGCGCAACTCCAGGAACTGCGGAGCGCCGCCGTCTCGCACCGCCGCCGCGGTCTCGCGCACTGCATCCCGGACCGCCAGTACATCCATGCCATCCACCACCCGGGCCGGGATGCTGTAACCATCGGCCTTGAGGTGCAGGTCGGTTTGGGACTGGTAGCGCTCGAGCCGCGTGCCCATGGCATAGAGGTTGTTCTCGCACAGGAACAGCACCGGCAGTCGCCACAACGCCGCCAGGTTCATGGTCTCGTGGAACACGCCC
>DATIVR010000026.1:0-27904 GCA_035465695.1 Gammaproteobacteria bacterium
ATGAAGATCTCGTTGGAGGCGGCGATGCGGCCGTCCACCACGTCGGTAAGCACGGTCTCCATCTCATGGGACAGGTCGCCCATGGGCGAGAGGCCCGCCATGCGCGCGCCGCCCTTGAGGGTGTGCAGGTTGCGCTGGAGCTGGGTGACCACCGCGGAATCGGTCTTGTTCTGGGACCACTGGTGCAGGCTGGCATCGGTGGACTCCAGGAGCTCGTTGGCCTCCTCGAAGAAGATGGCGGCCAAGTCCGGATCGAAATCCTTGAGGTCCGAGAGCTGCACGAACTTCGGGGGCGCCGCGGGCTTGGGCGGCTCGGCAGCCGGCGCGTCCTTCTTGCCGGCCTTCTTCTTGGGCGGCGTCGGCATGGCCGGTTCCTCGGCCGGGCCCGCCATCACTATCTCTTCCGCCTGGGCTTCCTCCGGCTCCGCCGGCAGCACCTTGCCGGTCTCGATGCCGGTGAGCGTGTTGGTGCCGTCCGGACGCAGCGACTTCAGCCGCTCCATGAGGTTCTTGGGCGGCGGCAGGACCTCGCCGTTGCCCAAGGCGCCCAGCATGGCGCGCATGGACGTCAACACGTCCTTCACCAGGCCGACGTGCTCGGAAGGCAGCATCTGGTCCTGCTCGCGCAGGCTTGCGATGTAACGGTGCAGCGGCTCGATGAGCATCGCCATGTTGGCGGCACCGGCCAGCGCGGCGCTGCCATGCAGGGTGTGCAGGGCGCGCACCACGTCCTCGCCGATGCTGCGGTCGGTGAGGATCTGGTTGCGGAAGGCATCCAGCACCAAGAGGTGCCCTTCCGCCTCGCGCTTGAAGATGTCGTAGAGCACCGGGTCCATGGCCACCGCGGGCGGCAGCACCTCGACGCGGGGCATGATCACGGTCGGTTCTTCCACGCCCGGCAGACCGACGCCGGCGGGCCGGATCATGGTGGGTTCCTCGGCGGGGGCCGGTGCCGCGGCGGCAGTGCCCGGCAGCGGCGGCTGTTCGCCGCGGCTGAAGGCCTGGGCGGCCTCCACCATGGGCGCCACATCCACCTTCGGCGGGCTGCCGACCTCGAGCTGCTCGACCAGTTCCGGCAGGGCCGCGATGCCCATGTCGATGAGCGCGAACATGTCGTCGCTCGGCTGCACCGTCTGGTCGATCACACGGTTCAGCATGTTCTCGTAGGACCAGGCGAACTCGCCGATGAGGAGCGCGCCGACCATGCGGCCGCTGCCCTTCAGGGTATGGAAGGAACGGCGGATGGTGGTCAGCGCTTCCTTGTCAGCCGGGTTGCTGCGCCAGCGCGGGAAGGTCTCGCGCAGGGAGCGCATCTCCTCCTGGGCCTCTTCCAGGAAGATCTCCACGATCTCGGGGTCCACGTCCTTGGCGAGCGTGGCCGGTGGCAGGGTGATGCCCGCGGGCTTCGACGCCGCGGCGGCCGGTGCCGTTGCGGGCTTGGGCGCGGCAGGCTTGGCCGGCATGACCTTGGGCGCCTGCGCCTCGGCCACCATGATGGTCGGCACTTCCTTCATCACCGTCGGCTCGTCCGGCGGCGTCTCCAGCGAGATCTCCTCCACCATCGCGCCGGAGTCCATGGTGATGGTCTCACCCGGCTCCGACTCGACGCCGGTCATATCGATCTCTTCGTCGTCCGGGTATTCCTGGTCGGCCGGGAACCCCAGCGCGGCGACGCAGGCCTCGGCGTTATCCAGCATGGAGAGCGGATTGCCGCGGCCCTGCTGCACGGTCTCGAGGTAGAACTCCATGCTGACGATAGCGTCCGCCATGCGGTCCAACTCGTTGTGCGGGGGCGCGCCCTTGCTCGCCAGCAGTTTCCTCAGGATGTACTGGCGCAGGCTGGAGAGCAGGTTCACGACCCGCGGCATATCCAGGAAACGGAAGCTGGCCTGGATCTCGCGGATATGGCCCGGCAGCGGCTTCAGCACCTCGCGGCGCGCCGGATCGTTCACGAACTCGACGATGGCTTCCTTGGCGCGCGCCATGTTGATGATGGACTCGCGGATCACCGCGGCCTGCACCTCGCGCATCTCCGCCTGCGAGGACGCAGCGCTGGGGCTGCTGCTCTTGCCGCTGCCGTCCGGAGTCACGAGGTCGGACATGGCCTCGTCCAGGCCGCTCTCGACCTTGACGATGCCGCTCGCGATGTCCATGAGCGCGTTCTCGTCCGGCGCGCCCTTGGCGGCGAGGATCTGTTTCAGGTTGTTGCGCTGCGCATCCAGTTCCTGGTTGAGCGCCGGCAGGCCGAGCACCGTGAGGGTGTCTCCTACCTTCTTGATCAACTCGTCCAAAGGCGCCAGCTCGGAGGTATCCGACTTGCCCATGCGCACGAAGATATCGAGGGTGTCCTTGATGCGGCCGATGTCCTCGCGGATGGCGCCGGACACGGTGCGCATGAGGTTGACGTTGGGTCCGGACAGGCTCTCGCGGGCTTCCTGCACTTCTGACTCGTGCGGCAGGAGGTCGCCGAGCTTGAAGGATTCCTTGATGGCCAGGATGCGCTTGCCGGCGGTGTCGGCGCGGCCGATGTAATACAGGAGGTTGTTGACCAGGTCCTGGGCCGGCTCCGCCGCCAGCGCAGCTTCGCCCTGCTCCATGAGCTTCTTCATCTGCCGGTCGACCTGGCCCAGCAGCTGCTTCAGGCTCACGTCGGCCTGGATGCCGCCTTCGCGCAGGCCTTCGATGATGCCACCCACGATCCACCACAGCTCGAACACGGCCGGCGTGGTGGCCGCCTGTTCCAGCTTCTCGGCGGAATCGGCCAGCACCGCCAGGTGCTTGTCGGCCTCGTCGCCCTTGTACCAGCCGAGCAGGGCGGCCTGGAACTTGGGCCGGACCTTGCCGGCCAGGCCCTTGATGTCCACCGCCTTGGCGGGTTGCGCCTGCGGGATGCTGGCGGTGCTGCGGCCGGCCAGGTTATAGGCGAACAGCGCGCTCTCGGAGAGCAGCGGCTGACCACGCACCGTGCGCAGGTCGTTCAACAACGAGAGCAGCGCCAACGGCATGTCGCGGCGGCCGCCGATGACGCGCTCCAGGTAATCCGGGAGCTGCAGCATGGCGCGCATCAGCACCTCGAAGGCGGCGTCGTTGCGCGCCACTTCGCCGGTCTCGAAGCCGCGCACCACGGCCTCCATCTCCTCGGCGAGCATGGCCGCGCCATAGACCTCGACGATGCGCAGCGTGCCCTGCACCTGGTGCAGCAGCTCCAGGCACTGGCCCAGCGCTTCCTTGTCCTCCGCCTTCTCGACGTAGGTCTCCAGCGCCTGGCGCGCGCGCACCAGCGTGTGATCAAGTTCGTTCTTGATCCACAGCAGCGAGTCTGAGGCGACCTGGCTCATGCGTTCCTGACGCTACCTCTCCGTATCTCTTACGCGGCCTGATCGGGACGCATCACCAGGGTCTCCTGGGCGCGTCCGCTGGGCAGCTTGAAGCCGGCGACCGACTTTCTCATCTCGGTGGCGAGCGCCGCGAGCTTGCCTACGCTGACCGCCGTGGCGTTGGTGCCTTCGGTGGTCTGCGCGGTGATCTCTCTAATCACGTTCATGGTGCGGGACACCTCGCCGGCGGTCTGCGCCTGCTGGCGGGCCGCGTTGGAGATGCTCTGCACCAGCGTCGCGATGTGGTTAGCCACCTTCTCGATCTCGTCCAGAGCCGAACCTGCGTTCTCGGCCAGCTGGGCTCCGCCCACCACGCCCGCGGTCGACTGTTCCATCGAGATGACCGCTTCGTTGGTGTCCGTTTGAATGGTCTTCACCAGCGCTTCGATCTGCCGCGTGGCGTTGGCAGAGCGCTCTGCGAGGCGTTGCACTTCGTCCGCCACCACCGCGAAACCGCGGCCCGCTTCACCGGCCATGGACGCCTGAATGGCGGCGTTGAGCGCCAGGATGTTCGTCTGTTCGGCGATGTCGTTGATGAGTTCCACGATGTCGCCGATCTCCTGCGAGGATTCGCCCAGTCGCTTGATGCGCTTGGAGGTCTCTTGGATGGTCTCGCGGATGCTGTTCATGCCGTCGATGGTGCGGCGCACCGCTTGGCCGCCCTTGTGCGCGATCTCCACCGACTGCGCGGCCACTTTCGCGGAGCGTTCGGCGTTGGCGGACACCTGCTCGATGGACTTCGCCATCTCGGTGATCGATTGGGATGCGGTGTTGATCTGCTTGGACTGGTTCACGGACGCCTCGGCGAGATGCGTCGTGGTGGCCTGCGTCTGGCGGGCGGCGGCGTCCACCTGCACCGCGGTGTCGTTGATGGTGGCCACCAGGCCGCGCAGGGCCTCGAGGGCGTAGTTGATCGAATCTGCGATGGCGCCGGTGATGTCCTCGGTCACGGTCACCTGCACGGTGAGGTCACCGTCTGCCAGTGAGCCCAGTTCGTCCAGGAGCCGCAGAATGGCTTGCTGGTTTCGTTCGTTGGTCTCGAGCTGCATCTGCGCGGCGCGGCGCGCGTCGCCACCCAGCACGTAGATGTACAGGATCACCACCAGGAGCAGCATGCCGATCACGCCGAGGCTGTAGCCCACCACCGGCTGGGTCAGGCGGCCGCCCATCATGTGCTGGTAGCTGGTGTTGATGGCCTGGGCGTTGTTCAGCAGCTGGTCGGACAGGTCATGGATGGTGCTGTCGGCCTTCTGCACGCTCACCAGCAGGGTGACCAGCGGCGTCAGCGAGTTGAGGTTCTGGGACAGCTTGCTGTTGAGCGACTGGATGGTGCGCATCGGCACCAGCAGGTTCGAGTCGGTGACGGCGTTGATGTTGTATTGCGGGCAGCCGTCCAGCATGCACTGGGTGATCTTCGCGAAGTTCTGGATGGTGTCCGGAAGTTCCTGGGCCACCGCGGACAGGTCGCCATGGCCGCCGGTGGTGAGCAGGTTCACGTCGCGCAGGATCACCTGGCCGTAGCCCGCCTGCTTGGCGGCGTAGAACACCACGTTCTTCGGCGAGTTGCGGTTATTGGCCTCGGTGGCGAACTTGTCCCAGGCCGCCAGCAGGTCCGGCATGGTCTGGCGCACGCCGGCCGCGGCCTGGTTGGCGTTCACCAGGTTGTCCTTGGCGGAGAGGATCACCTGCAGCGCGCTACGCGCCTGGCTCCACTGGTTCTGCAGCACCGACAGCTCCGACTGCACTTCGCCGGTGGCGGGCGGCATCAGCGTCTGCGGATCGCCGTTGCCCATCAGGTTGATGGTGTTGTCGAACTGATCGCGGCTGTTGGAGAGCTGGGTGAAAGCCGCGGTATTGCCGGCCACGGCCTCATCGGCGGAGCGGACCACGCTCTGCGAGATCAGCGCCTGCTGCGCCGACAGGCTCAGGAACTTGCCGTCGGACTTCGAGTCGCGCGCCACGCTGAAGAACACCCACACCGCGGCCGCCACCATGAGACCTGCGAGACCCAGCAGCAGGTACAGGGGTGTGTTTGATCGCTTCTCGTTGTCGGCCATGTCAGTTCACCCTAGGAATATTTATGAGCCCTTCCATCTATCACCCGGTGGTACGGTCGGCTCTGCCGTACACCGGTCCCGTCAACGCGATGCCTGGAGGAACACGGCGCTCTCCACGAGCCCGTGCAACCCGAGCACTCCCCATTGTTCGTCCTCATTGCCGTAGCCGCCCGCCAGGAACGGCGTCATGCCGGGCAGCGTATCCGGCAGCACCTCAGCCTTTTCCGAAGCGACGAAGCGGCGGAAGCCGCGCACCTCATCGACCAGCAGGCCCGCCGGGATGTCCGGATGGTTGACCATCAACACGCGGCTCGAGCGGCCGAGCTCGATGGGTTCGCCGCCGAAGAAGGCGGAGAGATCCGTGATCGGCAGCAGCTGGCCGCGCACGTTGGCGAGACCGAGCATCCAGGGCTTGGCTCCCGGCAGCGCCGTCACGCCCGGCCACACCAGCACTTCGCGCACCTCTTCGCGGGCCACTACCAGCCGGGTGCGGCCGACGCGGAAGCCGACGCCCACCCACTCTTCCTCGTGGCCGGCTTCCTGACCGCGGCCCGAGGCGGCGATGCGGCTGCGCCGTTCCAGCTCCTGGAGGAGCTCGAAGGGGCGTTCGCGGAGTTCGTGGAGTGCGCTTTGCATGGTTACCCGGCGATCACTTCCTTGATCTTGTCCACCAGTTGCTTCTCAGTGACCGGCTTCGGCAGATAAGCGACCGCGCCCTGGCGCATGCCCCAGATCTTGTCCGTCTCCTGGTCCTTGGTGGTGACCATCACCACCGGGATACGCGAGGTGTCTGGATCCTTCGAGAGCTGGCGCGTGGCCTGGAAGCCGCTCATGCCGGGCATCACCACGTCCATGATGATGGCGTCGGGCTTGTCGGCCTTGGCCTTCTCGATACCCTCTTCACCGCTCTCGGCGGTGATGGTGCTGAAGCCGTTCTTCTCCAGCCAGGTCTTCAGGACATGCACCTCGGTCGGAGAATCGTCAATGATGAGCACGGTCGACATACGCTTCCTCTCTCTGGTTGTTCAGGGCCAGGGCTTCCCCGGGCGTATCCGTAACAAAGATCAGGCCGACTTCCGCACGTGGCGGTGGATCGCACCCACCAATTCGTCTTTCGTGAAAGGCTTGGTCAGGTACTGCTCGGAACCGACGATGCGGCCACGGGCGCGGTCGAACAGGCCGTCCTTGGAGGACAGCATGATCACCGGCGTGGCCTTGAAGTTGTTGTTGTGCTTGATGAGCGCGCAGGTCTGATAGCCGTCCAGGCGCGGCATCATGATGTCCACGAAGATGATGTCCGGCTTGTGGTCGGCGATCTTGGAGAGCGCCTCGAAGCCGTCCACGGCGGTGACCACCTCACAACCTTCCTTGGAGAGGAGCGTCTCAGCCGTCTTACGGATGGTCTTGCTGTCGTCGATCACCAGGACCTTGAGGCCCTGCAGACCGCCCTCCGTGTTCTCGCTAGCCACCTTCACCTCCGCGCATAGACCCCTCGCCGCCGCGCAAGCGCGGGGCAGCAGCCTTGACATATTATGCCCAAATGCCCCGCACGTCAGCGCTAAGCCTCGGGGGATTAGGGGCCGGTGCCGCAGGGCTTCCGGCTGGCTGCCTTACTTGGGATTTAAGCATAATATCCTTACTTAATCCCTTGAATGCAATAAATTTAACCACCCGGCGGCCCACATGGGCCCGACACATTTGGAAGGGCGCTGGACCATGCCGAAGAACCGCCCCCTGACCCTGGGCGTGGTGATGGACCCCATCGGGGCCATCAAACCCTACAAAGACACCACCCTGGCCATGTTGCTGGCCGCCCAAGCCCGTGGCTGGAAGCTTCTCTACATGGAACAGCCGGACCTGTACCTGGCGCAGGGGGAGTCCCGGGCCCGTTATCGCGAGCTCACGGTGAAAGACGACCAGCAGGACTGGCACAGGTTCGGAGCGGAGCATGACGGCCCCCTCGCCGGCACCATGGACCTGGTCCTGATGCGCAAAGACCCGCCTTTCGACATCGAGTACATCTATACGACCTACATCCTCGAGCGCGCGGAAGCGGCCGGGGTGATGGTGGTGAACCGGCCGCAATCGCTTCGTGACGCCAACGAGAAGGGTTTCACCGCCTGGTTCCCCCAGTGCTGCCCGCCGACCCTCATGACGCGGGACATGGCGCGCATGCGCGCCTTCCTGGCGCAACACCACAAGATCGTGGTGAAGCCCCTGGATGGCATGGGCGGCAGCCAGGTCTTCGTGTTGGAAGAAGGCGATGCCAACATCTCGGTGGTGTTGGAGACCCTGACCCACGAGGGCAGCCGCCTAGCCATGGCGCAGTTGTATCTGCCGGAGATCAAAGGCGGCGACAAGCGCATCCTGGTCATCGACGGCGAGCCGGTGCCGTATGCGCTGGCGCGCGTGCCCGCCCCAGGCGAGTCCCGTGGCAACCTGGCCGCCGGCGGCAAGGGCGTGGGCGTGGCGCTCACGGAACGCGACCGCTGGATCGTGGCGCAGGTGGCGCCCAGACTCCGGGAGAAGGGGCTGCTCTTCGTCGGCCTCGACGTGATCGGCGACTGGCTCACGGAGATCAACGTGACCAGCCCCACCTGTGCGCGGGAACTGGATGCGCTCTACAAGCTGGACATCGCCGGCGGCTTCATGGACATGCTGGCGAAGAAGCTGACGCACTGATGGCACGCGTCACCGCACCGCGGCTCGATTCACCTTCGGTCACCGCCCGCGACCGGCTGGTGACCACGCTGTTCTTCGCGGCGCTGTTGCACGGCATCCTGATCCTCGGCATCAGTTTCCGTCCGGAGAAGCCGACCGGCAGCCCGACGCTGGAAGTGACCATGGTGCAGACCCGCAGCGTCACGCCGCCGGACGAGGCGCAGTACCTGGCACAGGTGAATCAGCGCGGTTCGGGCAATACCACCGAGCAGGTGCGGCCCGAGAGTCCTTTGTCCATGCCGGCAGCCCTCAATAACGCCGGCCGCGCCGATGCGCCGGATCTGCAGGATAACCCCGGGAAGACCAGCACCTCCGGCAAGGACGACGGCGCCAATCCGGATCGGGGTGCGGATCAGGATGCGGCGGTGACCACCTCCGCCATGACCGGCGTGAACGCAAATGCCCGCACCGCTGCCCCCCAGAGCAACGAGCCGAGAGTGATGATGGCGCGCCTGCTCACTCCGGGTGATGACGCGCTGATGCCCAATGACGATGGGCTGGAACTCCCCCAGGCCACCGACCCCAAGCCGCGGGAGGCCTTCGTCTCGGTGAATGCACGTGCCTCGCGTTATGCGCCCTACCTGGACGCCTGGCGGCGCAAGGTGGAGCGCATCGGCAACCTGAACTTCCCGCCGCAGATACGCAGCCAGCACCTGTCCGGGTCGTTGTCTCTGGAGGTGGCGCTGAACTCGGACGGAAGCATCCGCCAACTCACGCTGGTGAGTCCCTCGGGCCAGCCGCTGCTGGACGACTCGGCACAACGCATCGTCAAGTTGGCCGCGCCCTTTCAGGCCTTTCCGGGGGACATCCGCCGCGACACCGGTGTACTGCGCTTCGTCTATGTGTGGCGCTTCAACGGCGGCACGCGCCACGGCGGCATCCAAGCCGCCGCAGCGCTGCAGGATTGACCTGAAAATCCATCCCTGGATTTTCATACCGAAAACCGCGAAATGAATTCGCGGTTTCCGCATCTCCAAGCGCCTCGCACTTGGAGATGCCGGCGATCCCTCGCCGGCGAACCACGTCACAGTAGCCTGCAGGTGCCCGTCTCCACGCATTAGACGGCGGCAATGCCGCTGCAGGGCAGCCATAAGTCATACCGACTTGTCCTGCCGCAGCGCTGCGGGGATACTGAGGCCATGTCCTCCCAAGACTTCCTGACGAACCAGTTCCTGGTCGCCATGCCCTCCATGGAAGACCCTAACTTCCGCGAGAGCGTGACCTTCATCTGCGAGCACACGGCACAAGGCGCGCTCGGGATCATCATCAACCGGCCCATGAACGTGGTGCTGGACGACGTGCTGAAGCAACTCTCGCTGAAGGCCGCGGACCCGGACACGGGTCTCTTGCCGGTATACCTGGGGGGGCCGGTGCAGACCGAGCGGGGCTTCGTGATCCATGAACCGCAAGGCGCCTGGGAATCCACCCTGAAGGTCACCGATACCCTGGGCGTGACCACTTCCCGGGACGTCTTGGCCGCAGTCGCCGACGGCAGCGGTCCGGAACGCTGCTTCGTGGCCTTGGGCTACGCGGGCTGGACCGCCGGCCAGCTCGAGGAAGAGATGAAGAGCAACTCCTGGCTCTCCACTCCGGCGGATACCCGCATCATCTTCGACACCCCGGTGGAATTGCGCTGGCAGGCGGCAGCGCGCTTGATCGGGGTGGACCTGTCACTGCTATCGGGCGACACGGGCCACGCGTAAGCCATAGAAGCCCGCGCGCGGCACGGCTTAGTGCTGCGATAATTCAGCTATGGCTCAGCCCCTTCACCAGACCGTCTTAGGGTTCGACTTCGGCCTGAAGCGCATCGGCGTGGCCGTGGGCCAGACCGTGACCCGCTCCGCCTCGCCGCTCGGCACGACGGCGGTGCGGGGCGGCGAACCGGACTGGGAAGCCATCGGCCGCCTCATCAGTGAATGGCGGCCCGCCGCGCTGGTGGTGGGCCTGCCCTATAATATGGACCTCAGCGAGCAGGAGATGACGGGCCATGCCCGCCGCTTCGCCGAGGGACTCGCAGAACGCTTCCCGGTGCCGGTGCACACCATCGATGAGAGATTGTCATCGAAGGAGGCCGAGGCGCAGCTCAAGGAACGGCGGCAGCAGGGACGGCGTCGCATCAGCCGGGAAGACATCGACGGCGCCGCGGCCTGCGTGATCCTGGAAAGCTGGTTCAACTCCAAACGGGACTGACGCGTGAACGACATCCAGCTAGATGCCCGGGGCCGCCTGCGGCACCTCCTCACCCTGGATGGCGTGGACCGCCAGACCCTCACCAACGTGTTGGACCGTGCGGATTCCTTCCGCGCGACCCCGGGCGAGGCGCCGCGCCGCCACACCTGGCTCGCCGGCCGTACCGTGGCCAACCTGTTCTTCGAACCGAGCACCCGCACCCGCGCCTCATTCGAGCTCGCGGCACGTCGGCTGGGTGCCGACGTGCTGAACCTGGATATCGCGGCATCGTCCACGGTGAAGGGCGAGTCGCTGGAAGACACGCTCTATACCCTCGAGGCCATGAATGTGGACGTGTTCGTGGTGCGGCACAAGGACACGGGCGTCCCGGAGTTGATGGCGAAACATGCCCTGCCACATGTGCATGTGCTGAGCGCCGGCGAGTCTCACATCTCGCACCCGACCCAGGGCCTCCTGGATGCCTTCACCATCCGTCGCCACAAGCCGGACCTGGCGAGGCTCTCGGTGGCTATCATCGGCGACATCAAGCATTCCCGCGTGGCCCGCTCGGCGGTGCGTGCGCTGCTCACGCTCGGCACCCGCGACATCCGCCTGGCCGGCCCCAAGGCGCTGCTACCGACGAAGGGCGAGCTCAACGGCGAACTGTTCACCGACGCGGACAAGGCGGTGGCGGGGGCCGACGTGGTGATGATGCTACGCATCCAGAAGGAGCGCATGGGCAAGTCCAGCGTGCCGAACGCTTCCGCGTACTTCAAACGCTACGGCCTCGATGCCAAGCGCCTGAAACTGGCCAAGCCCAATGCCATCGTGATGCATCCCGGCCCCATGAACCGCGGGATCGAGATCGCGCCAGACGTGGCCGACGGTCCGCAATCGGTGATACGCGAGCAGGTCACCAACGGCGTGGCGGTACGCATGGCCGTGCTGCAGAGCTTCTACACCTAAGGACACCATGGAACATCCGGCACATCGTGGCACCATCTTCGTGGAGGATGCGGAGATACTGGCGCACGAACACTTCCCCGGCGCCCAGCATGTGTTGCGCCTGAAGGCGCCGCAGTGTGCCGCGAAGGCGCTGCCCGGCAGTTTCGTGCATATCTCCTGCGACGCCGCACTCCCCATGCGCCGGCCCATGTCCATCATGCGCGTCTCGGCTGCGGAAGGCTGGGTCGAGTGCCTCTACAAGGTGGTGGGCGAAGGTAGCCGCTTGCTGGCGGAGCGCCGCAAAGGCGACGTGCTCTCCTGCCTGGGGCCCATAGGCAAGCCCTTCGTGTTGCATCCCGAGAGACCTCGCCCGCTGCTGCTGGGCGGCGGCGTGGGCATCCCGCCCATGGTGTTCATCGCCGATGCCATGCGCGCTGACAAGCGTGCCCAATGGAATCCGCTCATCTTGATGGGCTCGGAAGTGCCGTTTCCCTTCAAGACCCGCCCCTCCACCATCCTGGTGCCGGGTATGCCCGAAGGCGTGATCGGCTGCATGCCGCTCATGGAGGACTGGGGCTATCCCAGCCGCCTCGCCAGCAAGCAGGCCTATGCCGGCTGCTTCGACGGCTACATCACGGACCTGGCTCGCGCTTGGTTGAAGTCCCTGGATGCCAAGGCGTTGGCTGAGGTCGAGATCTTCGCCTGCGGTCCCACGCCCATGCTCAGGGCCACCGCGCTGCTGGCTCAGGAGTTCACGATCCCAAGCCAGGTGTCATTGGAGGAGTTCATGGCCTGTGCGGTGGGCGGCTGCGCCGGTTGCGCGGTGGAAGTGCGCACGCCGGAGGGCCCGGCCATGAAGCGCGTGTGCGTGGACGGGCCGGTGTTCGATGTGGCGAGTGTTTTTCCGGCCTGAGACCGTTCGACTGCTCAAAAAGAAAAGGCGCCTTGCGGCGCCTTTTCTTTTTCTGCTTATGAATTTCTTAATGCTTCGAACCGGCCGCGCCGGTGGCGGCCGGCATACCCGACTTGGCGGCATCGGGGCCGATGTACTTGTCGAAGAATGCCAGCATCTTCGTGTACAGGGCGAAATTGTGGTCCTGATCCGTGAAACCATGCGCTTCGTTCGGGTAGTAGACCGGATCCGGATACTTCCTTCCGGCCTTGTCCAAAGCAGCCATCATGTTCTTGGCGTGCTCGGGCACCACACGCACGTCGGCACCGCCGTAGGCGATCATCACCGGAATCGTCAGCTTATCGGCATTGTATGCCGGAGACTCGCGTTTGCGTTCGTCCATGTCTGCGCCCAGGTAGACGTCCATGGCGTTCGCACCGCCAGCGAAATGTGACACATCGCCTTTCTCTCCCAGCAACGTCAGGTCGTAGGCGCCCACATAGCCGAAGGCACATTTGTAAAGATTGGGATACCGGATGGGATTCTCGAATGCCGCATAACCGCCGTAACTGGCGCCATAGATGCAGACACGGTTGGCATCCGCGTACCCCTGCTTGATCGCCCAGTTCACCGCATCGGCCAAATCGTCCTGCATGGTGCTGGACCAGTGGCGGTAGCCCAGCTGCTCGAAGCGAAGCCCGTAACCTCCGGAACCGCGATAGTTGAGTTGCAACACCGCATAGCCGCGGTTTGCGAACAGTTGCACCTCCGGATCGAAACCCCACTCGTCACGCGGACCATGCGGGCCGCCGTGCGGGTTCACGATGAGCGGGAGGTCCTTGCCACTGCTACCCGGCGGCAGCGTCAAGTAGCCATGCAGCACCACGCCGTCGCGGGCCGTCAACGTGATCGGCAGCATGGCCGCCATCTTGGCTGGGTCGATATCCGGCTTCACCTGGAACAACAACCTCACTTGATGGGCGGCGGTGTCATATAGGTAAAATTCCCCCGGATCCTTGTCGCTACGGGTCGCCACGATCATCTTCTTGTGATCGCGCGTGTAGCTGGTGATGTACACGTCCTGTCCAGGGAAGGCATCGTAGAGCTGCGCGATGTAATCCACTTCCGGGTCGTCTGCATCGATGACGTTGACTTTCGGCAGTCCGGGCAGGGTATCGACCGCTACAGGGTGCTCGGCGCCGTTCTCCCGGAACGACCACACGATCCTGTTCACGTCAAACTCCGGATCTTCGAACAGCGGCTGCTTGGCGAGAGTATCGGGGTCCACGAGGTATAGGCCAAGGGTCGATTCCTTGGTGCGGCCCAACCAGTAGAAATGCTTGTTGTCAGCGGCGAACCCCAGAGCCCGCGACTCGACCTGAGCTGGATCTTCGCCAGCGAACAGGCTGCTGATGTCCCTCCAATTCACCGATTCGCCGTCGGGTCGGTAGGCGATGACAGAATGGCCGTTGGCATCTTCACCCTCAGTTATACGTACGGCACCGTCGTTATCGGCTACTAGCGTCCCTTGGGCCTCACCACCCGTGGCCACCTTGCGGATCTGACCAGTGTAGACGTCGAGCTCAAATGCTTTGGGACGTTGCGCATAGGCGCTTCCCTCGTTCTCAGCCCCCTGGAAGATGATATGTCTGGGATCTTTGACAGGGTCGTGATAGAGGATGCCCCAGAAATACACCATCGTGCCCCCGCCGCCCGACGACTGCGCAGCCACCAACTGCTGGTTACCGCGATAGTTGGACATGACTGGCAACAACTGTCGCTGTTGTGTCCCATCCACATTCACGGCATACAGTTTGCCGTTGCCCTGCGGGTGATCCAGACTGCCGCTCTTGGTCTCGCCGGCCACCAGCACACGCTCGTCATTGGCCCACCAGAAATTCTGGATGGAGTCGTCGCCGATCATGTTGAAACTGGCCGCCGCTTTCATGTCAGCCAGGCTGATGATGACCAGGAGATTCTTCTCCAAGCCGGTCTTCTCGTTGGCCGCCGCCACCGCGATGTACTTTCCATCTGGAGAGATCTTCGCCGCCGATATCTTGGCGTAGGTGAAGAAGGTCTGGACCGGTATGGCGCCCGTCGAGGCGGGCGAAGACGTCATTTGCGCCGAACCATCGGCGGCGAAGACGGCGGAACAGGCCAGGCTGAACACCAAGCCGAGCGAGAACTTGCGGAACATGGACCCCCCCAATGTCTACTGACTGATATGCGGTCCATCCAGGACCGTTAGAACGATCGCTTCTTAACCGAAATTGATCTTGGCCTCGAGGTTGGCGCGGGAATCGGCGTTCTTGAGTGCCTCTTCCAGCTCGATGCGGCCTTCCTTGTAGAGGTTATAGAGCGCCTGGTCGAAGGACTGCATGCCGCCTTCCGGGCTCTCTTCCATGGCCTCGCGGATCGCGTCCACCTGCCCCTTCAGGATCAGGTCCGCGATATGCGGGGTGTTGAGCATCACCTCCACCGCGGCCACGCGCTTGCCATCCTTGCCGACCACCAGACGCTGGCTGATGATCGCGCGCAAGTTCAGCGACAGGTCCATGAACAGTTGCTTGTGCAACTCCTGCGGGAACATGTTGATGATGCGGTCCATGGTCTGGTGCGCGTTGTTCGCATGCAGCGTGGAGATGGCCAGGTGGCCGGTGCCGGCCAGCTCGATGGCCGCCTCCATGGTCTCTCGGTCGCGGATCTCGCCGATCAGGATCACGTCCGGCGCCTCGCGCAACGAGCTCTTGAGAGCATTGGCATAGGACAGGGTGTCCTGGCCGACCTCGCGCTGGTTCACGATGGACTGGATGTTCGGGTGGCTGAACTCGATGGGATCCTCGATGGTGAGGATGTGCCCCGACTGGTTCTCGTTGCGGTGATTGATCATCGCCGAGAGCGTGGTGGACTTTCCGGAACCGGTGGCGCCCACCATCAGCAGCAGGCCGCGCTTGTGCAGGATCAGTTCCTTCAGTATCGGCGGCAGGTTCAGGTTCTCGAGCTTGGGCACCTCGGAGGGGATGTAGCGCAGCACCATGGCCACGTTGCCACGCTGCACGAACACGTTGACGCGGAAGCGGCCTACGCCCTCCTCCGCGATCGCGAAGTCGCACTCGTGCTTCACTTCATAGGACTTGCGCTGCTTCTCGCTCATGATGCCGTAGGCGGCATCCCGCACCAGCTCCGGCGTGAGCAGGGTCTTGCCCACCGGCACCTGCTTGCCTTCGATCTTGATCTTCACCGGCGCATTCACCGTGAGATACAGGTCGGAGGCCTTCTTCTCCACCATGAGCTTGAGATACGGGCTTATATTCATCGCGGTCCGATCCCTAATGCTTTGAATCTTAAGAACCCCAAAACCTTTCTACAGAGTTCAGCCGGAAGCGTTATGAGCGCAGGCAGAGTGAGGCGCGGGAGGCGAGCGGCCGGAGCATACTCTTAAGTACGTGAGGACCGCGAGCCGGACCGCAACGAAGCCATGCCAAGCGCAGTAGCTTCCGGCGATCTCACAGTTTATGGCCCTTGCCCGGATCGACGAGCTGCATCGCGTCGATGCCTTCGTCGACGGGTGGCTTCTCGCGCTTGCTCTCGAGCTTGATCCTGAGGCGCAGCTCGTTCTGCGAGTCCGCATTGCGGATGGCCTCTTCGTAGGTGATGTTCCCGGCTTCGTAGTGGTTGAAGAGCGCCTGGTCGAAGGTCTGCATGCCGAGCTGGTTGGACTTGGCCATGATCTCCTTGATCTGGGCCACTTCGCCCTTGAAGATCAGGTCCGAGATCAAGGGCGAGTTGAGCATGATCTCCAGCGCAGCCACGCGGCCCTTGCCGTCCGGCTTCTTGATGAGACGCTGGGAGATGATGCCCTTGACGTTGAGCGACAGGTCCATGAGCAGCTGGGTGCGCCGCTCCTCGGGGAACAGGTTGATGATGCGGTCCAGCGCCTGGTTGGCGCTGTTGGCATGCAGCGTGGAGAGGCACAGGTGGCCGGTCTCGGCGAACTGGACCGCGTGCTCCATGGTCTCGCGGTCGCGGATCTCGCCGATGAGGATCACGTCCGGCGCCTGGCGCAGGGTATTCTTGAGGGCGATCTCCCAGGAGTCGGTGTCCACACCCACCTCACGCTGCATGATGATGCAGCCCAGGTGCGGGTGGACGTATTCGATGGGGTCCTCGATGGTGATGATGTGGCCCTTGGTGTTCTTGTTGCGGTGGCCGAGCATCGCCGCGAGCGAGGTGGACTTGCCGGAGCCGGTGCCGCCCACCATGATCACCAGGCCGCGTTTCTCCATCACCACGTCCTTGAGTACCGGCGGCAGCCCCATCTTGTCGAAGTCGGGGATCTCGCTGGTGATGGTGCGCAACACCGCGCCGGCGCGGCCCTGCTGCACGAACGCGTTGACGCGGAAGCGGCCGATGCCGGGCGGGTTGATGGCGAAGTTACATTCCTTGGAGGCGTCGTATTCCTTGGTCTGCCGGTCGTTCATGATGGCGCGCACCAGCATGGCGCTCTGGTCCGGCGACAGCGGCTTGTCGGTGACCGGCGTGATCTGGCCGTCCACCTTCATGGCCGGCGGGAAGCCGGCGGTGATGAACAGGTCCGAACCTTTGCGGCTGACCATGGCCCGCAGCAGGTCCTGCATGAACTTTATGGCTTGATCTCTTTCCATCTCGGACTCCGCGCCTCCCCCGGAAAGGACGCGCTCAGTTGAACAATTCCTTCTGGGTCGCCTTGCCGCGTGCCTCGTCCTTGGTGATGATGCCCTTGCGGATCATGTCCTGCAGGCACTGGTCCAAGGTCTGCATGCCGTGTTGCTGGCCGGTCTGGATGGCCGAGTACATCTGGGCGATCTTGTTCTCGCGGATCAGGTTACGGATGGCGCCGGTACCGATCATGATCTCGTGGGCCGCGGCGCGGCCGCCGCCGATCTTCTTCAGCAGGGACTGCGAGATCACCGCACGCAGCGACTCCGAGATCATGGACCGCACCATGTCCTTCTCGGCCGCCGGGAACACATCCACGATGCGGTCGATGGTCTTGGCGGCGGAACTGGTGTGCAGCGTGCCGAACACCAGGTGGCCGGTCTCGGCGCCCGAGAGCGCGAGGCGGATGGTCTCGAGGTCGCGCATCTCACCCACCAGGATCACGTCCGGGTCTTCTCGCAGGGCCGAGCGGAGCGCTTCGTTGAAACCGAGCGTATCGCGGTGCACTTCGCGCTGGTTGATGAGGCACTTCTTGGACTCGTGGACGAACTCGATGGGATCCTCGATGGTGAGGATGTGCCCGAAGTCGTTCTCATTGATGTAGTTGATCATCGCCGCGAGCGTGGTGGACTTGCCCGATCCCGTGGGGCCCGTCACCAGCACGATGCCGCGCGGCGTCTCCGAGATCTCCTGGAAGATCTTCGGGGCGTTCAGGTCCTCCAGGGACAGGATCTTGGACGGGATGGTGCGGAACACGGCGCCGGCACCACGGTTCTGGTTGAAGGCGTTGACGCGGAAGCGCGCCAGGCCGGGGATCTCGAACGAGAAGTCGCACTCGAGGAATTCCTCGTAGTCCTTGCGCTGCTTGTCGTTCATGATGTCGTACACCATGTCGTGTACGTCCTTGTGCTCCAGGGCCGGCATGTTGATGCGGCGGACGTCGCCGTCCACGCGGATCATGGGAGGCACGCCCGCGGACAGGTGCAGGTCCGAGGCCTTGTTCTTGACGCCGAAGGCGAGCAGTTGCGAGATATCAGCTGCCATGTCTCTCCCCTGGTACCGTTTTGCCCCTCGATCCCCCCGGCCGGAGCGGTCTGCCGGGCAGGTGGGCTAGAGTATAACGGACTCATTTTGCATAACTAGGCTTCCCAAAACCTTTGAGGCTCCCACCCTGGACGACATAACCCGGAACCTCGCCGAGGTCCGCGCGCGCATCGCCGCAGCGGCGGCACACGCGGGCCGCGACCCGGCCACGATCACCTTGCTGGCGGTGAGCAAGCTCCAGCCGGTGGCGGCCCTGGAGGCGGCGTGGGCACAAGGTCAGCGGGACTTCGGCGAAAGCTATGTCCAGGAAGCCAAGCCGAAGCTCGCGGCCTTCGCCGGCCGTGCTGCCGTATGGCACTTCATAGGCGCGCTGCAGTCCAACAAGAGCCGCGAGGTGGCAGAGCATTTCCAGTGGATGCATGGGCTGGACCGGGAGAGTCTCGCCCGGCGGCTCTCCGAGCAGCGCCCCGCGGCGCTGGCGCCGCTGCAGGTGTGCCTGCAGGTGAACGTCTCCAACGAGTCCAGCAAGGGCGGTGTGATGCCCGAGCGGATACCGGAGCTGGCCGCCGCGGTGGCCGGCCTCCCGGGTCTGATGTTGCGGGGCCTGATGGCCATCCCGGCGCCGGCGCAGGACTTCGAGGCCCAGCGCAAACCCTTCAGGTTGATGCGTGAATTGCTGGCAGACCTGCAGCAGCGCGGTCACGTGGTGGACACGTTATCCATGGGGATGTCCGAAGACCTGGAAGCCGCGGTAGCCGAAGGCTCGACGATCCTCAGAGTGGGGACGGCGATCTTTGGCTCGCGGCGGTCGAAGTAGGCTCGGGATACCGTACTTCCCCGCTCCGCTTCCTGCTCCGCTGGAAAACGCCGGACTCGCATCTTCCCAGACCGTTCGCAGCTCCGGCTGCTCACCCACGTGCCGTAATCCACGCCAGGACTGACGTATCATCTATGTCTCCCGACGGAGATCCTCTTTGCTGGACGAACTTCGCATCGCCTTCATCGGCGGCGGCAACATGGCGCGAAGCCTGGTGGGCGGCCTCGTGGAAAGAGGCTGCAAACCGGGACGCATCACCGTCTCGGAACCCAACCCTGAACAACGCGCGCTCCTGGCCAAACGTGCTCCGGTGCGGATGAGCTTCGATGGCTTGGCCGCTGCGCGCGACGCCGACGTGCTGGTGTTCGCGGTGAAGCCCCAGATACTGCGCGCTGCCGCCAAGGAGGTGGGCGAGGTGGTGCAGACCCGGCGACCGCTGGTGATCTCCGTGGCTGCCGGCATCACCACGGGCGACCTGGACCGCTGGCTCGGCGGCGGACAAGCCATCGTGCGGGTCATGCCCAACACCCCGGCGCTTCTCGGCGCGGGCGCCGCCGGCCTCTATGCCACCCCGAAAGTGGACCAGCGTCAACGCGCCACCGCGCAGGCGCTCATGGAAGCGGTGGGCCTGGTGCGGTGGATAGAAGATGAGTCGCTGATGGACGCCGTGACCGCGCTTTCCGGAAGCGGTCCCGCTTATTTCTTCCTGCTCATGGAATGCATGGAGGCGGCGGCCATCGAACTGGGCCTGCCGCCGGAGACCGCGCGCGCCTTGACGCTGCAGACAGCTTCCGGCGCGGCCCGGATGGCGCAGGAATCAGGCGAGGCCCCCACGACGCTAAGGAAGCAGGTGACCTCGCCGAACGGCACCACCGCCGCGGCGCTCGGGGCGTTCGATAACGGCGGATTCGCGGCCTTGGTGCGCAAGGCGCTCGTTGCCGCCCGCGACCGTGGCCGGCAACTCTCGGCGGAAGCCAGCGAGGAGACATGATGGAGAACTCGGTCCACGCCCTGGTATTCATCATCAACACCGTACTGGGCCTCTACACGGCGGCGGTGCTGCTGCGCTTCCTGATGCAGCAGGTGCGCGCCGACTTCTACAACCCTTTCGCCCAGGCGGTGATGAAAGTCACCAACCCTTTGCTCCTGCCGTTGCGCCGGGTGATCCGGCCCTGGAACCGCATCGACCTGGCCTCGCTCGTGCTGGCGGTCCTGCTGCAACTCCTGAACGTGATCGTGGTGACCGCGCTCGCCAACCTCACCCACGGCGATAGCGACCGCTTCGGCTATACGCCGGGATTCCTGCTGCTCTGGACCTTGCTGAAGCTCATCTACATCCTGGTCAATCTTTACTTCTTCACCATACTGGCGGAAGCGCTCATGAGCTGGTTCAACCAGGGCCGCAATCCGCTGGACGGCATACTGCGGCCCGTGAACGCGCCGCTGTTGCGGCCGGTGCGGCGGGTACTGCCGCCCTTGAGCGGCCTCGACTTCTCGCCGCTGGTGGTGATCCTGGTGCTGCAGGTGATCGGCTACTACGCGCTGCCGCATATCTGGCCGTTCATGGGTCTTTAAGCGCGATGCCCGCGGCCCCACGGCGCTTCTGGCAGGTGGAAGGTGAAGCGCTGCTGCTGACTGTGAAGGTGCGGCCCGGCGCGAAGACGGATGCCCTGGCGGGCATCGAGGACGGCGCGCTCAAGGTGCGCCTGAAGGCACCGGCGATTGAGGGACGGGCGAACGAAGGCCTGCAGGACTTCCTGGCCAAGTGCTTCCGCACCAGCAAAACCAGGGTCGAGATCGTCCGCGGCAAGACCGGGCGCCTGAAGCAAGTGCGGATCACCGGGGCCCGGGTAGCGCCGGAAAGCCTATTTTCCTAGGCTCAAACGCGCCCGGCTTCCAAAAAAATCGTGTTTTTCCCGGAAAAAACCTAACATTCCGCTCTGCCATGTGCTAGATTTCGCGGCGTGTCCTTAGCTTTAAGCCATCTAAGAGGAGACCTAAATGGCTGCAAAGAAGAAGGCTGTCGTCAAATCCGCCGCCAAAGCCGTCAAGGCCCCGGCCGTCAACGCCGACAAGCCGTTCACCAAGTCCGAGACCTACGCTTACCTGGCCCACGCGACCGGCTTGAGCCGCAAGCAAGTGGCCTCGATCTTCGAGAACCTGGCTGGCCTCATCGGCAAGAGCCTGGGCAAGAAGGGCCCCGGCATCTACGTGGTGCCCGGCCTCATGAAGGTCAAGGTCGTGCGCAAGCCCGCCACCAAGGAACGTGAAGGCATCAACCCCTTCACGGGTGAGAAGACCATCTTCAAGGCGAAGCCCGCCCGGAACGTGGTCAAGGTGCAGTCCCTCAAGGGTCTCAAGGACATGGTGAAGTAAGCCATTCCGGACCGGAGCCGTGCCCGGGAGGCACGGCTCCGGCACTTGGATGGTCTCGATTCGAAGCCCGGCATCTCCGCCGGCAGTCTCTATCTCTCTCTCGCTTTCTGCCGCTGCTTGGCGGCTTCCTTCTCGCGGATCAGGTCGGCCAGCGGCACATAGAGCAAGTCCGCGAGCTTATGCATGAGCGCGTCCTCATGCTTGTCCAGGCGTCCATCGGCATAGGCCACGTCCCACAGCATGGCCATCAGCTGCTGCTTCTCGGCGGGGTCCAGGTGCTGATTCACGAGATGGGTGAAGCGGAACAGCGAAGCGGAATGGTCCGATTCCTTCTGCGCCGCCTGGACCAATGCCGCTGCGTCCGCGGGACCCAGGCTGTAGCGTTCCGCGAGCAGGTCTTTCGCCAGGCCCAGTTCCACCTCCGCCTCGTCGAAGTCGGAACGGGACATCTCGACCATCAATGCTGCCGCCGCGATCCGCAATTGATCGTGGGGCACGAGCGCCGGTGCCCTCGAGTCAGCGGGACCGAGATGCTTTTCCAGGAATGAGACCAAGGCGGAGAACATGGCGGCGTGTTTGCGTGGTGACCGGAAAGCGCCGGCCGCCGTGCAGACGGCGGCCGGGATCTCGAGGATCAGAAGCCGAAGCCCAGCTTGAAGGTATAAGTGCTGTTGCCGGCCAGATGGTTGTATTCCAGCGCCATATGCACGCCCAGTTCAAAGCTGAAGCCCGCGAAGAACTCGGTGTTGCTCTGGCTGAAGTCGCTCAAACCTGTCGAGCTATCCGGGGAGCTGTTGGTCCACACTTCGCCCACCCCCGCGTAGGGAGTGATGGGACCGAAACCCTTGGAGACCGATAGATCCAGCGTCTTGGTGTTGAAAGACAGGAAATCCACGCCGGTGAGATGCGTGTATGCGGCGCGCAAGCCCACCGCAGGCTCGGCGATGCCGCCGTCCAGGATGGCGTAACGGGCTTCCACGCCGTAGAGGTGGATGTTGGAACCCGGCACGACGGCGTATTCGGCACCCACGTCGAAACCGAAGGGCAGGCCCTTCGAAAGGGTCAGGTTGGCGAAAGGCACGTTGGATACGTTACTGCTGGTGGCCTGGTTCCAGTCCTGCTTGTGGCTCACCTGCGTGTCGGCCAGATTGAGTCCGAAGTCGAATCCGGTGAGGCCCTCTGACGAGGCTCCCTGCATCTGCTTGAAGCTGGTGACCGCGCCCAAGTCCGCAGACAGGCCGTCGAACTCCGTCTGGTTCAGACCTGGGATGGTGATGTTATTGGTGGCGAACGCCGAACTGCTGACGGCCAACAGCACACCGACGAGGAAGATGCGACGCATATTCATTACCCCTGAAGAAACGCTGGAATGGGATAAGTCTAACAAAACCCGGGGTTTACTTCAGAAACCCGCCGCTACGGCCTCCCGGAGCTCGTTGAGCCGCCCGTGGAAGAAGTGTCCGGCGCCGGCCATCTCCACGATGCGCGGCGGATTCGCGAGACCTCGCGCCCAGCTGAGCACCGCCTCCGGTGAGACGACGTCATCCGCCATGCCCTGCACCAGCAGCCACGGACAACCTGGAAAGACGATGTCCTTGGTCGCGAAACGTTCCACCGCCGGCGCCACCGTCACCAGCCGCTGCACGGGGCGCCTCGATTGCGCGCGCAATGCCACGAAAGATCCGAATGAGAAACCCCCGAGCCACAGCGGCAAGCCTGGATGCTGGTTCATCAGCCAATCGATGGCGGCGAGTGCGTCGTCGGTCTCGCCGAGGCCGTTGTCGAACCTGCCTTCGCTGCGGCCCACGCCGCGGAAGTTGAAGCGCAAGGTCACCGCGCCCATGTCGTTGAAGGCGCGCGCCAGCATGTAAGCCACCTTGTTCTGCATGGTGCCGCCTTGCAAGGGATGCGGATGACAGACCACGGCGACGGCGGTGGGAGCCACGTCCGGATCGTCCAGCAGTCCTTCCACGCGGCCGGCGGGCCCGCGGAAGTCGCAGGGTGTGTTATGGCGTGCTTCGGGCATATTCCAGGGGATTTAGGGGGTTAAAGCCGGTACAGGTGGGCCGGTATAATAGTCGTTTTCCCGCCCGCACTCGCAGACCAAGGCCGCATCATGAACAAGAGCATCGAACTGGAAGACAGATATTGCGCCCACAACTATCACCCTCTGCATGTGGTGCTGGTGCGCGGCGAAGGCGTGCACGTCTGGGATGAGGCAGGCAACAAGTATCTCGACATGATGAGCGCCTATTCCGCGGTCAGCCATGGTCACGCGCATCCCAGGCTCGTGAAGGCGCTCTCGGAGCAGGCAGGCAAGCTCGCCATCTGCTCCCGCGCCTTCCACAGCGACAAGCTCGGCAGCTTCCTCAAGCGCCTGTGCGAGCTCACCGGCATGGACATGGCGTTGCCCATGAACACCGGCGCCGAAGCGGTGGAGACGGCCCTCAAGGCGGCGCGCAAATGGGCATATAAGGTCAAGGGCGTGGCCGCGGACAAGGCCGAGATCATCGCCTGCACCGGCAATTTCCACGGCCGCACCATCGCCATCGTGGCCATGTCGAGCGAAGCCCAGTACAGGGACGGCTTCGGCCCCTTCCCCGGCGGCATGAGACTCATCCCCTATGGCGACGCGGAAGCCCTCGAGCAGGCCATCACGCCGAATACTGCCGCGTTCCTGGTGGAACCCATCCAGGGCGAGGCGGGCATCGTGGTGCCGCCGGCGGGCTTCCTGAAGCGAGCCGCCGAGATCTGCAAGAAGCATAACGTGCTGTTCATCGCTGACGAGATCCAGACCGGCCTCGGCCGCACCGGCAAGCTCCTGGCCTGCCAGCACGAGGGCGTGCAGCCCGATGGACTCATCCTTGGCAAGGCGCTGGGTGGCGGCTTGCTGCCCGTGTCCGCCTTCCTCGCGCGCAAGCAGGTGATGGAGGTATTCCATCCCGGCGACCACGGCAGTACCTTCGGCGGCAATCCGCTGGCGGCAGCCGTGGGCATGGAAGCACTGCAGGTGCTTCAAGACGAGAAGCTGGCGGAACGTTCCGCCGAACTAGGCGCGCACCTCATGCAGAAGCTCGCCGCGCTCAAGAGTCCGCTCATCAAGAGCCTGCGCGGCAAGGGCCTGTTCGTGGGCATCGAGATCGACTCCAAGCAGGGGCGTGCCCGAGAAGTCTGCGAGCGGCTCATGGCCCACGGCATCCTCTCCAAGGAGACCCACGAGACCGTGGTGCGCCTGGCGCCGCCCTTGGTCATCACTCGCGAGCAGATCGACTGGGCGGTGGACCGCATCGCGCTGGTGCTGGCGGAGATGGGGAAGTTGAAGGCCGCGTCCTGATACTGTCGGGAACCGCGAGATCAAGAAAGGCCGCTCGCAAGAGCGGCCTTTGTCTTAACGGTATTCGCTCATATCCACGCGTCGGCGGACATGGTCTTGTTCCCGGCGAGATCGATGAGGCCGCGGATGTGGCGGTACACGTACCAGAGCCAGATGACCAGGCCGCCCAGCCAGGCGAGCGGGATGCCGATCACTGTCACGACCAGCGCCACGCAGATGATGCAGCCCAGCAAGGCATACCAGAAGCTCTTGATCATCCAGGCCTGATGGCTGTCGATCATCTCCCCATGGCCGTCGTTCTTGACCACGTAGTTGATGATGAGCGCGACGATGCTGGGCAGACCGAACATGGCGCCGAGCAGATGCAGTACATAGGCGACGATGGTGATGGTACGGCCGTTGTCGGAACTCATTGTTCCCCTCCCCGTTGAAAGAACATCGGAAAGAAGATACTCCAAAAGCGACATCGCGGGTCTGCGGCCCTTATGGCCTCGCGGCAGGGAATTCCAGCCGTACCCGGCGATTCTGTTTGCCTTTCTTCTCCACCTTGGTGATTAGCACCTCGCCGATCTCGCCGATGCGCGCCACGTGGGTGCCCCCGCAGGGCTGCAGATCGATGCCTTCCACCTGCACGAGGCGCACCTGGCCGGCTCCGCGCGGCGGCTGTACGGACATGGTCTTGACCAGCTCCGGATGCGCATCGAGTTCGGCGTCGCTGATCCAGCGGAACGATACCGGCGCGTCCTGCCTGATGAGCGCATCGAGCTTCGCTTGCACCTCGGTCTGATCCGGGCTCTCCGGCAGGTCGAAATCCAGCCGGCCATAGCCGTCTCCCACGGCACCGCCGGTCACCGGCGCGACAATCACGGCGGAGAGGAGATGCAGGCAGGTGTGCATGCGCATGAGGCGGTGGCGGCGCTGCCAATCTATCCGGCCTGACACGCGGGTCCCGGGGGCCAGTTCGATCGCGGCCTCGGCCAGCAGATGCGCCACCGTGCCGGGCTGCTCGCCTTTCTTCGTATCGCTCACTTGGAGCTGCCGCCCATCTGGGAGCACCAGCATCCCGACGTCGCCGGGCTGGCCGCCGCCCTCCGGGTAGAAGAGCGTGCGGTCCAGCACCACCCGGCCCGGCGCGGAGGGCAGGACCGCCGCCTCGAACTCGGTGGCATAGGCATCGTCACGGAACAAGAGTTCGGTCACTTCGTCTCGTCCTTCTTGAAGTCGAGGGAGCAGGAGTTGACGCAGTAGCGCAGGCCACCGGGGCCCGGGCCGTCGGGGAACACGTGGCCCAGGTGGGCGTCGCACTTGGCGCAGACCACCTCGGTGCGCTCCATGAAGTGGCTGCGGTCGTGGTGCATCTCGACGTTCTGCGGGTCCGCGGGCGCCGTGAAGCTCGGCCAGCCGGAGCCGGAGTCGTACTTGGTATCCGATGAGAACAAGGGGGTGCCGCAGCAGGCACAGCGGTACAGACCCGCTTCGTGGTTCTCCACATATTTGCCGGTGAAGGGCCGCTCGGTGCCTTTCTTCCGGGCCACGGCGTACTGTTCCGGGCTGAGCTCCTTCTGCCACTCCGCATCGCTTTTCCTGATCTTCTCCATGGTCACCTCTTGCTTAGGTTCGCTCCATCCATATAAGACCCGAGCCGGAGCCTGCGTGTTACGCCAGTATGCTCCGTGCCGGACTACAGGAAACCGCTGGCTTTTGATACCCTAGGCGCCCTCAGAAGGCCGTCCATCAGGCCTCCACCCGTATTCGTCCTAGGGAGATATTCCGATGCGGACCCGCGCATTCGTCCTCGTCCTGACCTGTGGCCTGCTGGGCTTGAGCACCGCGGCCTATGCCGACGGTGACGCCGCCAAAGGCAAGACCGAGTCCTACACCTGCATCGGCTGCCATGGCATCCCGGGCTACGACAACATGTATCCCAACTACCACGTGCCCAAGCTGGCCGGCCAGCATGCCGCTTATATCGTGCAGGCCCTCAAGGAATACAAGTCCGGCGACCGCGCCCACCGCACCATGCATGCCCAGGCCTCGTCCCTGACGGACCAGCAGATGCAGGATATCGCCGCCTATTTCGAGAGCTTGGGGCATACGACCCCGGCCGGACAGTGAGGAAAGACCCCATGAAGAAGCAACTCGTCGTCCTCGCCGCGCTCGGTCTCGCCGCTAGCGCCGCCTATGCCGACGGCAACGCCGAAGCGGGGAAGCAGATCGCCACCAAGGTGTGCGCCGCTTGCCACAGCCTGAACGGCATCAGCAACAAGGGCCAGGATCCGCAACCGCCGATCCTGGCCGGCCAATACAAGGACTACATCATCCAGGCGCTGCATGAGTACAAGCTCAACCAGCGCAAGGGCTCACCCATGAACGCCATGGTGGCGCCGCTCTCCGAGGAAGACATCCAGGACGTGGCGGAGTATTTCTCCGGCTTGCCCGGCCCGCTCGGCTCCATCCCGAAAGGCGGGCATTGAGCCTTCGCCGGGGCTGAAAGTCGTTCAAGAGAAACCCCGCTGCGGCGGGGTTTCTCGTTCTAGTATGTAGTCATGGGTCAACTGAGCGGCAAATCCATCATCCTCACCGGCGCTTCCCAGGGCCTGGGGGCAGTCATGGCCCGCGCCCTGGCGGCTGAAGGAGCGGACTTGATCCTCGCCGCCCGCTCGGAAGAAAAGCTCAAGGCCGTGGGCCTGTCGTTGCCCAAGAGCATCCGCGTCCATATCCAACCCACTGATGTGACCTCTGCCTCCGACCGCGCCGCGCTGCTGGCGCGCGCTCACGCGGAGTTCGGCCGTATCGACGTTCTCATCAACAACGCCGCGGTGGAGGAGCTCGCGGTGTTCGCCGAGCAGGACCCTGCGGCGCTGGAACGCATCCTGGCCACCAACCTCCTGGCGCCCATGCAACTCACCCGCGCGGTGTTGCCGGAGATGCTGGCGCGCGGCCAAGGACATGTGGTGAACATTGCATCGCTGGCCGGACGTACCGGTATGCCCTATGGCGCTGCATATTCAGGCAGCAAGGGCGGCCTTGCGGAATGGAGCATCTCGCTGGCCGCGGAGCTGCGTGACAGTGGCGTCGCCGTGTCGGTGATCTGCCCGGGCTTCGTGGATGAGACGGGCATGTTCGCCCGCAAGGGACAGCCTGCGCCCCGCAGCATCGGCGCCTCGCATCCGCAAGCCGTGTCCGGAGCCGTGTTGCGAGTGTTGCAGACGCGCAAGGTGGAGGTAGTGGTAAACCCGAAGCCGGTGCGCCTGCTCATGGCATTGAAGGCGCTTTCCCCGGAGACTGCCTTGGCAGTGGGCCGTCGCCTGGGACTGCTGGAGTTCCTGAGGTCTATAGCCACCCGCCCCCATGCCTAGGGCGGCCGCAAACCCGTTGTAAACCCTGTGCAGGATGCTACACTTCAGGGGACACGAAACGGCAAACCCGTCCGAAAGGCGGGGGCGCAAAGTCACCGGTCTAAGGGGTGCAAAC
>DATIVR010000027.1:0-3253 GCA_035465695.1 Gammaproteobacteria bacterium
GTGGTGTTCGAGTGCAAGAAAGGTCCTTACGTGCCCACCGAGGAGAAGGATTTCGTGGCCTGGGCGCCGGCCGAGGGCCACGCTCGCTGCGCGGAATATGAGCAGTGGTTCAAGAACGCGCGCATCGGCGACGTGGCCCCGGACTACCGCAAGTGACAGCCGGGCACGCAGACGGAAAAGTCCGTTGTCGTTGGGCGCCGGCGGATGACCGGGAATACACCGCATATCACGACAAGGAGTGGGGCGTCCCCTTACACGATGACCGGCGGCTGTTCGAGCTGCTGATCCTTGAAGGCGCGCAAGCCGGCCTGTCCTGGTCCACCATCCTGCACAAGCGCGAGAACTACCGGAGAGCGTTCGCGCGCTTCGACCCCAGGAAGGTGGCTGCTTTCACCCGGAGAGACGTGGCGCGGCTCATGGCGGATGCGGGCATCGTCCGCAACCGCCTCAAGATCGAGAGCGCCATCGGCAATGCCAAGGCGTTCCTGGCGGTGAAGCAGGAGTTCGGCAACTTCGACAAGTACATCTGGTCCTTCGTCGGCGGCAAGCCCAAGAAGAACATGTGGAGGGATGGCCAGGTGCCGGTCCGCACGCAGGAATCCGACGCCATGAGCAAGGACCTGAAGAGGCGGGGCTTCCGGTTCGTGGGCAGCACCATCTGCTATGCCTACATGCAGGCTACCGGCATGGTGAACGACCATCACGTCAAATGTTTCCGTCACGGCAGGGCTAGATGACGCCGCTCGTCTCCACCGCGGTGATCCTGGTCGGCGGCGCGTTCGCCGGCATCATCGGTTCGCTCACCGGGCTGGGCGGCGGGCTGGTGATCGTGCCGCTCCTCACCCTGGTGCTGCATCTGCCGGTGCAGCAGGCCGTGGGCGTGAGCTTGCTGGGCGTCATCGCCACCTCCGTGGGGGCCGCTCCTCGTTTCGTGGGCACCGGCCTTTCGAACATCCGCCTCGCCTTGTTCCTGCAGGTAGCCGCTTCCGGTGGCGCGTTGCTGGGCGCCCTGGTGGCCCATAACGTCCCGGCCAGGAGCCTGTTCCTCATCTTCGGCCTGGTGATGTTGTATTCAGCGGTCATGTCCTTCCTGCCCACCAAGCACGATGCCAGCGGAGCCCCGGTGGACTCGGCGCTGGCGGCGCGGCTGCGTCTCGGCAGCCGTTATCGGAGCGGGGAGCAATGGATCGACTATCACGTGCAGGGCGTCGCGCCGGCGTTCGGGCTCATGGTCGGGGCAGGCCTGCTCTCGGCCATGCTCGGCATCGGTTCGGGTGTGTTCAAGGTGCTGGCCATGGACAAGCTCATGCGCCTGCCGTTCCGGGTCTCCACCGCCACCTCCAACTTCATGATCGGCATCACCGCCGCCACCAGTGCCGGGTATTACCTGGCGCACGGCGAGGTGCAGCCGCTGGTAGCGGGCCCGGTGATCCTGGGCGTGCTCGGGGGCGCCTATCTCGGCGCCCATCTGGTGCACCACCTGCCAGTGCGGGTGTTGCGCCACGTGTTCGCGGTGGTGCTGAGTTTTGTGGCGCTGGACATGTTGCTGAAGGGGTTCAGCGCATGAGCGAGCGCCTGGCAGCCCAACGCCGCCTGGTCACGGTGTGGATCCTGCGCACCAGCATCGGGCTTTCGGTGCTGTGCATCGTCGCCGGTCTCGCGGTGTTCCTGATGAAGGGTGCCGACTACCAGCCCCATACTCCCTCGGGCGCCATCACCTCGATCCTGGCTTACGTCTGGCGAGAAGCCATGGGCCTGCACGCGAGCGCATTCCTCGATGCGGGAGTGTTGGTGATGCTGTTCACGCCGCTGGCGCGGCTGGCGTCGGGGGTCATCGCCAACGTGCGGATACGGGATTGGCTCTACGTCGCGATCGGCGTGGTGGTGATCGGCTTGGTGTTGACCGGCATGTTCGCCGGCCAGTCTGGCAGTTGAATCAGCGCGCAAAGATCCGTGACGGATCCCTGAATGCCTTGAACTCCAGCGCATTGCCACTGGGGTCCTTGAAGAACATGGTGGCCTGTTCGCCCACCTGGCCCTTGAAGCGGATGCCGGGCTCGATGATGAACCTCACTTTCCCCTTGAGGCGTTCCGAAAGCTTCTCCCAGTCATTCCATTCCAGGATTACGCCGAAGTGCCGCACCGGCACGTCCTCGCCGTCCACCTTGTTGGTGGCGGCCGCGGCTTCTTGTGGGGCCAGGTGCGCCACGATCTGGTGGCCGTAGAGATCGAAGTCGATCCACTCGCTGGACTCCCGCCCCGTGGGACAGCCCAGCAGTCCCGCATAGAACTCGCGGGCTTCTTCCAGGTCGTGCACCGGAAAAGCCAGATGGAAAGGCTGGATGCTCATGCCCAATCCCTCGGTTTCAGGAACTTCTCGTATAGCTCGGCTTCCGGCGAGCCTGGTTCGGGCTTGTAGTCGTATTCCCAGCGGACCAGCGGCGGCAGCGACATGAGGATGGACTCGGTGCGGCCACCGGACTGCAGGCCGAAGTGGGTACCCCGGTCCCACACCAGGTTGAACTCCACGTAACGGCCGCGGCGGTACAGCTGGAACTCCCGCTCGCGTTCGCCGTATATCATATTGCGGCGCTTCTCGACGATGGGCGCGTAGGCCGGGAGGAAGTGGTCGCCTACGCTGCGGGTGAAAGCGAAGGAACGCTCGAAGCCTTCGGCGTTCAGGTCGTCGAAGAACAGCCCGCCGATGCCGCGGGCCTCGCCGCGGTGCTTGAGGAAGAAGTACTCGTCGCACCACTTCTTGTAACGGGGATAGGCTTCGGCACCGAAGGAGGAGTCGCAGGCATCCTTGGCGGTGGCATGCCAGTGGCGCGCGTCCTCCTCGAAACCGTAATAGGGCGTGAGGTCGAAGCCCCCGCCGAACCACCATACCGGTGCCTCGCCTTCCTTGGTGGCGGAGAAGCAGCGTACGTTCATGTGCGCCGTGGGTACGTAGGGGTTCCAGGGGTGCAGCACCAGGGATACGCCGAGGGCGCGCCAGGCGCGACCGGCGAGCTCCGGGCGGTGCGCGGTGGCGGAGGGCGGCAGTTGCTTGCCCTGCACGTCGGAGAAGTTCACGCCGGCCTGTTCGAAGAGGGCGCCATGGCGCAGCACGCGGCTCTCGCCGCCGCCGCCCTCGGGACGCGGCCAGGCGTCACGGCGGAACCGGCCCTTGCCGTCCAGTCTCTCCAGCGTGGAAGTGATGTCGTCTTGCAGGGAGCGTAGATACGCTTCGACGGCCGGGATGTCCATGCCG
>DATIVR010000028.1:0-23073 GCA_035465695.1 Gammaproteobacteria bacterium
GCGCTGCCTTACTGGCTGTATTTCCCGATCATGCGCCGCATGACGGGCCGCTGAATCTGGTCCAGGCGTTTTTCCGTCCCTGGCACTTCAACGCGGCTTATGCCGGATGGAAAATCATGCCCCGCGGTACCGGAGGATCACATGTCCGAGCATCACGATCATCATTATCACGTCACCTGCCGTTGGACGGGCAGTACCGGCGCCGGGTACGAAGCCTATGGCCGGACCCACGCGCTATCTGCGGAACCCGCCGAGACGACGCTCCAAACCAGCTCGGATCCCGCATTTCGCGGCGACCCGAGACTCCTCAATCCCGAACAGCTCTTGGTGATGGCTGCATCGTCGTGCCAGTTGCTGTCCTTCCTCGCCGTGGCCGCGCGCAAGCGCATCGACGTGGTGGATTACATGGACCGGGCCGAGGGTTTGATGCCTGAGGGCGACAAGCCGATCCGCATCACGCGCATCCTGCTCAAGCCGCGTATCGTGGTCAAAGGGCCCGCCGACGAAACGGCCGTGAAGAAGGCCGTGGAGATCGGCCATCAACAGTGTTTCATCGCCAACAGCCTGAAGACGGATATCCAGATCGAAGCCGAGATAGTGATCCAGGCTTAGCCGGGTCCTGCCAGCCAGTCACGGAGCATGGAAGCGCCCTGGGTTTCCAGGTCTGCAGCAAAGGCTTGCGCATCGCGACGCAGCTCGGCCGTGGTGGTCCCGGTGCTGCGGATGTCACTGACGTTACCCACGTACCACTGCTCCAGTCCCGACGCAGTCACTTCCGGATGGAATTGCATGGCCAGCGCGCGGCCCCAGGAGAAGCCTTGGTGCGGCGTGAGGTCGGTGTTGCAGAGGCTGAGCGCGCCTTGGGGCAGGTCGAAGACTTCGCCGTGCCAATGCAGCACCGGCGCAGTGAGGTGCCGCAGCGCCGAGGTCCGGCCTGCCTCGGTGAGTGTGAGGGGTTTCCAGCCTAATTCGACCTTGTCGTTGCGCCGCACCGTGGCGCCCAAGGCCTTGGCGATGAACTGGCTGCCCAGGCATATCCCCAGGAGCGGAAGCCCGGCCTTGAGCCGCGCTTCCACGAACTTGAGTTCCGGCGCGATGAAGGGATAGTCAGCGCCATCATTCACGCCGATGGGACCTCCCATCACCGCCACCAGGTCCCAACCGAGCTTGCCCAGGGCCGTAAAGTCCGCCGTCGGCGCGTCGGCATAGCGGATGGAATATCCCGCCTTCGCCAGCACCGCGGCGAAGGATCCCAGATCTTCGAACGGCACATGGCGGATGGCGAGCAAAGTCTTCATTTGGCCATTCTAGCAACGCCGGCCATGGTTTATCTGTAACTCCATGAAAGACCTGTGATTTCGGATAACATGTCGTTACGCGGTCCTGACCCACGCCGTCATTAGGCTCGAATGCATAGAATGGGGCCACGTCAGCTGCCGCCACTTCACATCGAGAGCCAGATGTTCCATCTCAAGCGATCCCGCAAAAGGCGGCGTTGAATTCCATGGAAGCCGCCAGCAAGCGTCTATCAGCGGGAGTGGTGGTGGTCCGGGACACGGCGGAAGGTCCCCGCTATCTGCTGTTGCGGGCGTACAAGCACTGGGACTTCCCCAAGGGCATGGTGGAGCCGGATGAGACGCCACTGGCAGCGGCACGGCGGGAGGTGGCGGAGGAGACGGGCATCGATTCGCTGGATTTTGCCTGGGGCGAGGTGTACCGCGAGACCGCGCCTTATGCACGCGGCAAGGTGGCGCGCTATTACATCGCGCGCACCGATCGCGCAGATGTGTCGCTTGCTCCCAACCCCTTGACCGGCATCCATGAACACATGGAGTATCGGTGGGTGGACCTGGATGAAGCTCTCTCACTGGTGACGCCGCGGGTCAAGCACATCATCGAATGGGCGGAAGCCTGCCGGCGCAAGCACTGACATGAAGAAGACAGCGTTCCTGACGGCGGCTCTGCTGCTCTCCTGTCTGTCGGCTCCGGCGTGGGCGGACGACGATTACATCCCCGGCAGCACGCACCCCAGCCTCGATGTCGGCGTGCTGTTCGGCGGCGACAAGCTGGCCGAGCGCAAATATGTGGTGGGAGGCACGGATAGTGTGTACGCCGGCAAGAGCGTGTTTGCGGACGTGGGAATATTGCACAACTTCGATGACCCGGACTGGGCTTTCAAGGGCACCGTGGGGATCCAGAGTGGCTTCAGCGCCGGCTTCGGCTCGGACATCAACTTCAAGCGCTATCCCGTGGACCTGGTGGTGCTCTACAGCGACGGTAACCAGCACTTCGGCGCCGGGCTCACCTATCACGCGAACCCGAAGCTCAATGGCAACGGCCATGTGCCGGACCTGACGTTCAAGGATGCAGTCGGCGCGGTACTGGAGTACCAGTACCGGGTATTCGGCGTCCGCTACACCAACATCCGCTATCGGATCGAAGGGCCATGCACCGGGCGTTGCAGCTTCGACGGCAGCACCCTGGGCCTCTTCTTCAATTTCGTCTTCTGACCTCGCCCGGCGTCCGCCTGGGACCGGTGCGCCAGGCCTTGAGCCGGGCTCAATGTCCCAGATCGAGGACGGTCAATAGCGCCGCGCCGCTGATGAAGGCCCATAGGCAGACGCCCTGGAGCAGCGGCTTGTAACCGACCTGGCGGACCGCGGCGCGGGAGAGCCCTGCGCCGATGCAGAAGAGCGTGATGGCAAAGCCGATCTTGGCCATGCGCGCGATCACCGGTATCCAGGGATGCAGCGCCGGCAGCAGGCTGCCGATGGCAGAAGCTGCCAGGAATCCCAGGATGAACAAAGGCAGGGTGATGCGGCGCTTGCCCGCAGTCTCGGGCCTGGGAAACAGCATGGCGGCCACCATCGTCACCGGCACGATCCAAAGGACGCGCGACAACTTGACGATGGTCGCGATACGCAGCGCATCGTCGCCGTACGCGGATGCGGCCCCGGCCACCGAAGACACGTCATGGATGGCGATGCCGGCCCAGGTGCCGAACTGGCCCTGACTCAATCCCAGCCAGTGACCCATGGCCGGGAACAGATACAGTGCCACGGCGTTCAGCATGAACACCGTGCCCATGGCCACGGACATCTCGCCTTTGTCGGCATCCACGGCGCTCCCCACGGCGGCGATGGCGGAGCCGCCGCAGATGGCGGTACCGGCGGATATCAGCAGCGAGGTCTTGAGGTTGATGCGCAGCAGACGTGCCAGCCAATACCCCAGGGTGAAGGTGGCGAAGATGCTAACGGCAGCGAACAGGATGCCGTGAGCACCGACCCTGAGCACCGCCGCGAGGTCCACGCCGAATCCCAGCAACACCACGCTCGCCTGCAGCAGCCATTTCACGTAGCGGGTGCCGGCATCGCGATAGGGGTTATCGCCCGCCAGCGCGAATACGAGTCCCAAGCCCAAGGCGATGCCGGGGGAAGCCCAGGGTGTGAAGCAGAACAGTACGCCGGCGGCGTAACAGAGCAAAGCCAGGGAGCGCGGCATCATACCTCCGGAACCCGGTAACGCAGGAAACCCAAGCCTCGCACACGCGGGAGGTCGCGCAATACTCCATGTTGCTCGACCCACATGGCGTACTGCACGTAGACCGGATCAGCAGAGAGATGCCGTTCCTCGGTGCGTGCACGCAGCCAATAGATCACGTTGACGCCCAGGAGCATCAGGCAGCGCAATGCGCCGTCCAAGAGCCCGCCATGCGCCAGGAACGGCGCCGCGATGAGCCACCAGGACAGGTTCTTGGCCAGATAAGCGGGATGCTTGGAGAAACGGTACGGTCCGTTGGTGAGGATGCCGCGGTGAGTGAGGTTGGAGAAGCGTCCGGCGAAAGACAGCGTCGCCCAGAGATAGATGCCCGTGAGCGCCAGGATCGCCACACCCCACGCAGCATAGCTGAGCGTGCCAGGCGACAGCCATTGTTGCCAGCCATAATCGGTCCGGTATGCAAGATACTGTCCGGATACGACTCCCCAGAACGGCTGGTAACATGCCAGCGCCACGGCCCAGCCCAGGAAGGTGGGTTCAGTGCTCCGGATGTGCGTATCGGTGACGCGGAAGGTGACGAGATAACCCACCGATACCAGCGTGACATCCACGAAGTACATGAGGTCGTAGGCGACGTCGATGTCCAGCCGGGCGCCGTCCGGATCACCGTAGGCCAGCACCCGTCCCATGTCGCTGCACATATAGGCGAACATGAGTGGAAGGAAGAAGCCTTTCACGGTCCAACCCAGGAGATGCTGGCCCAGCATCCGCGCATCCACTTGGTTCCAGCGCAGCAGGACCGCACTGCCAAGATGCCAGTAACCATCCTGTGGTTCGCGCATGCGCCGGTCCACCAGATAGAAATACGGCGGTGCCGCCACCAGCCATGCCGGCACCAGATAGACCAGCATGGTGAAGAACGGTCCATAGAAGCTGTCGTCGTACACCGGGAAGATCATGTAGGCCGCGCCAAGCAGGCCGAGGGTGATCACGAGACCCAGCAGTTTCACGCCGGTGCGGGACCAGGAAGGGTCATGCTGCGCCGCATCGAGTCCCGTGCTGGCACGCCGGTGCACCTTGTTCCAGGCCATGTCGCTGCCCAGCAACAGCACCGCGATCCAGGCCATGAGCGAAAGGCTGGCTTGCCACGCTTCATCCCAGGGCCGTAGCGCTCGCACCAGCACTACGCCCGTGACGAAGACGGCCAACCCGACGAGGGCCATGCCGCCGTGGACCGCCGACTTGGGAAGGGTCTGCATCAGATGGACGGGGTGAGCTGGGATGCGCCAGTCTAGCCGCTCACATGGCGTATTTCACCGCTTCTTGTGCAAGAGCGGCTCAAGGTAGGGCCACACGTTTTCCAGCACCCGAGGCTCCGCTCCGGCGACGGGATGCAGGCCATCCGCCTGCATCATGTCGCGGTTTTCCGCGATGCCGCGGAGCAGGAAGGGCACGAACGGCAGCTTGTATCGCCGCGCCAGGTCCTTATAGGTCTGGGCGAAAGACTGGGTGTAGGCTCCCCCATAGTTGGGCGGCAGCAGCATGCCGACCAGCAACACCTTGGCGCCGGCTCTCTCGGAAGCCAGGATCATCCCGGTGAGGTCGTCGTGCAGCACCTTGAGGGGCAGGCCGCGCAACCCATCGTTGGCGCCCAACTCGATGATGACGATGCCCGGCCCATGCTCCTTCAGGGCGCCGGGTAGCCGTGTGAGCCCCCCGGAAGTGGTTTCGCCGCTGATACTGGCGTTCACCACGGTATAGTCATAGCCTGAACTCTCAAGCCGCTGTTGCAGCAAGTTCACCCAGCCCTGGGCCGGATCGATGTTGTAGGCCGCGCTCAGGCTGTCGCCCATCACCAGGATCACATGCGGCTGGGGTGCCGGCGCCGTCCAGCCCAAGACCGGCGCCAGCCACAACAGTGAAAGCAGAAGGATGCGTCGCCACATGTCGAAGGTCTCCACTGGCGCAGCCTTGCTCCGCGCCGAGAATCTGGTGAAGCAGGTTAACAGCCCCGATGGACTGTTAACCATCCTGGATTACGTATCGCTTGCCATCCATCCCGGTGAATCCGCGGCCATCGTAGGGCCCTCCGGTTCCGGGAAGTCCACGCTGTTAGGCCTGCTGGCCGGATTGGACGTGCCGACGTCCGGCACCGTGTGGTTGGACGGCGAGCCCTTCAGTTCACTCGATGAGGACGCGCGGGCCCTGCGCCGGGCCCGGGAGATCGGTTTCGTCTTCCAGTCCTTCCATCTCCTGCCCGGCCTCACGGCGCTCGAGAACGTGATGCTGCCGTTGGAACTGGCCGATGGCGGTGATGCCGAGGCTGCGGCACGGGAAGTGCTGGAAGCGGTGGGCCTCGCCAAGCGCGCGAATTATTATCCGCAGAAGCTGTCCGGCGGCGAACAGCAGCGCGTGGCCATCGCCCGCGCCTACGCCACCCACCCTGCCCTGCTGTTCGCCGACGAGCCCACCGGCAACCTGGACGCCGTCACCGGCGGCGTCATCGTCGATCTCCTGTTCAAGCTAAACGCAGAGCGTAAGACCACGCTGGTGCTGGTCACCCATGACCGCGAACTGGCGAGACGTTGCGGCCGCATCCTGCACTTGCATGCCGGAAAGCTGGAGAACGCATGACCTTACTGCGTCTATCGGCGCGCCAGTTCCGCCGCGGGTGGAAGAGCGGCGAGTACACGGTGATGGCGGCGGCGCTGGCCCTGGCATTGGCCGCAGTCTCGGCGGTGGGTTTCTTCACCGCACGGGTCCGCACCGCCGTGGTGGAGCAGTCCGGCGAGAGCCTGGCCGCCGACCTGGTGCTGCAGAGCGGCGAGCCTTTGCCGGGACGACTCGCCGGCGAAGCCCGTGCGGCGGGTGCCGACACCGCCACGGTGATGGATTTCCCCACCGTGCTGCTCGCCGGCCAAGCCACGCAGCTCGTGGACGTACACGCCGTGAGCGAGACCTATCCCCTGCGCGGCCAAGTGCGCATCGGTCCGCAACCCTTCGGCCCGTCGCAGCCTGCGGCCGGCATCCCGGCGCGCGGTACGCTGTGGGCGGAGCCGAGAGTGCTCGGAAGCTTGGGCCTCAAGACGGGTGACAGCGTGCAGGTGGGGAATGTCACGCTGCGCGTGGCCGCCGCCCTCGCCTATCTGCCGGATGGCGGCTTCGGGTTCTCAGCCTTGGAACCCAAGATCGTCGTCAACCTGGCGGACGTCGCGGCCACGGGCCTCGTCACGTCCAACTCACGCGTCGACCATAAGCTGCTGGTGGCCGGCACACCGGACGTGGTCCAGGCGCTGGAGGACGGCTGGCGCGGCAAGCTCACGGGCATCCGCCTCGAGGACGCCAGCGATGGGCGCCCGGAGCTGGTGAACGCCATCGAGAGGTCCGAGCGCTTCCTGGCACTGGCGGCCCTGGTGAGTGCGCTCATCTCGGCGGTGGCGGTGGTGCTGGCCGCGCGCCGCTACGCCACCCGTTACACCGACGCCGCCGCGGTGTTGAAGTGTCTCGGCCTCACCCGCCGCCAGGTGCAGGCGATGTTGCTGCTGGAACTCCTGTGGCTGGGCCTCGCTGCCGGTATCTCCGGAGTGGTGGTCGGATATGGCGCCCAATATGGCCTGGTGCTCCTGCTGAAGGATCTGCTGCCCGGACACTTGCCAGCAGCTCCGCTCACTCCGGCGTTCGCCGCATTGGGGATGGGGCTGGTGCTGTTGCTGGGATTCGCGCTGCCGCCGCTCATGCGCCTCGCGGACACGCCGCCAGCCCGGGTCCTGCGCCGCGACCTGGCGCCACCGCAGGGGAAGGGCTTCGTCGTATATGGCGCCGCCATCGCCGCGGGTTTCGGCATCACGCTGTGGCAGGTGCAGAACCTGACGCTGGCGCTCTCGGTGCTGGCCGGTCTGGCGGTGACGGTGTTGCTGCTGGGCGGCGGCGCGCTGCTGATGTTGCGGCTACTGAAGGGCCTGCAGCGCGGCGGCCGCGCCGGCTGGCGCTACGGCCTCGCCAACCTCAACCGGCATAAGCGCGATGCGGTGATCCAGATGGTGGCCTTCGGCATCGGCCTCATGGTGCTGCTGCTCCTGGCGCTGGTACGGACCGACCTCTTGCACAGCTGGCGCACCAGCCTGCCGGACGACGCGCCCAACGAGTTCATCATCAACATCCAGCCCGAGCAGCGGGACACGGTGGTGGGATTCTTCAAGGCCCACGGCGTGGCCTCGCCCACCCTCTTCCCCTTCGTGCGGGCGCGTCTCACCAGCATCGACGGCAAACCGGTCTCCGGCATGCGCTTCCAGAAGGACGACGCCCGGCGCATGGCGGAGCGGGAACAGAACCTGAGCTGGACCTACGACCTGCCGGCCGCCAACACCCTGGTAGCCGGCACCTGGTGGAGCAAAGCCGAGGCGCGACAGCCGCTGGCCTCCCTGGAAGAGAGCTTCGCCGCGAACCTCGGCGTGAAGCCGGGAGATCAGCTGATGTTCGACGTGGGCGGGTCGCCGGTGACCGTGACCGTGCGCAACATCCGCAAGGTGCGCTGGGACTCTTTCCGGCCCAATTTCTTCGTGGACCTCTCGCCGGGCGCCCTGGAGGACCATCCCGGCACCTGGATCACCAGCGTGTATCTGCCGCCCGAGAAGGCGGGCATCCTGGCGGATCTGGTGCGGCAAATCCCCTCCCTCACCATCTTCGATGTGGACGCCATCATGCAGCAGGTGCGCCAACTCATGGACCAGGCCTCGCTCGCCGTGGAATACGTGTTCCTGTTCACCTTGGGCGCGGGCGTGGTGGTGCTGCTGGCGGCGGTCCAGTCCACCCGGGATGAGCGGCGCTTCGAGGCCGCCGTATTGCGGGCACTGGGCGCGTCGCGCCGCCGTGTGCGCAGCGCCGCCGCCGCGGAATACGCGGCGCTCGGTTTTGCCTCAGGCACTCTCGGCGCGCTGGCAGCGACGCTGGTGGCATGGGCCCTGGCGGTACGCGTCTTCAACCTCCCTTATTCGGTGGATTGGCGGGTATGGGTGATCGGCATCTTCCTGGGCACGGTCATCGTCGCAGTCAGCGGCATGCTGGCCACGCGCCGAGTCTTGCAGGCACCGCCGGTGGAGACGTTGCGCGAATCATGAGATTCGTCCTCGGACTGCTGCTGCTCGCATCCGCCGCCCGGCCGGGCATGGCAGCCGCGGCTTGCGTCACGGGCGAAGCGGTGTTCAAGACGGTGACACCTCAGGTGACCCACTTCCACGACTATGAGATCCGCGCCTATCATCAGCCCGATTGCGCAGCAGAACCCGAAAGCCGTATCGCCGGCATCGAGATCCTGAAAGGCGGAAACCGGGTCTATCTCGAGACGGGTTATAGCTTCGCCTTGGGCTATCCGCTGGACCAGGACCAGCCGCCGGACAGCGTGAAGCCGACGGTGGGCATGGATCTCACGGGGAAAGGGCCAGGGCTCCTGATCTCGGAATGGTCGGGAGGCGCCCACTGTTGCTACAGCTTCCACATCTTCCAGTTGGGCGCGGCCTTCAAGGCGCTGCCGGTGATCCCGCTGCTGGATGCTGACGAATCCGCGCTGGTGCGGCGGCCCGGCATCAAGGGCTTGGTGCTCAGCACTGTGGACTACAGTGACTTCAGATATTTCCCCCAGGACTTCGCAGGCTCACCCGCCGGCCGGGTGTTCCTGAGCTTCGATGGGGTGCGTTTCAGCCCGAACCTGAGCTTGATGCGGGCCAACCCGCCGGCACCGGGTGAGACCGGCAAATGCGCCGCGCTATTCAAAGCCAGCCGCGACTGGAAAGAGCAGAAGGGACCGCCTCAGCCGCTGGGCATGTGGTATTACGCCACGGACCTCGTCTACACCGGCAATGAAGCCGATGCCTGGGCCTTCCTGGATCGAGCCTGGGGCGGCAAGGCGGCGGACAAGAAGCGGTATCTCGATGAGTACCGCTCGCGCCTCGGCAAGAGCATCTATCGCCGGGAGCTGATGCAGTTGCATAAGACGCCACTGACGGCGCTGGGACAGAAGATCGACTGGACGCAGCACTGTTTCGACTATCTGCGCGGTTGATCGCAGATCACTGCTCTTTGGCGTTGCCCGTGAAGCTGATGGACGCAAGCTTGCCGTCCGGCTTGAAGCGGGCCTGGCATGAATAGCTGAAGTTCCCGCTGGGTTCATCGCTGGTTATCTTGAGGAGCGCACCCCTGCCGTCGCTGCCTGGAGTGGCGATGTAGCCCTGCCGCTGCACGGCGGCCGCGAGGTCTTTCTCATCCAGATCCTTGTTCACGCCTTCGCAGAAGGCTTCCATATCCCGGCCGCGGAGGGCGGCGGGGGCCAGTCGCACTAGTGTCGAGAGCACCACCACCGCAGCCACCGCGAACAGGCCGGCCATGAGCCAGCGCCAACGCCGGAACGGCCCCTGGACCTCCGGCAAGGGAACAAGCCAGATCACTGCGCCCGACACCACCGCCATCATGCAGGCGACAAAGAAGCCCACCCACCCACCGCTGTGAGCCCAGACGACCGGTGCCGTGGCGCCTGTAAGGATGAGGCAGCCGGCCCAGACGTAGAGCACGAGCCTGGTGCCGCGCATGTGCAGCAGCAGCACCGGCACCGCCAGAAAGCCCAGTACTGCATAGGCGGTCTGCATGAAGGTGGAGAACCGGGTGGCGAAGTCAGCGGCGTACTTCCATTCCTGGTCCACGCCCCAGAAGCCGGAGATGCTGAGCGCCACCAGGATCAGGATCGCGAGTGCCTTGCGCAGCTGTCGCCAGACCGGCTTCGTCTCTTGCGCTTCATTTCGCCTCATCGCACTCACCTGCTCAAAGTGGCCTTGACGGAGTCGAAGCTGAAACGCTGGTTCGGCTTGCCAAGCGGTGCGGAGCAGATGTCGCGACCGCTTTCGGCCTGCTTCGCCAGTGGCCCCGGCAGATCGCTCAGCGCGGTGAGATCCACGGAATCCGAGTAGTTAATACGGCCGCCTTCGGGGGTCGCGAAGACGATGTCGCCGCCATAATTGAAACAACCTGCCTGCACGTCGAAGTACCCGGTGTCCGTGAGCATGGGGATGATGACGTTCTTGAATGGCCGATAGTCATAAATATGATAGCGACCCGGTTTCAGGGATGTCTCCAGATAGCCGTAGGCGCCAGGACGCCCATAGAGGTGTATCTGCACGGCAATGACCTCGCCGGTCTGGTCATTGCGGATCTGCAAGGTATTATCCATGTAGATGTTGATTCTCGCGACATACAGGCCGTATTGGTCGGGCTGCTCCAAATAGTTTTGTTCGGTCATGGAGCAGCCGCCCAATAAGGCCACCCCCAGAAGCATCCCGACTAAACCTTTGCCGTCCATGCTTTCTCCCGTTGCCGCCCAAAAATCGCCAGTGCCACACCCCCAGTATGACGCAGGAGGCGATGGCGATGCGCGAAGTCAGCTGTTCACCCGGCAATACCACGCCACCCAAGGCCGCGATCACCGGCACGCTTAGCTGCGCGATAGCGGCACGGGTCGCATCCACGCCCCACGGTCGATGTGACCGCCCCGCCATGCGAGGCGGCACAGGAACGAGTTGCCGGCGAAGGCCAGCAGGGCGCAGGCTGTCAGCGACACGGGCCCTGAGCGGTCATCCCCGTTACAATCGCCGGCAGGCCAGTTGCTTCAGGTGCATCATGCGAACCTTATATCTCATCCCGCTGGTCCTATTGTGCTTTACCGCTCCGGCCTTGGCGGATGCCGGCCATGACATCGACCAAGCCAACCAGGATTGGAGCACCGGCATGGTGCAAGGCGACGCCGCTCGGGTGGCGGATGCCTATGCGGTGGATGCCGTGTTCTGCGACGCCAAGGGTATCTGCACTGAAGGTCACGATGCCATCGAGAGGCTCATGGCTGACAGGCTGAAGGCAGGAAGAGCTCGGAGCGCTGAGGCGCACAGCACTCGACGTGTGGCGGACGGCCGGTTCGTCTTCGAGTGGGGCGAGGCCCGGCTGGTGGCCGCTGACGGCAAGGACCACGATGCCCGCTACTTCACGGTGTGGGCAGTGAGCGACGGGCGCTGGAAGATCCTCCGCAACCTGGTGCTGCCCTGACTCCAGTCAGAGCTCCGGCAGCACCTTGGCCACGTCCGCGGCTTTCAGCCGCTCACCCGGATGGCCCATGTTGGCCGAGCAGATGTCGCGGTCCTGCGCCAGGTCACGGTAATGGCTCGGCAGGCCGACGATGTCCTGCAGCGTGGTGGTGTTGGTATAGGTCGGCATCCCGTCCTGACCCATCTCGAAGTCGTAGCGACCGCCGTAGTTGAAGCAATCGTCCTGCACCTCGAACCAGCCGTTCCCCGTGGCGAGGGGATAGGTGTCGCGCCCGTCGGGACTGTAGGTCTCCAGGCGATAGCGGCCGGCGGGCAAAGAGGCCATGGCATAACCCACGCTATCCCCGGCGGCAAGGTGCCAGATCTTGATGGGATAGACCTTACCCGTGCCCTCCTCCTGCACCATCAGCTGGCTGTTGGCGAAGATGTTGGTGGTCGCGACGAACAGGCCGTACTGGTCCGGCTCACTCTTGAACTTGTGTTCCGGCGAGGCGCAGCCGCACAGCAGCAGCGTGGCCAGCGATGAATACCGCATGAGCGTGGTCATGGCATATCCCCAGGGTGCCACCGGCCAGGGCCGGCCGAAGTACTAAGGATATAGTAAATAATGGCCAGGGAATACGACCCCCAGGGCCACGCGCTTCTTTCAGACCATGGCCCACACGATCATCACGATCCCCACCACGGACAGCCCCCAGATGCCGGTGCGCAACCCGGGCAAGCCCAGCGCATAGACCGGGATATAGGCCACCCGTGCCCAGAAGAACAGCTGTGCGCCCCAGGCGGTGAGTGCCGTGTGCACGCCTTGGTTGCCGGCCACCAGCACCGCCGCAGCGAAGAACGGGAAGGTCTCCAGCAGGTTGCGGAAGGCCCGGTCGAGGCGTCCGCCCACGCCCACCAGCGGAGGCATCGCCGAGTCGCGCGGACCCAGGGCCCAGAGCATGCCGCGGACCTTGATGGCCGCCAGCACGTGGATGACCAGCTGCACCAGCCCCAGGATCACGGTCCAGAGCAGCATCTGATATTCGATGGACATGTTCATGTCGGCGGACTCCCTGATGGATGGAGGGGAAACTCACTCATTTTTGCTTGTCTTCTTCCCAATGGAACATGTGCATGAGGCGGTGGATCAGCGGCGCCATGATGATGCCCATCACGATGATCAACACCAGCCCGGCGTACAGAGCATAGATTCCGGCGAACACCTTGCCGCCCTCCGAGAGGCCGTCGGTCTTCACGGGACCCATCCCCCCGAGCAGCATGGCGCTGTTCACGAAGGCATCACGCCAGCCCATGTGTTCGTAGTATTCATAACCCCACATGCCGATGAGCAAAGACACCAGCACCAGGACTTGAGCGAACAGGATGTGCTTCAGCACCCGCAGCAGGAAATGCGGAAAGGTCAGCGGGCGCTTGTGCCGGGTCTCATAGAACATGGCCTAACTCTACACCGGAACGGGCTCAACCGGCTTGAGCCAGGCGGATGGCGAACATGCCCCATGTGCCGAACAACCACAGGCTGCTCGCCGCATAGACGATGAAGCGATGCCAGACCTGGTTATAGGTGACGTGGATGAGACTATGCGCCGCGCGCAGTGCCACATAGACCCATGCGGCAACGACGAACGGCAGGCTGCCGAGACCGCTTACGGCCAGGCAAAGGCACAGCGCATAGAACAACACCGGCAACTCGAACAGGTTGCGGAAATTGTCCGATGCGCCGGTCTTCACCAAGGTGGTACGGGCCTGTTCGGAGCTGGCCAATCTCTGCGGGTGGATGCGCCGCTCGCGCATCTCGCCGATACGGTCCACATAGAGTCTCACCCACACCGCAGCGGTGAGCGCCGCCATGCCTATGCAAGGGAACAGGATCGCGGTCTGCATCATGGTTACTCCTCGTGGTTACCGGCCATCCCTCTCAAGCCACCCGGTTGCGCATGTCACCTTGCTGGAAGGCAGCGATGTTGAGAGCCATCTCCTCCACCACACGCTGGCGAGCCTCGCGGGAAGCCCAGGCTACATGAGGAGTGACGATGAGATTGGGGATGGCGGGATCGAGCAGTGGATTGCCATGGATCGGCGGCTCCTCCGAGAGCACATCGATGCCCGCGCCTCCCAGCCGCCTGGCCCGCAGCACCGCGGCCAGCGCCACCTCGTCCACGATGCCGCCGCGCGACGTGTTGATCAGGATGGCGTCATGCTTCATGAGCACCAGTTCCTTGGGACCGATGAGGCCGCGGGTCTCCGCCACGATGGGCACATGGATGCTGAGCACGTCCGCCTGGGGCAGCAGTTCCTCCAGCAGACGGCGGCCGGGACGCTTGTCCTCGCGGTTACGGGCCGCCACCAGCACCTGCATGCCGAAGGCTTCGCCGAGCTTGGCCACGGCCTTGCCGATGTGACCGTACCCGATGATGCCGAGCTTGCGGCCGTGCAACTCGTGGATGGGAAAATCCAGCAGCGTGAACTGGGGAGCCCGCTTCCAGGCACCTTCCCGCAGCAGTGCCTCGTACCCCTTGAGGTGCTGATTGAGCGCCAGGATCAAGGCGAAGGTGTGTTGGGCGACCGCGGCTGTCGAATAGGCCGGGACGTTGCAGACGCCGATCTTGCGGTCCCAGGCCGCGGCCAGATCGACGTTGTTGACGCCGGTCGCGGCGATGCTGATGAGTCTCACCGCGGGCAGCCGTTTCACCAAGTCCGCCGGCAGCTTCACCTTGTTGGCGATGAGCACCTCGGCGTCGGCCACATGCTGGAGCACCTGATCGGCCGTGGTCGTGCCGAACACGCGCAGCACGGAGAGCACCTTCTCCAGCGGGCGCAACTTCACGTCGCCGTCGTGACTCACGGTGTCCAAGTCGAGGAACACGCCCTTCATCTGGCCGAGCCTCCACGGTCCCATCTGGCCCACGACCCCTGGGGATGGCGTGGGATAATACAGGAGACAACTGCGCTGCATGTCCGCAGTGATTTATGTTATGGGGACTCACCATGTACACACCGGGCCATTTCGTCAACCGCGATCTGGGTGCGATGCATGCAGTGATGCGCAGGCATCCGTTCGGGCTGCTGGTGACATCCCATGCCGGCGGCATACAGCTCACCCACCTGCCTTTCCACCTGGACGCGGCGCGCGGACCCAAGGGCACCCTGGAAGCCCACCTCGCCAAGGTGAATCCCCATTGCACCGCGATCCTGGCAGGCGCGCCGTCCACCGTGGTGTTCACCGGCCCTGACGGTTACATCTCGCCGCGCTGGTATGCAGACCCGGCCAAGAACGTGCCCACCTGGAATTATGTGGCGATACACGCCCACGGCATGCCCAGGGTCGTGACCGATCCGCCGCGTCTCCTGGACATGATCGGGCGGCTCACGGATGAACATGAGGCCCATATAGAGAAGCCGTGGAGCGTGCGGGAAGCCCAGGCCCATGCCGAGCACCTTGCAGCGCACATCCTGGGCTTCGAGTTGGAGATCGAGTCGCTGGAAGGCAAGTTCAAACTGAGCCAGAACCGCTCCGATGGCGATCGGGCGGGGGTGTTAAGGGAACTGGCGAGAAGACACGACACCGACACCCAGGAGATGCTTGAGTTGATGCGAGGTCTCTATGCGGACGATGGGAGTCTCCGCTGAGTCAGCCGCGCGCTGCGTCACGCACCGGCCTGAAGGCTTGGCCAGCCAAGTGGACGCCCAGCGGTTGAGGGTCTGCAGCGGCAACCTGCATCGTCGGTGGTGCGGGCAGCGCATGCACAGCGGCCGTAAACAGCGCGAGGCCGAGTAACACGATCACCACTCCATCGCTGAATCGACTGCGCATATATGTAACCTCCGCAGGCATCCGTGTGCGTCGCCTACAGATATAGATGCGCTGGTGGGGTGAAAGGTTGCGTGGCCTACCTATAACAGTCTGGATTGGCGGTCTCCGGGCAACGCGCCTTCCAAGGCCAATAGCTTCTGCTTTATCGGCAGCCCCCCGCCGAAGCCCGTCAAGGAGCCGTCGGCGCCGATGACCCGATGGCAGGGCACGATCACCGGGAGAGGATTCTGGCCGTTGGCCGCGCCCACGGCACGCTGGGCATCGGGCCGGCGGATGCGCCGGGCCAGTTCGCCATAGGACCAGGTCTTGCCGTAAGGGATGGTACGCAGGGCCTCCCACACCTTGAGCTGGAACTCGGTACCCCGCGGGGAGAGCGGCACATCGAACGCCTTGAGCTTGCCGTCGAAGTAGGCCTTGAGCTGACGTTTCACTTCCCGGAAGGGTTTTTCCGCGGCTTCCCATTCCTCCTCCGGCGCGTGGGGGCCACGCTTGCCATACTGGAAATAGAGGCCGTGCAACGAATCCTCATCGCCCACCAGCAACAGATCGCCGATGGGGCTGGAGATCGTATGGTGATACAGATCCTGGGCCGAGAGGGTCTTCATGCTCTTTTCCTCGCATCTTGTTTCACGGGCAAGACATCGGACGATGCCCGCCACAGATGTAATACCGCATAAGCCCGCCAGGGCCGCCATCGCTCGGCCCGGGCCAGCAACTGTTTCTCGGTGAGACGCTTGGGGCCGCCCGCCATGCGTTGCAGCACCAGGTCGCCGGCCGGGAAAGCATCGGGATCCGACAGTCCACGCAGGGCGATGTATTCGACGGTCCACGGGCCGATGCCAGGCACCTTGAGCAGGGCCTGACGCATCTCGTCGCCGTTGTCGAAGTTGATCGCGCCATCCCGCACTGCTACTGCCAACGCGTTCAGCGTCGCGACCCGCGCTCCGGTCAGACCGATCTTTCCAAGGTCCGCTTCCGCCAGCACCTGGGCCGAAGGGAACAGGTGGGTGATACCGCCTGCCGGAACCGGAAGCGGCACGCCCTGTGCCGCCACGATACGGGTGGCGAAGGTGCGCGCAGCGGCGACGCTCACTTGCTGGCCAAGCACGGCGCGTACCGCGAGCTCGAACGGATCCCAGGCGCCCGGCACACGCAGTCCCGGGCGTTTGCGCAGCGCGCGCGCGAGCAGGGCGTCCTTCTTCAGCACCGCGCGGATATCCGCGGGATCGGCGGCCAGATCGAACACCTGGCGGACCCTGGACACCACGCTGAACAGGCATTCCGGCCCCAAACCATGCACCGCCAGTTCCAGCGCAGTGGCGCCGCGCACCGGCCGCACTTCGATCCTGCCGCCCTGTCCGGCCACCATGACGCTGCGGGCATAACAGTCGTCCTGCACCGACTCCACGCCGGGGATGGCACGCGTCGCCAGGAAGTCGCGGATCGCAATCCAATCGTAAGGCGGCCGGTATGCGAGCCGCATGCGCAGAGCCTCATGGCCGCCGTCCAGGCCTCGCTGGCCGCGGCGCAGGTCGCGGGGCGCGCGGCCATAGGTCTGCCGGAACGCATCGTTGAAGCGCCGGAGGCTGCCGAAGCCCGAGGCCAGGGCGATGTCCGTCATCGCCAGCCGGGTCTCGTCTATCAGATGCTTGGCGAAATGCAGGCGGCGTGTCTGGGCCACCGCGATGGGCGAGGCCCCCAGGTGCTGGACAAAAAGCCGATGCAGGTGCCGGGGACCGATGCCGAGCCGCGACGAGAGTTGCTCGACGCTCTCGGTGTCGAGCGCGCCTTCATGGATGAGGCGCAGGGCGCGGCGCACAGTGGCCGAAGTGCCGAGCCAGGCGGGAGTGCCGGGCGCCGCCTCGGGACGGCAGCGCAGGCAAGGCCGGAAACCCGCCTCCGCGGCGGCAGCGGCACTGGGAAAGTACTTGATGTTCTTCGGTTTGGCCGTGGGCGCCGGGCAGATGGGCCGGCAGTAGATGCCGGTGGAAGTGACGCCGATGAAGAAACGGCCGTCGAAGCGCGGGTCGCGGGCCAACCGGGCCCGGTCGCAGGCAGCGAAATCCAGGTGCAAGGCGGCGGCGCTATCCATGGGCGGAACTATACGCCGGCGCCTTCGGGAAACTAGCCGTTTTCGGACGTAAATTCAGCGCCGCCAGAGTCGCGAGGAGGCCGGCGGGAGCCGGCCTCCTATGCTCGGACCCGGCTCAGCGTTTCGGAATCGGGATCTCGTGTTGCGGCGGCTGGCCTGCCCAATCGCGCTTGTGCATCTCGGCATAGGCGGGAGCCGGCTTATGCGAAGGGATGTGCATCGGACCATGCTCATCCTCTTCGCCGGCGAACTGCGGCGGCTGCTCGCTGCCCGGCGGCACCGGCTGCGGGCGTGACAGTGGCGGCGTCACGCGGGTGCCGGCGCGCGACTTGGTCTTCTTCTTGCGCGGCAATGGACGCGAAGGCTTCTTCGACGAGGCCTTCTTCTTCGGTGCCTTGCGGGTGGCGGCCTTGCGGCCGGCGGCTTTCCTGGCAGGAGACTTCTTCTTGCGGGAGGCGGCTTTCTTCTGCATGGCGTGAGATCCGATTCCGGGAGAGGGTTTTCAAGCCTAGCACGCACATTCGGACGGCGATGTGACGATAAGCCTCGCTACATATTGCAAAAAAAGAGGGCCGCTGATGCGGCCCTCTCCTGGAACTACGGCTGAAGCCGCTTACTTGGCGGTGCAGCTCGGCTGCTCGCGCTTGTTGACCTCGTCGAACGTGATGTCCTGGGTGGTGGGCACGGTGATCACGATGAACGGCTTGGTGGTCTCCTGGGTCTCATTGTGGCAGCCCAGACCCGGCACGGTGACCTGGAAGCCCACGGCGTAGCCGTTCTGGATCGGCAGAGCGCGCAGCACGCGGATCTGGTATCCGCCGTGCTTCTGCTGACCGATCGTATAGACCACCACGGTGTTCTTGGTGAAGTCGACGTTCGGCAACGCGGGCTTGCTGGACTCATTGGCGTACAGCTTGTTCCACTCGGCCTGGAAATCCGCCTGGTTGTGGTAATACTCTTCGCTCTGGTCCTCGATGGCGCCATGCTGGCTGAACTGCAGCACCGTCGCCTGGTTGTCAGGCGATGTGCCCTCGCCGCAGGCGGAGAGCATGCCCAGCGATGCCCCGAGGATGACCAATAACAACTTCTTCATGACTGCCTCCGTTGGAAAAGACGTTGGATTCGCGGTTATTTGTTGATTAGATAGAAGACCGTGACATCCGCGCTGATCTCGATCTTGCCGTCCAGATATTCGGGGGTGGCAGGCGCCGCATCCATGGACGAGGCGCGGACCATGCTCATGGGGCGCGGGACATAGCCGCCACCCTGCTCCGTTATGCTGTAGACGGAACCAAGACTAACACCGGCGCTCTGGGCGAGACCAGCGGCGCGGTCATGCGCATCGGCCACCGCCATGCCACGGGCCTTCTGTTCCAGAGCCTGCCGGTCGCTGCGATCCATCACCACGTTGCCGAGATCGGTGATGCCGGTATCGAATAAGCCGTCGACCAATTCACCATAATGGCTCAGGTCGCGCAGTGTGAGCGTGATGTTGCGCGTGACGTGGTGACCCACGAGCTTGCGCACCCGGCGGCTGCCGCTGCTGGAACCCATGGTGGGATTCTCCGTCACCCAGACGTAGTCCGGATACACCATGACTGACGGCGCGTCGATGTCCTTGTCGGCGATCTTGAGCCCGCGGGCCACGGCGATGACCTTGGCGGCACGAGCCTCCACGTCTTCGCGCGCCGCCTTGGCATCCGCGGAGGTCTTCTCGACGCTGAGCGACACGTAGGCTACGTCCGGCGCGACCTGCAGTTCCCCGTGACCACTCACCTGGATGTACGGCGAGCTGGGCAGGCCGTCCGCGGACGCCAGCGCCGGGATCAGCAGCGCGAATGTGAGCAACAGCGAGCGCATATCAGCCCTCCAGACCGGCGAGCAAGGTCCCGGTATCCACCACTTCCGCAAATTCACCGTGCAGGGCTGCCAACTCCATCGCATGCACGCTCTCGGCGTCGTAGGCACGGCCATCATGGCCGATCCGGGCATGGGTGGCACAGCCATCCGCCGCCAACAGCGCGCGGAAACCGAGGTTGCCAGCCATGCGCGTGGTGGTGGAGACACAGTGCGCGGTGGTGAGGCCGGCGATCACCACGGTGTCGACACCTTGGCCGCGCAGCCGCGCTTCCAGGTCCGTGCCGATGAAGGCGCTGTTCACGCTCTTGCCGATGACGGTTTCACCGGCCTGAGGCGCCACCTCGGACTTGAATTCGCAGCCGGGTTGCCCCGGGCTGAGCGGCGAGCCCGGCGTGGTGGAGCAATGCTGCACATGGAACAGTGGCCTGCCGCTGGCGCGCCAGGCGGCCAGCAGCTTGCCGGCATTGGACTCGGCCTGCGGGTTGTTGCGCGGACCCCAGTACTTCAGGTCATCGAACCCCTGTTGGATATCGATGAGTATCAGCGCGGCGTTCTTCGGGATTCTTTCCATCGATGCCCTATAAATTAGCACTACGCAAGAACGAGAGATTTTGGCCTCTGGCTAGGCGTGCGAGGCGAGCAGGAGGGAGTGCACTCTTCTGTGCATGACCGACTGCGAGGCCGAAGCACAACAACGCCAGAGGGCAAAAGATCCGTTTTTGACTCAGCCTTCCAGCACGCAGGCAAAGATCAGGGGCGCCACGATGGTGGCATCGGACTCCACGATGAACTTCGGCGTCTCCGCCGCCAGCTTGCCCCAGGTGATCTTCTCGTTGGGCACGGCCCCCGAATAGGAGCCGTAGCTCGTGGTGCTGTCGCTGATCTGGCAGAAGTAGGCCCACAGCGGCGTGGCCTGCTCCATGTCCTGTTCCAGCATCGGCACCACGCAGATGGGGAAGTCGCCGGCGATGCCGCCGCCGATCTGGAAGAAGCCGACGCCGGCACCACCGGAGTTCTTCCGGTACCAGTCCGCGAGGAACATCATGTACTCGATGCCGGTGCGCACGGTGTGCACGTTCTTGATGTCGCCCTTCATGCAGTGGGCGGCGAAGATGTTGCCCAGGGTGGCATCCTCCCAACCCGGCACGATGATGGGGATGTTCTTCTCGCAAGCCGCCACCATCCAGGAGTCCTTGGGATCGATCTGGAAGTGCTGCTTCAGCACGCCGGAGCGGATCAGCTTGTAGAAGAACTCGTGGGGGAAGAAGCGTTCGCCCTTCTTGTCGGCGGCCTGCCACTCGGCGAGGATCGCGTGCTCGATGCGGCGGATGGCCTCGCCCTCGGGGATGCAGGTGTCGGTGACGCGGTTCAAGTGCTTGTCCAGGAGCTTCTGTTCGTCGGCGGGCGAGAGCTCCCGGTACTTGGGGACGCGCACGTAGTGGTCATGAGCCACCAGGTTGAAGATGTCTTCCTCCAGATTCGCGCCGGTGCAGGTGATGATGTGCACCTTGTCCTGGCGGATCATCTCGGCCAGGGACAGGCCGAGCTCGGCGGTGCTCATGGCGCCGGCCAGCGTTACCATCATCTTGCCGCCCTTCTTGATCTGCGCGATGTAGCCGTCGGCGGCGTCGATGAGCGCTGCGGCGTTGAAATGGCGGTAGTGGTGACGGACGAATTCGGCGACGGCTTTGGTGTTGGTCACGGCCTCAGGCTCCCCAAGGAAGGCACGGAAAAGAGCGCAGATTGTAGCCTCAGGGACTCGGCGGGGGCAGGCTTTTCAGCCGGGTTTTTTGCCGGCCGACAGGTCCTCGACCAGGCCCTTCAGGTCCAGCATGCTGACGGCCCCGAGCGACGCCTCCACCGCGCCTTCGTGGCAAAGCCCGCTCGCCGCGGCTTGCTCATAAGCGTCCTTGGCGGCCTGCAGGCAGGCGGCCCGCACCGCCTCGGCCAGTCTCCGGGCCTCCTCGGGGTTCACGTGCAATCCCAGGTGAAGGTGCCGAGCGAAGAACAGGTGATCTCGATGCGGTCCCCGGGACGCAGGGGACCCACGCCCGCCGGCGTGCCGGTGTAGATGAGATCGCCCGGCAGGAGTCGCCAGCGGCTGCTCAGGAACGCGATGACGGTGGCCACCGGGAACAGCATGTCGCGGGTGTTGCCGTGCTGCCGTACCTGACCGTTCACGGTGCAGAGCATCTCCAGGGCTTGCAGATCCAGGCCGGCGGAGGCCGTGAAACTGCCCAGTGCCGCCGCGTCGTCGAAGGCCTTGGCCAATTCCCACGGGTGGCCGGCCTGCTTGAGGCGGGCCTGTTCGTCCCGCAGCGTGAGGTCGAGGCCGAGGGTCGCACCGGCCACGTGGTCGAGGGCCGCAGACTCGGCGATGTTGCTGCCGCCCTTGCCCAACGCCACCACCAGTTCCATCTCGTGATGCACGGCGCCGACCCCCTTGGGCAGCATCAGGACGGTGCCCTTCACCAAGCTGGTGATGGGCTTCATGAAGATGATCGGCGTGGCACCCGCGGCGGGCATCACATTGCCAAGCTCCTTGGCATGCTCGGCATAATTGCGGCCGACGCAGAAGATCCGCTGGGGTTGGGGCAGGTTCGGCAGGCCGGCAAGCGACATGGGAGCCTCGGATCGAGGTGGGTGACAGCTATTCTAAGCCCGCTACCGGGACCCGCCCGGCCGTCGGCAGAGCGGCGGCCCGAGAGGCTGCCTAACGGAAGAACGCCTTGAACGCGGAGACGATCTTCGGCACGTCGTCCATCCCGATATCGAGATGGGTCACCAGCCTCAAGTTCGGATTTGCCAGGATGATGATGCCCTGCTCCCGCATGTGCTTCACCAGCGCATCCACCCGGGAAGGGTCGAGCGTGGCGAAGACCATGTTGGTCTGCACCTGCTTGGGATCGAGGCTCAGGCCCGGCAACCCGGCGAGCCCTTCCGCCAGTGCCTTGGCATTGGCGTGGTCCTCGGCCAGACGCTCCACGTGATGCTCCACCGCGTAGAGGCAGGCCGCGGCCAGTACCCCGGCCTGGCGCATGCCGCCGCCCAGCATCTTGCGTACACGGTGGGCGCGATAGATGAAATCCTTCCGGCCGACCAGCACCGAGCCGACCGGAGAACCCAAACCCTTGGACAGGCACAGGGACACGCTGTCGAAGTGCCGGGTGATCTCCTTCACCGGGAGCTTGAGCTTCACGGCGGCGTTGAACACACGCGCGCCATCCAGGTGGAAAAGCAGACCCTTGTTGCGGGCGAAGCGCGAGGCTTCCTCTATATAAGAGAGCGGCAGCACCCGGCCGTTCTGGGTGTTCTCCACCACCAGCAGGCGGGTCTTGGCGAAGTGCGCGTCGTCGGGCTTGATGAGGGCAGCGACCTTCTTCAGGTCCAGGCTGCCATCGACTTCGTAATCCAGGGTCTGGGGCCAGAGGCTCCCCAGCACCGCAGCGCCGCCGGCCTCGTACTTATAGCTGTGGCCCAGGGAGCCGATGATGAACTCCTCGCCGCGGGCGCAGTGCGCCATCAGGGCCGCGAGGTTGGATTGGGTTCCCGACGGGAAGAAGAGACCGGCCTCGTGGCCGGTCATGGCGGCGAGCCGCGCCTGCAGCGCGTTGACCGTGGGGTCGTCGCCGAACACATCGTCCCCCACCTCCGCCACCGCCATGCGCTCTCGCATGGCGGCGGTGGGGCGGGTGACGGTATCGCTGCGCAGGTCGATCATGCGCGGC
>DATIVR010000029.1:0-11021 GCA_035465695.1 Gammaproteobacteria bacterium
GATCAACCTGATCCCCTTCAATAGCTTCCCCGGCACCCAGTACCGGCGCTCCCCGCAGGCGGCCATCGACCGCTTCGCAGAACTGCTGTGGCAGAAGGGCATCGTCACCATCACCCGCCGCACCCGCGGCGACGACATCGATGCCGCCTGCGGCCAGCTGGCCGGCAAGGTGAAGGATCGCATCCGCCGCGCCGAACGCCGCGGCGAGAACCTGGAGGCCCAGCCATGACCCGCCACCTGCGCTTAGTCCTGCTGTGCCTACTCCTGCCGCTGACAGCCTGCGTCAGCAGCCAATCCACCCCGGAGTTCCCCGGCGACAAGTACTCCCTGTCGCGCGCCTCCGACGACAATGTGGCGCTGGCCATGCAATACCTGAAGATGGGCAACCGCAACGCGGCCATGGAGAAGGTGCAGAAGGCCATCGACCAGAACCCCGACAATGCCAACGCCTACACCGCCGAGGCACTGATCTATTCGGCCGATGGTGACGCCGGCAAGGCCAAGGATGCCTACAAGAAGGCCATGCGCAAGGCGCCGGACGATCCGGAGGTGCTGAACGATTACGCGGCCTTCCTCTGCCAGAACGGCAACCCCAAGGAAGCCCTCGACTACTTCATGCAGGCCGCGAACAACCCGCGCTATTCGACCCCCGATGCCGCTTACACCAACGCCGGCCTGTGCGCCGAGCTAGTCCCGGATGCGGCGCAGGCGGAACAGTATTTCCGCAAGGCCCTGATGCTGAACCCCAACCTGCCGGAGCCCATGGCTCAACTGGCGCAGATCGCCTATAGCCAGAAGAAGTATCTGACGGCGCGCGCGTTCATCGAGCGGTTCGGGGAGCTGGTGCCGACTTCGCGGCCGGACGTGCTGCTCCTGGGCATCAACAACGAGCGGGCCCTGGGCAACCAGCAGGGCGCGGCGGATTACGCGAAGCAACTCCTGAAGAACTTCCCGGCGTCGCAACAGGCGCAACAACTCGACCAGGTGCCCCGTGGCTGACGAGAACTCAAACACCTCCGGAATGGACCTGCAGGCAGCCCGCGAAGCCCGCGGGGTATCGGTACACCAGCTGGCCGTGGAACTGCACGTCAGCGATGCGACCATCACCGCCCTGGAGAAAGGCGACTACCGGACGCTGGGCGAGCCGGTATTCGTGCGGGGACATCTGCGCAATTACGCGCGCGCACTCGGCCTGCCGGAAGCGGACGTGCTCGCCAACTACGACCAGACCCAGCACAAAGCGGCGCCACCTCCCGTGGTGCCGGTGCCACATACCGGGCGGCTCGATACCCGTACCCGCGAGTGGTCCACCCGCGCCGGCACCGTGGCGGTCGTGGTGGTGCTCTTGGCGCTGGCGATCACCTGGTTCATGCGGCGTCCCGAGACGCCGACGACCCAGCCGGTGGATGCGGCTCCTGCGGCCGCCACCATTGCCGTGCCGCCGCCTGCCACCCAAGCCGTGGCCGCGCTCACCGACCTTGCGGACGGCAACCAGGCGTCGACCGCAGCGCAGACCCCCAAACCGGCCGTGAAGTCCGCCGCCCCGGCGCCGGCCAACAGGGCCGCGGGCAACGCGAACAAGCCGGTCCAGGCGGCGCATACCACGGTGCCGGCGGCGACGGCGGGTCCGGTGGACAGCCGCGCCGTGACGCATGTGAAGTTCACGCTGGGCGCCGCCTCGTGGATCGAGGTGTATGACGACAGCGGCAAACGCCTCTATTACGACCTGGCGGGCGCCGGCAGCAACCTGGATATCTCCGGCGCCGGCCCGTTGCAGGTGTTCTTGGGCAACGCTCCCGGGGTGAGCGTGGAACTCGAGGGGCAGCCGTTCGACATCAAGCCGTTCGTGCGTTCGGACAACACCGCGCGCTTCAAGCTCGGCACCGCAACCAAGCCCCAATAACGACGGGATCTTCGAGATGGCCAAGTTCATCGAGCCCGTGAGGGGCATGAACGACATATTGCCGGAGGCGACCGGCCGCTGGCAGCACCTGGAGCGCGTGACCCGCGAGGTGCTGGAATCCTATGGCTATCGGGAGATCCGCATCCCGGTGGTGGAGAAGACCGAGCTCTTCAAGCGCTCCATCGGTGACGCCACCGACATCGTCGAGAAGGAGATGTACACCTTCCTCGACCGCAGCGAGGAGAGCCTCACGTTGCGCCCGGAAGCCACTGCCGGCATGGTGCGCGCGGGACTCTCCAACGGATTGCTCTACAACCAAGTGCAGCGGCTGTGGTGCGCGGGCCCCATGTTCCGGCATGAGCGGCCGCAGAAGGGCCGTTACCGCCAGTTCCACCAGATCGACGTGGAGGCCTTCGGCCTCGCGGGGCCGGACATCGATGCCGAGATCATCCTGATGAGCGCGCGGCTGTGGAAGCGGCTCGGCATCAAGGATGTGAAGCTGCAGATCAACTCGCTGGGTACACCGGCATCCCGCGCGGCCTACCGCGAGAAGCTGGTGGCCTATCTCGAGCAGCACCGCGACAAGCTCGACGAAGACAGCAAGCGGCGCCTCACCAGCAACCCGTTGCGGGTGCTGGACAGCAAGGAGCGCGATATGCAGGCCGTGATCGCCCAGGCGCCGAGCCTGCTGGATCACCTGGATGTAGAGTCGCAGGCGCACCTGGACGGCCTGAAGCAGTTACTGGACGACGCCGGGGTCGCCTATGCAGTGAATCCGCGGCTGGTGCGCGGCCTGGATTACTACACGCGCACGGTGTTCGAGTGGATCACCACGCGCCTGGGCGCGCAGGACGCGGTCTGTTCCGGCGGTCGCTACGACGGCCTGGTGGAACACCTGGGCGGCAAGCCCACGCCGGGCATCGGCTTCGCCATGGGCGTGGAGCGCCTGGTGGCCCTGATGGAGGAGGAAGGTATCTCCACTCCAGCCGCCGGCCCGCAGGTGTATATCGTGCGGGTGGGCGAGCGGGCCGAGCGCGCCGCGTTCCGGCTGGCGGAGGAACTGCGTGACGCGCGGCCGGACCTGCGCCTGCAGATGGATTGCAGCGGCGGCGGCTTCGGCAACCAGTTGAAGCGGGCCGACAAGAGCGGCGCGGAGTTCGCCCTGGTGCTGGGCGACGACGAAGTGGCCTCCGGAAACGTGGTGTTGAAGCCGCTGCGCGGCGGGGAACAGAAGACCATCCCCTCCGGCGCGATCCGGGAGTGGGTGAGGAATTTCGAGAGCTAAGTTCCGGATCCGGAATTTGGGTGAAGAACAGTCAGTTAAGGAGTTGCCGTGGACGAGTACCTGTCAGATATCGAACGCCTGGAGATGGCCAAGAAATGGTGGAAGGACAACTACAAGTCCATCCTCCTGGGCGCCCTCATCGCGGTGGTGGTGGTGGGCGGCTGGCGCTACTGGCAGTACCGGGTGCAGTCACGCAGCGCGGCCGCTTCGGGGATGTTCGCCAGCCTGCTGCAGTCCATGAAGGCCCATGACGATGCGGCCGCACTGAAGACCGGCAATGCGATCATGGACCAATATCCCGATACCGCTTATGCGGCCCAGGCCGCGCTGGCCTTGGCGCAAGTGCAGGTGACCGCCGGCAAGCTGCCGGAGGGTGAGAAGATGCTGCAGTGGGCCATGGACCACGCCAAGGACGACGGCCTGAAGACATTGGCGCAGCTGCGCCTGGCACGCGTGCAGCTCGCGGCGGGTGACGCCAAGACCGCGTTGGCGACCCTGGGAAACGACGACCCGCAGGGTTTCGCGCCGCTCTTCGACGCAGTGCGGGGCGATGCGGATGTGAAGCTGGGCGACACGGCCGCGGCGCGTGCCGCCTACCAGAAGGCCCTGGACGGCTGGACTGACCAACTGGGCGACAAGTCCTTGCTGAAGATGAAGCTGGACAGCCTGCCCGGCACTGCGGCACCGGCGCCTGCGGCCACCAGCAAAGGCAAGTCATGAAGAAGCTGATCTGCAGCGTCTTCGTCGCACTGCTGCTGGCGGCCTGCGCCAGCGACAACGTCGAACCGCCCGCCATGCTCAAGGATCTGACCAAGCCCCAATACAGGCTGGATGAGTTGTGGTCGCGCTGGGTCTCGTCCAGCGACGCGAAGCTGCTGGTGAACCTGCGCATCGCGCACAACGATCAGGATGCTTTCATCGCCGCCAACTCCGGCAAGGTGTATGCCTTCGAACTGAAGAGCGGCGGCACGGATTGGTCCACCAAGACCGGCCTCACCATCAGCGCCGGTCCCGCAGTGGGGGATGGCATGCTGGTGGTGGCAGGAGAGGACGGCACGGTGCTGGCCTTGAATCCCGCCGACGGCAAGACGCTGTGGAAGTCTTCGGTGAACGGCGAGGTGCTGGCGAACCCAGCGGTGGGTCTCGGCAGCGTGATCATCCGCACCAGCGACGGCCGCATCTTGTCGCTGGCCTCTGCGGACGGCCGGGTGCTGTGGAAGACCAACTACGACGTGCCGCAGCTGACGTTGCGCGGTGCCAGCGGGCCTGTGATCGCGGGCCGCATGGTCATCGATGGCCTGGACAACGGCAAGCTGGTGGCGCTCAACCTGGATGATGGCACCCAGCTTTGGCAGACCACGGTGGTGAACCCCACGGGCAGTGACGCGCTGGCGCGCATGACCGACGTGGACGGCGACTTGGCAGTGGATGGGGACAAGGTCTATGCCGTGGGCTACCATGGACAGGCGGTGAGCGTGTTGCGTGTCAACGGCCAGATCGACTGGGCCCGCGACGTGACCAGCTATACCGGCGTCTCCGTGGACGGCGACCGCGTGTATGTGACCGACCTGCACAGCGCGGTGTGGGCGCTCGACAGGACGACGGGCGTACCGATCTGGACGCAGCCTGAGATGCGCGCGCACAACCTCACCGTGCCGGTGCCTTTCGGCGACGACGCCGTGGTGCTGGGCGGTATCGACGGTCATTTCCACTTCCTGTCCACGAAGGACGGCAGCGAAATGGCCCGTGGCCAAGTGGGCAGCAAGCCGATCCTGGCTCCGCCGGTGGTGATCGGCAACGAGGTGCTGGTCTATTCCGCCGCGGCGGGCACCCTGGCGGCCTTCCAGGTCACGCCGGTGACGGGTAGCTGAGCGAGACGCATGCATGTTGCCAGTCATCGCCCTCGTCGGACGGCCTAACGTCGGCAAGTCGACGCTGTTCAACTTCCTGACCCGCTCGCGTGACGCCTTGGTGGCGGACGTGCCGGGCCTGACCCGCGACCGGCAATACGGTTTCGGCAAGGTGGGGCCGCGCCCCTATCTGGTGGTGGATACCGGCGGGCTGGACGGCGACGAGGAGGGCATCAAGGGCCCCATGGCCCGCCAGACCCTCAAGGCAGTCACCGAATCCGACGCCGCCATATTCCTGGTGGACGGACGCGCGGGACTCACCGATTCGGACCAGGCCGTGGCCACGCAGCTGCGGCGCATGGGCAAGACCGTGTACGTGGCGGTCAACAAGGTCGAGGGCATGCGGCCCGAGATGGTGACGGCGGAGTTCCACATCTTGGGACTGGGCCAACCCCACGCCATCGCCTCCGCCCATGGCGACAACATCGCGGCGATGATGGAAGCGGTGCTGACGCCGCTGCCGCCGGACCTGGACCCGGAACCGGATCCCGGCCAGAGCATCCATGTCGCGGTAATCGGGCGTCCCAACGTGGGCAAGTCCACGCTCATCAACCGCCTGATCGGCGAGGAACGGCTGGTGACCTTCGACCAGCCGGGCACCACCCGCGACTCGGTGTTCGTGCCCTTCGAGCGCAACGGCCGGCACTACACGCTCATCGATACCGCCGGCGTGCGCCGCAAGTCGCGGGTCGATGACATGGTCGAGAAGTTCAGCATCGTGAAGACGCTGCAGGCCATCGACAAGGCCGAGGTGGTGATCGCGGTGCTGGATGCCTCGGAAGGCATCACCGAGCAGGACGCCTCGCTGCTGGGGCTCACGGTGCAGCGCGGCCGTGCGCTGGTGCTGGCGGTGAACAAGTGGGACAACCTGGACGGCGACCAGCGCGCCCACGTGCGCCGCACGCTGGATCTCAAGCTGCCGTTCCTGGACTTCGCGCGTCTGCATTTCATCTCGGCGCTGCACGGCACCGGTGTGGGCGACCTCATGGGTTCGGTGGACAAGGCCTACCGCGCCGCCATGCGCGAGATGAGCACGGCAGAACTCACACGGGTGATGGAGGCGGCCATCATGCAGCACCAGCCGCCCATGATCGCGGGCCGCCGCATCAAGCTGCGCTACGCGCACCAGGGCGGCCGCAACCCGCCGGTGATCGTGGTGCACGGCAACCAGACCGACAAGGCGCCGGATGCCTACAAGCGCTACCTGATGGGCGTGTTCCGGGAGGCCTTCGACCTGCAGGGCACGCCGGTGCGGGTGGAGTTCCGTGGCGGTGCCAATCCGTTCGACAAGGACAGGAAGAAGACCACCACGCCCAAGGAGCACATGGTGCAGAAGCGCGAGCGGCGCCTGGCCAAGGACCGCAAGCGGCGGGAGATCAAGACCGGCAAGCCGGCGAAGAAGCGCGCGGCAGGTGCCAAGAAGAAGCGGACCACCAGGTGACAAGAAAAAAGGGCGCCTTGAGGCGCCCTTTCTCTTACGACGTCATGTTCCCATCAATGGTCGTGACCATGGGCGCCATGCACATGTCCGTGTGAGAGTTCTTGCTGGGTGGCGGGACGCACGTCCACCACCGTGACATCGAAGTTCAGGGTCTGGCCGGCCAGGGGATGGTTGGCGTCCACCGTGACGCTCTCGCTATCCACCTCGGTGACGGTGACGACGTGAGTGCCGTGCTCGCCCTCGGCGTGGAAGCGCATGCCGGGTTCGATCTCCTCGATGTCGAACATGGCGCGCGGCACCTTCTGGGATAGGGCATCCTGGCGCTCGCCGTAGCCCTTGGCGGGCGGGACGCTTACCGTCAGGGTGGCACCCTTCTCCTTGCCTTCGAGGGCTTCCTCGAGGCCTACCACGATGCTACCGGTACCCTGGATGTAGGCCAGGGGCTCGCGGCCCTTGGAGCTGTCCAGCACTTCGCCATCGGCGCCGGTGAGGGTGTAATCGATGGAGACGACGCTGTGCTTGCCGATCTGCATGGGGTTTCCTCAGAAAAGTAAGCCGCGCATTCTACGCCTGGAGGCGCAGGATGGCGAATATTTAGGCACAAAAGACTCAGTCGAGCCGCTTATGGAACTTGAGTACTGCCAGGAACATGGTGACGGCGAAGAACAATAACAAGGGCCAGACATCCACCCACATGCCGCCCAAGCCCGCGCCACGCAGCAGCACGCCCCGCACCAGACGGATGAAGTGGGTGAGGGGCAGCAGCTCGCCGATCCAACGGGCGAAGGCCGGCATGCCATCGAAGGGGAACATGAAGCCCGAGAGCAGGATGGAGGGCAGGAAGGTGAATACCGTGAGCTGCATCGCCTGGAACTGGGTCTTGGCGAAGGTGGAGATGAGCAGGCCGAGTCCCAGGCTCGCGGCGATGAACAACAGCGCCGAGAGATAGAGGGTGGCGATGCTACCCACCACCGGCACGTGGAATAGCACCCATCCCAGCAGCAGCACGATGCTCACCTGGATGAGGCCGATGATGATGTAGGGGACGATCTTGCCGGTCATGAGCTCGACGGTGCTCACCGGCGTGGTGATGAGGAGCTCGAGGTTGCCGCGCTCACGCTCGCGCACGATGGCGACCGCGGTGAACAGCACCATGGTCAGGGTGAGGATCACGCCGATGAGCGCCGGCACGATGTCCACGGCAGAGCGGCGTTCGGGGTTGTAGAAATCCCGCACTTCGAAGAGTGCGGCAGGCTGGGAACGAGGCGCGCCGCGACCGACCAACGGCATCCTGGCCAAGCCCTGGGCCACCCCGAGGAGCGTGGGATCGGAGCCGTCCACCATGAGTTGCGCCGCAGGTTCGGCTTGGGTCTGGGCACGCCGGTCGAAGTCCGGCGGCAGATACAAGCCCACGGACACCTTGCCGTCGCGCAGCAGCGCCTCCAGCTCCGGCGCGGAGTGGACCACCGCCACCACGTCCACCACCTGGCTGGCCTCGGCTTCGCTCACCACGCTACGGGAGAGTTGGGTGCCGGCCATGTCCGCCACCGCCGCGGGGAGGTGCCGCACATCGGTGTTGATGGCATAGCCGAACAGGATCACCTGCAGCAAGGGGATGCCCACGATCATGCCGAAGGTGAGCTTGTCGCGCAGCAGCTGGCGTATTTCCTTGCGGGCGACGGCCCGCGCACGGCGCAGGGAATCAAGCATGTTCTTCTCCTGATTCACCACTGCCGGTGGAGGCGACGAAGACATCCTCCAGGTCCGCCGGGGCTTCCTGGACCTTGGCGTCCTCACCTTCCTGCGTCAGCAGAGCCTGCACTTGCTTCACGCCCTCGCGTACATCCTTGTCCAGCAGGGCATGCAGGCGGTTGCCGATCTGGGTGACGCTCTTCACGTAGGGTTGCTTGCGCAGGAGCTCGGCGGCGCGACGTGGATCCTGGGGGTCTATCTCCAGCACCAGGGCATCGATGTCCTGCATCAGCTTCGCCGGGGCGCCATCCGCCATGAGCTTGCCGCGGCTGATGATGGCGAGGCCATGGCAGCGCTCCGCTTCGTCCATGAGATGGGTGGTGACCAGGATGGTGGTGCCTTCGGCGGCGAGGTCGAACAGGCGGTCCCAGAAGTCGCGGCGGCTCTGGGGATCGACGGCGCTGGTGGGCTCATCCAGGAACAGCATCTCGGGCTCGTGCAAGGTGGCGGCGGCGAGCGCGAGCCGTTGCTTCTGGCCGCCGCTCATGGTGCCGGCGCGCTGGTGAGCCAGCTCCTTGAGATGGTACCGATCGAGTGCCTCCGCGATGCGGGCACGGCGCTTCCCGGCAGGCAAGGTGAATACGTCGGCCATGAAGTCCAGGTTTTCAGCGGCAGTGAGGTCGGTATAGAGAGAGAAGCTCTGGGTCATGTAACCGATCTTGCGGCGCAGCGATTCGGCGTCCCGCGGCACGGAATGACCCAGCACCGTGGCCTCACCGCCGGAGGGCTCCAGCAGGCCGCACAGCATGCGGATGGTGGTGGACTTGCCGGAGCCGTTGGGGCCCAGGAAGCCATATATCTGGCCACGAGGGATCTGCAGGTCGATGCCGTCCACCGCCGTGAACTTCCCGAAGCGGCGTGTCAGGCCGCGGGTCTCGACAGCGTAGTCGGTGGCCATGGCTTCAGTGCAGCGACGGAAAATCGACGCTCACCGGGGTGCCGCTGGGGAGTTGAGCGGCATCGCCCGGTCGCAGATACACCTTGGCCAGGTAGGCGAGGCGGCTGCGGTCACGTTCCGTGAGGGAGTAATAAGGAGTGAAGCTGGCGTCCTGAGAGATGAATCGCAGGGTGCCGGGGTAGCTCTTGGTCACCCCGTCGAACGTGAGCGTGGCTTGCGTGCCGGCCAGGGCGCGGGCGCGCAGAGGCTCCGGGATATATACCTGTGCGTAGGCGCCGGACGCATCCAGCAGCACTGCCACCACGGCGCGGGCCGGCGGGCGTTCACCCAGGTGGTAGGGAAGGGAATCCACCGTGGCATCGCGCGGCGCCCGCACCGTCAAGCGGTCCAACGAGATCTTGGCTTGGTCGAGCGCCGCCTGAGCCTGGGCCAGTGCCGCAGAGGCGGCATTGCGCGCGGCGCGGGCATTGTCCAAGGCTTCGCGAGCCTGATCCAGCTCGGCCTGGCTACGGGTATGTTGCTGCACCAGCGCGACGGAACGGTCGTAATCCTTCTGCGCACGGATGAAGGTGGCATCCGCTCCCGGCAGGTGGGCGGCAGCCTCATCACGGGCCGCTTTGGCCTGATCCACCCGGGCCTGGGCTTCGCTGCCATCGAGTTGCAGGATGACTTGGCCAGCCTTGACCTGGTCGCCTTCATGCACGGCGATCTGCACGATGGGTTCCTGGGCTTCCGCCACCAATTCCATGCGGTCCCGCTCCAGGGTTCCGGTGAGAGGCAAGGGCGTCTTGTTTGCACAGGCCGCCAGTCCCAGAGTGAGGGCCGCCAATACCAGGATGCGCAGCTTCATGGGGCGACTCCTTGGAGGAACACGCGCTCGGTGTGGGCGATGAGCCGGTCGAGGTAATCGGTCTTGACGCGCATGCCGAAAACCTCGCGGGTGACCGGCATGGCCACGAAGGGAAATACCGCGAGGCTCACCATGGATAGCGCCGTGAGGCTGGCATCGGCATCGCTGCGGATGCGGCCGGCCGCTTGTTCGCGTTCGATGAGCTTGGTCAACATGCCGCCGCCCTTGGAGGCGAACTGTTGGATGAACCAGCCGCGCAGGCGGCCGCCTTCCGCGACCACTTCGCGCAGGATGAGCGGAGGCATCCATGGGTTTGCGCCCAGGGTCTGCATGTAGAGCTTGAAGAAGTTGCGGAGGGCATCCGGATTGTCGTCGGACGCCAGCACCATGCTGAGCCGCTCCATGAGCGGGGCGAAGGTGTCCGCCAGCATGGCCTCGTAGAGCCCCTCTTTGCTGCCGAAGTAGTAGTGGATCATGGCGGGATTCACCTGGGCCGCTTCCGCCACCTTGCGGACCGAGATGGCGTCGTAACCTTGCTGGGCGAAGAGGGAGCGGGCGGCGGCCAGGAGCTGCTGGCGGACGGCTTGTTCGGAACCGCTAGGGGGCCGGCCGGGCTGTTTTCGGGAGGTTGTGTTCATGGATAAATTTAATCATACGATTAATTAAATAGTCAAGTATGACGAAAGATCGACATAGCTTGGCCTGCATCGGCCAAGGCTATAGTGGCGGTCCTGCGTGATTCCGGGGGGCGGCGATGCAGATAGGTATCCTGGGTAGTGGCGATGTAGCAAAGGCCCTAGGGGCCGGTTTCATCAAGCTGGGGCACGACGTGAAGCTGGGGTCCCGGGATCCCGACAAGCTCCAGCCCTGGGTCGCTCAGGCCGGCCGGCATGCTTCCGCCGGTACGCCTGAGGAGACGGCACGCTTCGCGGATGTGGCGGTACTGGCCACCTTGTGGTCCGGGACCGAGAGCGCGCTCAAG
>DATIVR010000030.1:0-4427 GCA_035465695.1 Gammaproteobacteria bacterium
TTGCAGCGGTTCTTCTCCAGCCGCGATCACGAGGAAGTGGCACAACTGGAGTCCATCTACGAGGACCGGGAGCACGACCTGTGGCTCGGCTCCCACGCCCACGGCGTGACGCGGCTGTGGAACGGCTACACCCGCCGCTACACCGTCGCCCAGGGGATCACCGAACCCCTGGTGTGGTCGGTGGCGCCGGAACACGGCGGCGGCTTGTGGGCCGGCACCGCCAACGGCGTCTATCTGCTGAAGGACGGCGCCGCGAGGCTGGCGGTGCCCGGCTCCGCGCTGCCCGAGCCCACCGGCTACGTGCTCATGGACGACGGCACGCGGCTGTGGATCGGCACCAAGAGCGGCGTCGCGCAATTCGCGGACGGCCGCGTGAGCCGTCCCGACGCGCTCAGCGCGCTGGATGGCATCTCCATCTCCGGCCTGCTGCAAGATCACACCGGCGCGGTGTGGATCGCGACCCTGGACGGCGTGTTCCGTTACGCTGACGGTGCGCTCACCCGCTACGGCATGGAATCCGGTTTCCACGACGTGCGTTGCCGCCTGGTGTTCGAGACCCACGACGGCAAGATCCTGGTGGGCACGCTGGCGGGCCTCTACGAGTTCGATGGCACGCGCTTCCAACCGGTGGGTGGCACCGGCGGCCCGATGGAGTTCATCAGCAGCGTGGCGGAGCCGAAGCCCGGGATGCTGGTGGTGGGCGTGTTCGATCCGGACCTGCTGTACGTGTACCAGGACCACCGCTGGCATACGATCCACGCTGCCCAATCCCAGCTGCCGCAGAACGTCCCCACCTACATGACGCGCGACAGCAGCGGCGAATGGCTGTGGGTGGGCGGCCTGCAGGGCATCTACCGCGTGCGCCTGGACGACCTGGCCGCGCTCGCCGCCGGCACCGTGGACCACGTCACGCCGCAGCCGATCCTCAGCGAGAAAGGCCGCTGGCAAGGCAGCGAGAAGGGCCTGTGCTGCAACGGCGCCGGCAATGCGCGCGGCTGGTTCGACGGCGTGAACCTGTGGCTCCCGACCCGCGGCGGCGTGGTGAGCGTGGATACCACCCGCATCCATTTCAACAACGTGGTGCCCAACGCGGTGGTGGAAGCGGTGCGCTACGGCGGCCAGTGGCACGACATCAACGGCGGCCCGGTGAAGGTGCCGGCGCGCACCCGCGACCTGGCCTTCCGCTTCTCGGTGCTGAGCTTCCAGAACCCGGACAGCGTGGTCTTGAGCTACCGGCTGCGCGGCTACGAGGACGATTGGCAGAATGTGGACGACCCCGCCCGCCGCACGGCCAACTACACCAACCTCGCGCCCGGCGACTACGTGTTCGAGGTGCGCGGCAGCAACAACGCCGGGGTGTGGGCCGCGGATGTGGCCAGCGCATCGCTGGACATCGAGCCCTTCTTCTACGAGACCTGGTGGTTCCGCGTCCTCGCCGCGTTGCTGGTGATCCTGCTGATCATCCTGGGTGTGCGCTTCCAGATGCGCAACCTGAAGCGGCAGCAAGCGGAGCTGGAGCGCATGGTGGCGGACCGCACCGAAGCCCTGCGCCAGCTCAACCGCCAGCTGGAGGACGCCAGCACCACCGATCCCCTCACCGGCCTGAAGAACCGCCGTTACCTGGGCCAGCAACTGCCCGCGGACCTGGCGCATTTCCGCCGTGAGCTGGAGAAGCCGGAGAACTCAGACCAGGTGATCGCCTTCGCCATCGCCGACATCGACCACTTCAAGCAGATCAACGACCGCTCCGGCCATTTCGCCGGGGACAGCCTGCTGAAGCAGATCGGCGAGCGGCTGGTGGCGAGCGTGCGGGCCGGCCACTACGTGGTGCGTTGGGGCGGCGAGGAGTTCCTGATCGTGTTCCGTCCGATGCCGCGGGACGAGGTGGCCCACGTGGTGGACCGCGTGCACAAGGCCATCGGCGAGCATCCTTTCCTCATGCCGGGCGGCGAGCAGCTCACCGTCACCTGTTCCATCGGTTTCACCGAGTATCCGTTCCTGCCCGGCGCGCCGGACCGGGTGGATTGGGAGCTGCTGGTGAACCTGGCGGATCACGCGCTCTATGCCGCCAAGGAAGCGGGCCGCGACAAGTGGTACGGCCTCAGGCCCGGACCGCGCTTCGATGTGAGCGCGGTACGCGACGACTTGGCGCGCGGCATCGGTCATGCCATCAAGACCCGCAAGGTGGTACTGGTGGAGACCGCAGGACCCACCGAACCCACGCTGAGGCGCAAGGGCCGCGGCTAAGCCGCTCTCAGTGCCCCACTTCCGCCTGGGCGTCGAGCGCGGAGCGCAGGCCTTTCGCCAGATCAGCGGCTGCGCCCTTGCCCCAGAAGTGCAGGAAGAAATACGGCGGATCGCTCTCGGTCATGTGGTTGTGCAGCGCCACCACGTGGATGCCGGCATGGCGCAGCGCATGCAGCACCGGCTGTACCTCTTCCGCGGTCATGATGAAGTCCCCGTCCATGGCGGCGAGCTTGTCATCGCCCGTGAAGGCCGCCCAGGTGGTGAGGCCCATGGGCCCTCCGAGCGCGGCGCCATGCATCTTGCCGTGCTTGGCCACGGTCATCTTGAGCACGCCCTTGATGTCGGTGAGCGGATTGCCGAGCGCCGCGGATAGCGACTTGCTGTCCAATGAACCTTTCTTGGGAGTGCCGCCGGGGAAGCCTTCCACCGGTGTCGCGTGCGCTTTGCGTACGGCCTTGATGGCGTCCCACACGGCCTTCACGCCTTGGGCCAAGGTCACGGGATCGCCTTCGCCGCCGATGTGCATGAAGAACACCCGCGGCTGGTCATAGAAGAAATGATTATGCAGCGCCGTGACCTCGAGGCCGTGGCTGAAGGCGGCATCCATGGCCGCGTCCACCTCGTCCTGGAACACCACGGTGTCGCCCATGACCATGGCGTCCTTGCCGGTGGTGGCGGTGAACGCTGCCCAGGAACCCAGGCCCGCGGCCGGCGGCAGTTCCATGCCGTCCACCTTCACCTTCACGTCGTCGCGGCTCCAGGTGATCTTGACCACGCCGCCCGCTTCGTCGCTCGCCTTGACCCCGGCGGCGGCGCCGATGGCCTTGGCGTCCAGCGCCGCGCCCGCCGCATGGACGGTAACGCTCGTCACGAGCAGCAACGCGGCGGCGAATGCCGTCATGGCCGATAGGCTGAGTCTATGGGTGTGCATGGTCGGGTCTCCGAGGATCCAGCGAGCTCAGCATACCGTCATCTCGCCGAAGTTACTTACTCAGGAACCATAATGAGCGCGGGGCGCATCAGCCTTGGGCCAGCCCGTGATAGATCTCCTCCTCTTGGGCGAAATGCAACCGGAGGATGGCGTCCAGGCCGTACAGCGTGCGCTGGGCCTCACGCGCCGCCGCCGCGTCCAGTGCGCCGCCCCGGGCCTGCGCCAGCACCGCATCGAGCCGGCGCTGCAGCTGGAATATCTCCTGGTGCGCACGGCTCATGGCGGCCAGCGGGTCGTCGCCCCCCAGGAGCTTCGCCACCTCCGGATAGATGCTGACGTCGTCGCGATGCTCGTGAGGCACCAGCCGCTCGCGGATGAGCGTGTTGAGCTCCTCCAGGCGGACCTTGGCCTCGGCGGGCGCCAGTACCGACAGCTGGTCCGCCAGGAAACTCAACTGATCCAGCACCGGCGACAGCTGTTCGTGCTCCGCCCGCAGACTCTCCGACTGCCCGGGTGACAGCGAGTAACGGGTGGCGCGCAGCGTCCTGGCGCGCAGGGCCCGCAACGCGTTGACGATCACGGCCACGTCGATCACCTCCTGCAGCACGGCGCCGAGCAACGGGGGCAGATAGCCCGCCGCCGCGACGCCCATGGCGAGGATCGAGAGGCCCATACCCAGCGTCGCGCTCTGCACCGCGATGCGCCGGGCATGGCGGGTGATGTGCAGGGCCTCCGCCAGCCGGTCCAACCGGTCCACCAGCAGCACCACGCCCGCCGCTTCGGCCGAGGCGGCCGCGCCGCGCGCGCCCATGGCGACGCCCACGTCGGCGGCGGCCAGTGCCGGGGCGTCGTTCACGCCGTCGCCGACCATGATGGTGGTGCCCTGCTTGCGGGCCTCGGCGATCACCGCGAGCTTGTGTGCGGGATCCTGCTGGGCGAATACCTCGTCCACGCCGAGCACGGTGCCGATGGCCTCCGCCAGCTCGCGGCGGTCGCCCGTGAGCATCACGATCCTGCGGATGCCCGCCTGGCGCAGCAGACGCAGCGCCCGCGGCGTGTCCAGGCGTATCTGGTCCGCCAGCAGCAGCACGCCGGCGAACCTGCCTTCCACCGCCACGAACACGCTGGAGAGGCCGCCGCCTTCGATGCGCTGCAACAGACCGCGCAGGGATTCCGGGAACCGGCAGGACCGTGACACATAGTCATGGGTACCGGCGGCCACCCGTTTGCCGCCGACGCTGCCTTTGAG
>DATIVR010000031.1:0-33725 GCA_035465695.1 Gammaproteobacteria bacterium
ACTTTCCCAAATCGCGATGGAGCGCCGCTGGCCGGTGATGACGTTGCGGCAGCCGGCGGCGGCCGATGATGCGGCGAGCGCCGCCTGATGCTGCGTCGCCCCAACCTCTTGATATGGCTGCCGGCCTTGCTGCTGCTGACGCTGGCGGCGTTCGCGGTCTCGTTGTCGGTGGGTAGCGCCGGTGTCTCGCCGCAGGAGCTATGGGCGAGCCTCACCGGCGGCGGCGACGCCATGACCCGCACCGTGGTGCTGGAATTGCGCCTGCCACGGGCGCTGAGCGCCTTCGCCGTGGGCGGCCTGTTGGCGCTTGCCGGGACGCTGATGCAGGTATTGCTGCGCAACCCGCTGGCGGATCCCTACATCCTCGGGGTCTCCGGCGGCGCCGCAGTCGGCGCGTTGGGCGCCATCCTCGCGGGCCTGGCCCGGATATGGGTGGACGGCGGCGCTTTCGCCGGCGCGCTGCTCTCGACGCTGCTGGTGTTCGCGCTGGCTCACGGTCGTGGCGGCTGGACGCCGACGCGGCTCCTGCTCACCGGCATCGCCGTGGCGGCCGGCTGGGGAGCCTTGATCAGCCTGCTACTGGTGTTGGGTTCCGACGCCAGCCTGCACAGCATGATCTTCTGGCTGATGGGTGACTTCTCCTATCAGCAGGGCGGCCTGGCGGGCCTGCTGATGCTCGCGCTGGGCCTCGCCGCCTGCTGGCCTTTCGCCCGCCAGCTGAACGTGCTGGCCCGCGGCGAGACGCTGGCGGAGGCGCTCGGCATCGCGGTGCGGCCCCTGAGCGTCGCCATCTACGTGGCAGCCTCGTTGTTCACCGCCGTGGCGGTGACCGAAGCGGGCGCCATCGGTTTCGTGGGTCTCGTGGTGCCGCACATGTTCCGCATGCTGGCGGGAGGCGACCACCGCCGTCTGCTGCCCGGGGCCGTGCTGCTGGGCGGCTGCCTGCTGCTGTTCGCCGACACCTTGTCCCGCAGCATTGCGGAGCCGCGCCAGCTGCCGGTGGGCGTGGTGACGGCGGCTCTGGGCGTGCCGCTGTTCCTGTATCTCCTCAACCGCGCGCGGGGACCGTTGTGAACGCCTTGCTGGAAGCCCGTGGCCTCACGGTGCAAATCGCCGGCAAGGACGTATGCCGCGATCTCAGCTTCGCGCTGCATGCCGGTGAATGCGTCGGCATGCTGGGCGCCAACGGCGTGGGCAAGACCACGCTCCTGCACACTTTGGCAGGACTGCGCGCGCCGGCGTCGGGCGAAGTGCTGCTGGATGGCGTGCCGATAGCGGGACAACCGCGCCGGCGTATAGCGCAGCGACTCGGCCTCCTGATGCAACAGCCGGAAGACAGCCTGCCCGCCACGGTGCTGGAGACCGCGCTGATCGGGAGACATCCGCATCTCGACTTCTGGCGCTGGGAATCGCACGCGGACGTGGCCATCGCGCGCCGCGCCTTGAAGCACGTGGGTCTCGACGGATTGGAGCAGCGCGCGCAGACCGCGCTGTCCGGCGGTGAGCGCCGCCGCCTCGACGTCGCCACCGTGCTGGTGCAGGACCCTCAAGTATTCCTGCTGGACGAGCCCGCTCATCAGCTGGACCTGCAGCACCAGATCGGCCTGCTACACCTGCTCAAGGGGCTGGCCGGGACTCAGGGCCGCTGCATATTGATGAGCCTGCACGACATCAACCTTGCGGCGCGTTTCTGCGACCGGGTGCTGCTGCTATTTGGCGAGGGGGAGGCTCGCTTCGACGTCACCGATCGCGTGCTCACGCCGGAGAACCTGAGCCGCCTCTATCACACCCCCGTGACGGCGCTGCCCTGGGGCGCGGGCCGGGTGTTCGTGGCGGGGGGTACCCCCGGTTGATGCCTGCGAGGGGCCGATACGGTAAACTTGGCAGGTTCCGGGGGACCTAGCGCATTCCAACCCTTCAGACCATGAGGCCTGCACGATGACCCGACTGCCCCGTATCCTCACTTATACCCTCGCCGCCACCGCCGTCCTGGCCGCCGGCTGCAGCCCTGATTCCGCGCCGGCCCCCGATGCCAATGCGAAGAAAGTGCTGTCGTCCTGCCACGCGCTGGGCGGCGACGATGCCTCGAAGATCCTCGGCACCACCGTGGTGGCCAACCGCATGGCCGGTGACGATGCTCCCATCAGCATCTGCGCCTACAAGGACACCGGCAACGTGACGGTGGCCCTCGTCAAGATCGACAAGAACGGCAAGTATCCGGACCATGCCGCGGCGCTGGCCGCCGATCAGAAGAGCGAGCAGAACCTCTTCTCCGGCAACATCAAGCCGCCGAAGTACCATCCTGCCGACGGCTTCGAAGCCGGTTCGTTCTACGGCGACATCACGCCGCGCTTCGATACCCTGGAAGTGGAGCTCGGCACGTTCGTAGGCGGCGTCAAGATGTTGTTCGTCATCAACAACCCGAAAGACTTCGCCACCGGCGAGAAGCAGGCGGCCGACATGGCGCACAAGGTGGCGGAGAACATGCAGAACGGGACCGCTTACGTCACCATGTGACGCATACCGACCATCGGATCTCCTGAAGCCCCGCACCTGCGGGGCTTCTTGTTTTCGGCTTGACACGTCGGCGCGCCGTCCCTAGAGTGCGTCCCGCCTTACGGGCGTCTGCTTCGCGGCAGACACTCGGGAAGCCGGTGAAGCCCAGCCTGGTCCGTCAGGCGGCCATTCCGGCGCTGCCCCCGCAACGGTAAGCGAGCCATGTGCACCATGAAGCCACTGCGCGTCGAGCGTGGGAAGGCGGTGTGCAGGACCTCACGAGGTCGCTCGCGAGCCCGGAGACCGGCCCGCAGGGAGGAAGCATCTGCTTCCAAGTCCGGCATCGCGGTGGGCGGTGCGCGCGGGTCGCGCCTCCGCTCCCTCGCCTCTTCTCCCACGACGCCGCTTCCTTAGCGCTACGCGCAGCGGGAGTGCTGCGCCCAGGAGAAAGACATGCGTAAGCTGATGAGCGCCCTGCTGCTCTTGTCCCTGTCCATCCCTGCCTTCGCCGACGACACCAACACCGCACGGTTGGGCGGCGTCGACGTCACCGCCACCCGCACGCCGCTGATCGCCGACCAAGAGGTGGCGCCGGTGATCGTCATCGGCCCGGAACAGCTGAAGCTCGCCCAAGGCCTGGACGTGGCCGCGGTGCTGCGCCAATACGCGGGCCTCGATACCGCTGCCAACGGCGGTCCGGGTCAGCCGGCCTCGCTGTTCCTGCGCGGCACCAACAGTAACCACACGCTGGTGATGATCGACGGCGTAAGGATCAATCCGGATAACGGGTTCGGATCGGCGCTGCAGAACATACGCCTCGCCGACGTGGAGCGCATCGAGATCGTGAAGGGTCCAAGGGCCTCGCTGTATGGCTCCGATGCCATCGGCGGCGTCATCGACATCATCACCAAGAAAGCCTCGCAGGGCCTGCGATACGGCGCGCACACGGGCGCCGGACGCTATGGCACCTTCGACACCGACGCCGACGTGGCCTACGGCGAGGGCGACTCCTCCATCGGCGCCTCCGCTGATGACTACCACACGGACGGGTTCCCCGCGGTGGCCGGTTTCCCTGCGGACAGCGGCAACCAGGACCGTACCCTGACGGCCTACGGCCGCACCAAGCTGGGCGGCGTGGACCTGGGGTTCAACCATTGGCAGAGCAAGGGTTACACGCAGTACGTGGGCGCGGACGCCAACTTCCTGCCGGTACCCGCAGACGAGGATTTCCAGGACGCTACCACCTCCGTCGACGCAGGCGGCCAGCCGCTGCAGGGCTGGCGCAGCAACCTGGACTTGAGCCACATGCTGGACGAGATAGACCAGCGGCAAGTGGACGTCTTCAACGTCCCGCCCGCACCGGACTACGTGCACACCCAGCGCAACGCGGCGGACTGGCAGAACGACCTGGCTCTCTCTGACGTCCAGCTCCTCACCCTCGGCTTCTATACGGAAGATGAGCACACCGCCACCGAGTCCTTCGGCACGCTCTACGATGAATCGCACCGCGTAAACGCGCTCTATGCCGAAGACGATCTGGACTGGAAGTCCCAACGGCTGGTGCTGGCAGGCCGCGACACCCACGACCAGGAGTTCGGCAATCACCTCACCTGGAACGTGGACTATGGTCACGACCTCTCCAGCAGCACCAAGCTGACTGCGGGAGCGGGTACCGGTTTCCGCGCGCCCACCGCGGCGGAGCGCTTCGGCTTCGATGGCAATCCGCAGCTTCACCCGGAGACCTCCACCAACTACGAGTTGGGCCTGCGTCAGAAGCTCGGTGCTGACCGGTCACTGAGCTTCAGCGTGTTCCAGGACAATCTTGACGACCTCATCATGTTCCAGCCCATGCCGACCGCGACCGATCCCTTCGCGGGGAAGAACGAGAACGTTGACCGCGCGCGGGTGCGGGGCTTGGAGGTGGGTTACGACCAGGACTTCGACGGAGCATGGCGGTGGACGACCCAGGCCATCCTGCAGAACCCGGAGGATCTCGCTACCCTCACCACGCTGCTGCGCCGCGCCAAACGCTCCCTCACCAGCAGCCTCATCTGGCATGACGACCTCACCACCGCCGGCCTGAACCTGCTGCTGACCGGGCCGCGGGCCGATGTGGGCTTCGCCACCGGGGCGCCCACCACCGACGGCGGCTATGCGCTCCTGGGAGCGAGCGTGTATCGCGAACTGGGCTACGGCTTCGCGGTGCTGGCGCGGGTGGATAACCTGCTGGACAGCAGGTATCAGACCGCCAATGGTTACAACACGGCCGGCCGCTCGCTGTTCGTGCAGCTCGAATACCACTCCGCGCCGCGCTGATAGCCATGAAGCCGGTGCTGCTTTCCTGGAGTGGCGGCAAGGACAGTTGCCTCGCGCTCCGGGAGATCCGCGACCGCGGCGAGTCGAACGTGGAAGCACTGCTCACCACCGTGACCCGGGACTACGACCGGATCAGCATGCACGGGGTGAGGCGTGAATTGCTGCAGCGGCAGGCCGCGAGTCTCGGCCTGCCGCTGCATGAGGTGCAGATATCCAGGGGTTCCGACAATACCGAGTATGAGGCGCAGATGGGACGGGCGCTGGATCACTACCGCGCTCGCGGGATAGACCAGGTGGCCTTCGGCGACCTGTTCCTGGAGGACATCCGGGCTTACCGCGAGAGACTGCTCGCGGCCCACAGCATGCGCGGCCTCTACCCGGTGTGGGGCCGGGACACCCACCAGCTGATCCGCGAGTTCATCGCGCTCGGGTTTCGCGCCGTGGTGGTGTGCGTGGATCCGGCGAAGCTCGACGAGCGTTTCGTGGGCCGCATCATCGACCAGGACTTTCTCGAGGAGTTGCCGTCCGGCTTCGACCCCTGCGGCGAGAATGGCGAGTTCCATACCTTCGTGTTCGACGGGCCGCTGTTCGCAGAGCCGGTGACATTCCGCCCAGGCGAGATCCTCTGCCGCGATGGCTTCTGGTTCTGCGATCTCGTGCCGGAAGGCTCCCGCTAGAAATCCACCAGCGCGTCCTTGTCGCGCGGGTCGGTGGCCGCCTGCACCGTGCCGCTCTTGATGTCCCAGACCACCACGTTCATATCGCCATAGGGCCGGTCCACAGGTTTGAGCGTGTAGCCCATGCGGGTCAGCACCTGCAGGTCCGCGTCGGTGAAGGCGCCGGGCTCGTAGCTCACGTAGTCCGGCAGGTACTGCTGGTGGTAACGCGGCAGTGCGGTCATGTGCTGCGCCGAACCGCCGCCGATGAAGTCGAGCACGGCCAACGTCACCATGGTGGTGATACGGCTGCCGCCGGGCGTGCCGACGATGGCGACGCCGCGCGGACCGATCACGAAACTCGGCGTCATGCTGGAGAGCGGCCGCTTGCCCGGCGCCACCGCGTTGGCCTCGCCCTGCACCAGTCCGAAACCGTTGGGCTCGCCGGGTTTGGCGGCGAAGTCGTCCATCTCGTCGTTCAGGATCACGCCGCTCTTGCCGCCGAGGATGCCCGAACCGTAGCGGAAGTTGACGGTCTGGGTGGCGGCCACCATGTTGCCGTCCTTATCCAGGATGGAGAAATGCGTGGTATCCACGCCTTCCTTTGCGCCCAGCACCGGCGGCAATGCGTCACTGGGCAAGGCCTTGTCCATGCGGATGCCGGCGCGCAGGCCGGCGGCGTAGTCCGGACTGATGAGCCGCGCCACCGGCATCTTCACGAAGTCCGGATCACCGAGATATTGGTTGCGGTCGCGATAGGCGCGGCGCCAGGCCTCGATGATGAGATGCTCACGAGTGGCGCTGTCCAGCTTATCGAGCGGGTAGCCTGCGAGGATATTGAGGGTCTCCAGCAGCACGACGCCGCCCGAGGCGGGTGGTGAGGCGGTGACGATGTGATAACCGCGATAGTCGCCGCTCAGGGGCGCGCGCTCCACGACCTTGTAGTCGTGGAGATCCTTGAGCGTCCAGATGCCGCCCACGGCGCGCACCGCGTCCACCATCTGCTGTGCTACGTCGCCTGAGTAGAATCCCGCATCGCCCAGCTGCGCGATCTGCTGCAGCGTATGCGCCAATCGCGGTTGCTTGAGCAAGCTGCCTACGGCAGGCGCACGGCCATCCACGAGGAACGGACACGCCGGCGCGCAGAAACGTTTCAGGGTGTCCTCGGCCTCGGCGGTGATGGCGGCGAAGCGCCTGTCCACCTTGAAACCATCCCGCGCCAGGGCGATGGCAGGCGCGAGATCCTGCGCCAGGGTGAGCTTGCCATATCTCGCCATATCCACCAGCGCCGCCGGCGTGCCGGGGACGCCCGCAGACAAGGCGCCGCGCCGGACCGACGAGGTGTTGAGCGCGCCGGATTTGTCCAGATACATGTCATGGCTGGCGGCGGCGGGCGCGGTCTCGCGACCATCCACCATCACGTCATGCCCATCCTTCGCCATATGCAGCAGATAGAAGCCTCCGCCACCCAGCCCTGAGCTGTAGGGTTCCACTACCGCGAGCGCGGCGCTCACAGCGATGGCGGCATCGAAAGCGTTGCCGCCCTTGGCCAGCACTTCCAAGCCGGCCCGGGTGGCGAGCGGCTGGGCGCTGGCGATGCCCGGTCCCGGCGGCTTCGTCTCGGCGGCGAAGGCCGGCAGCGCGACGAAGAGCATTGCGACGAGCAACAAGCGGAGCTTCATCATGGTCACTTCTTTGCAGCCGTAAGGTTTCGGTACTTGATCAGCAGTTCTTCCCGGGTCTCGACGTGATCGGGATCGAGCGGTATGCAGTCCACCGGGCAGACCTGCTGGCACTGGGGCTGGTCGAAATGGCCGACGCATTCCGTGCACAACTTGGGGTCGATGACGTAGATCTCCGGACCCTGTGAGATGGCGCCGTTGGGGCACTCCGGTTCGCAGACGTCGCAGTTGATGCAGGTGTCGATGATCTTGAGGGCCATTAGCTCAGCGTCGTTTCAGATTCTTCAACGCGATCTGCACGGCAGGATGGACGAACTGGGATACGTCACCGCCGAGCACTGCGATCTCCCGCACCAGGCTCGATGAGATGAAGGTGAACCGCTCCGCCGGCGTCATGAAGATGGTCTCCACCTCGGGTCCAAGATGGCGATTCATGGCGGCGAGCTGGAACTCGAACTCGAAGTCCGACACCGCCCGCAGGCCGCGCAGGATCGCCTGGAGCTTGTGCTTGCGGGCGAACTCCACCGTGAGCTCCTTGAAACCCATCACTTCCACGTTCTTCACGTCCGCCAGGACTTCTTCAGCAAGCTTGACGCGGGTCTCCAGCGGGAAGGCCGGCGCCTTGCCGGGGTTGGCGGCGATGGCGATCACCACCTTGTCGAAAATGCGCGCGGCGCGGCGCACGATGTCGGCATGGCCGTTGGTGATCGGGTCGAAGGTGCCGGGATAGAGGATACTCGCCATCGGTGTCTCCCTGAATCCTTATATATACCCGGCCGACTGCCCGCGTTCAAACCGGCCCGGCGACCAGCCGGAAGCCGACACGTCCGGCGCGACTCTCTTTCAGCACTTCCCAGCCGGACGGCAGCTGAGGTACGCGCTCCGCCGCATGCTCGACATATACCCATGCGCCGCGCTTGAGCCATCCCTGTGCGAGGCGGATGCACACCTCGGGTACGAGGTCTGCATCGAATGGCGGATCCAGGAACACCAGGTCCATGGGCTTGGGTGCGCCAGCGAGCCAGGCGAGGGCGTCAGCCTGCACCAGCGTCGCGCCCTCGGCCTTGAGCAACTCGAGGTGGCCGCGGATGGCCTCGATGACCTGCCGCTCCTTGTCGATGAAGGTCACGCTGGCGGCACCGCGCGACAGGGCTTCCAAGCCCAGGGCGCCGCTGCCGGCGAAGAGATCCAGGCAGGCCGCGCCTTCGATGCGGTCCCGCAGCCAGTTGAACAGGGTCTCCCGCACCCGGTCAGGCGAGGGCCGGATGCCGGACAGGGGCGGGAAATGCAGCCTCCGCCGCCGCCACTGGCCGCCGATGATGCGGAACTCCTCGCGGTAGCCCCGACCGGGGTTGTGCCTATGCGCCATGGGCTTAGGGACCTGCGTTGCGGTGCTGTGTCTTGCCAGTCCGGGGCCGGGCAGCGTACCCTAGCCCGGCACCTCTGGGGAGTAAATTCCGATGAAATTCCGTAGCCTTGCCGCGCTTCTGGCGCTTTCCGCCGCCCTGTCTGCCTGCGTGTCGGGTTCCGATTCCACGGCCGCGAGCCCAAGTCCGACATCGGGCTTCCGCGCGCAGTTCAACCCCGATGCCGGGGTGCTGCCGTTCCCGAACGACCTGTACAGCGGCACCAACGGCCAGCTCAACATCCCGGGTGACGCCAAGGTGGCGCAAAACGGTCCGCTCCTGGAGCTGAACCACCTGGACGGCTACGGTACCCAATCTGACATCAGCGTCTATTTCACCTCGAGCATCGATCCGAAATCGATCGATGCTACCGACGTGATGGTGTTGAAGGTCGCGAGTGACCCGACCAATAAGGCGGTGAATCCCACAGGCACTCCCGCGCCGCAGCTGTTGAAGCAGGGCACCGACTACGTGGCCGAGGTGTCTCCGGGCATCGACGTGGGCAGCTCCATACTCACCATCAAGCCCCTGCATCCGCTGGCTCCCAGCACCGTCAATGCCACCACCCATGCGGTGACCTTCTCCACTTACATGGTGATCATCACCTCCGGATTGAAGGACACCACGGGCGCTGCGGCGACGCAGAGCGATACTTTCTCCAAGGTCGTGACGGCTGATGCGCCGCTGCTGGCCGGGGGCAAGTACGTGCCCACCGGTGACGCGATCTTCGACGCCGCGGCCCAGTTCACGGCCCCGCAACTGGCGCTGGCCGCTGGTTTGGGCTTGAACCTCAAGGACGTGGCGGTGACCTTCAGCTTCAGCACCGAGTTCCTAGGCCTGAGCCTCGGCGAGATCTCCGCCACGGCCACGGCCAGCACGGGCGCCGTGGCGCCCACCGGCCTGACCACCCATAACATCAGCTCCAGCCTCCCGGGTATCGCCGATATCTACGCGGGCTCGGTGACCATCCCCTACTATCTCACCGTTCCGACGGCGAGCAATCCCACCGCGGCCCTCACGGATTCCTGGCACAACGCCAGCGGTGGCGACACGATCTTCACGGACCCAATGCCCAAGAAGACATCGGACCAGACCATCCCGGTACTGATGGGCGTACCCAACGCGGGATCAGGCTGCACCATGCCCGGCACCGGCTGGCCCGTGGTGATCTTCCAGCACGGCATCACCCAGAACCGCACCAATGTGATCGCGGTCGCAGACGCGCTTGCGTCGCAATGCTTCGCCGTCGTCGCGATCGACTTGCCGCTGCACGGCATAACCGATACCTCCACCAGCGTGACCACGAACCCGTTCTATGAGAACCAGCTGTTCAAGGGCACGGCCGCTGCGTCGCTGGTGACGGGCGAGCGCACCTTCAACATGGACCTGGAGAACAACAGCACCGGCGCCGCCGGTCCTGACGGTCAAGTGGACGGTTCGGGTGCCTGGTTCATCAACCTGACCAGCACCATCACCTCGCGTGACAACCTGCGCGAAGCGGCCGCGGACCTGATCTCGCTGACCCGGACCATCCAGGCCGGCAAGCTCACGGTGCTGGGCGGCCCCTCGATCCTGGACGGCAGCAAGATCGGCTTCGTGGGCCACTCACTGGGCGGCATCGTCGGCACCGTCTATCTGGGAGTGGACCCCAGTGCCTTCGCTGCGACCCTGGCGATGCCCGGCGGCCACATCGCCGAGCTCCTGCGCAACTCGCCGGAATTCGAGCCCATCATCGACAACGGCCTCGCGCAGAATGGCCTGGTGAAGGGCACCCAGGCCTACTACGACTTCTACTCCCAGGCCCAGGCGGTGGTGGAGGACGGTGACCCGGCGAACTACGCGGCTGCCGCCGCCGCACAACATCCGATCCACATGATCGAGGTGGTCGGCGACGGAACCAGCGCCAACCCGCCCGACCAGGTGGTGCCGAATATCGCCACCGATGTCCTCATCGCTGAGATGGGAATCACCGCTCCCATCTCTACCGTGGGACTGAACCCGGTCTCCGCAGGCGTGGGCAATAGCACCCTGGCCCAGTTCACCTCAGGCGGCCACGGCTCGCTGCTGGAACCGGCGGCTAATACCGCGGCGCAATTGGCCATCACCACCGAGATGCAGACCGAGATGGCGTCGATATTTGCGACCACCGGCACGGCCGTCAAGATCGCCGACAATAGCCATCTCAGCACGACGCTGAAGAAATAGGCTGAGCCGTTCATATGGCTTTAAGAGGGCGGCCGCGAGGCCGCCCTTTTTCTTGTCCGGCCGCCCGCCCTGCGTTAACCTGCCGTCACCGTTTCCAAGTCCAGCCTGCCGTGCCCCCAGCCGATTCCAAGCCCGGTCTGTTCTCCCGTCTGAAAGCCCGCCTCAATCGCGGTGTGGGCTGGCTCGCCTCGCTCTCGGGTCCAGTGGACGAGGCCGCGCTGGAAGATCTGGAGACGAAGCTCATCCAAGGTGACGTGGGTATCCAGACCGCGGGCCGGATCATGGAAGCCATGCGCACCAGGCGCGTGGCGGATACCGTAGCGCTGAAGGCGGCGTTGCTGGACGAGATCACCCTGCTGCTGCAGCCGGTGGCGAAGCCGCTCGTCATCACCCCCGCCAAGCCGTTCGTGATCCTGGCCCTGGGCGTGAATGGCGTGGGCAAGACCACCACCCTCGGCAAGCTCGCGCAACGCTTCAAGTCGGAGGGCAAGGAAGTGATGCTGGCCGCAGGCGACACCTTCCGCGCCGCGGCGGTGGAACAATTGCAGCGCTGGGGAGAGCGCCAGGGCGTGCCTGTCATCGCCCAGGGATCCGGCGCTGACCCCGCGGCGGTGGCCCACGACGCCTACGCGGCTGCGAAGTCGCGCGACATGGACGTGCTCATGGTGGATACCGCGGGGCGCCTGCATACGCAGGCGGGGCTGATGGACGAACTCAAGAAGGTGAACCGCGTGTTGGGCAAGTTCGGGCCCGGCATACCCCACGAGAAGCTGCTGGTATTGGATGCGGGTCTTGGGCAGAACGCGCTTCGCCAGATAGAGGAATTCAACGCCGCGGTGGGCGTCACCGGCCTGGTGGTGACCAAATTGGATGGCACGGCCAAGGGCGGCATCGTACTGGCGGCCGCAGGACGCTTCGGCATCCCGGTCCGCTTCATCGGCATCGGCGAGTCCGCCGAGGACCTGGCACCCTTCGACGCCCGGGCATTCGCCGAAGCCTTGGTAGGATAAATAAATATGCTGGCTTCGACCGCATCGAAAACGAGAGATTTTGGCCTCTGGCTAGGCGCGGACGCCCGAGCACCCGGAGCGTACTCTTCAGTACGTGAGGAGCGCGAGGGCGGGCGCAACAACGCCAAAGGGCAAAAGATCCGCTTTCGGGAGAGGCGATGATCAGTTTCCAGGGCGTGGGCAAACGCTACGACGGGGGCAATGAGGCCCTCTCCGACGTCTCGTTCCAGGTGGAGCGCGGCGAGATGGCCTTCCTCACCGGCCCTTCCGGTGCCGGCAAGAGCACGTTGCTCAAGCTCGTGGCGCTGATCGAACGCCCGAGCCGCGGCCAGGTGATCGTGAACGGTCAGAACCTGGCCGGCATACGGCGCCGGCAACTGCCTTTCTATCGCCGGCAGATCGGCGTGGTGTTCCAGGACCACAAGCTGCTTAACGACCGCAGCGTCTTCGACAACGTGGCATTGCCGCTGGTCATCACCGGCGCCGAGCCCGCGGAGATCGCCAAGCGGGTGCGTGCCTCCCTGGATCTCGTGGGGTTGCTGCACAAGGAGAAGGCGCTGCCGATCACCCTCTCCACCGGTGAGCAGCAGCGGGTGGGCATCGCGCGCGCCGTGGTGTATCGCCCAGCCATCCTCATCGCCGATGAGCCCACCGGCAACCTGGATCCGGAGCTCTCGCTGGAGGTGATGCAACTCTTCAAGCGCCTGAACCAGGTGGGCGCCACGGTGCTCATCGCCAGCCACGACCGCGGCCTGGTGGAACAGTTCGCCGCTCGGGTATTCAACCTCAAGGCCGGCCATATGGCCGAATCAGGTGAGGCCCATGGCGTCTCCTACTGAGAGCCGCGGCGCCGCCACCGAGACACGTGGCGGCGTGAAAGCCTGGCTGCGGGACCACCTGCGGGTGGCGGTGACGAGCCTGGGAAGGCTCTACCGTCATGCAGGCACCAGCCTGATGACCGCCTGCGTCATCGGCATCGCACTCTCCTTGCCCGCCGCGCTGCAGGTGCTGGTGGGGAACGCCCGTGCCGTGAGCGGTTCATGGGAGGGCGCGGCGCGCATCTCCGTGTACCTCAAGACCAGCGTGAGCGACGCGGATGCCAAGGCCTTGGCAGATACCGTGCGCAGAATGGATGGCGTGGCGGACGTGCAATACATCAGCGCCGACCAGGCGCTCACGGAGTTCAAGAAGCTGTCCGGCTTCAGCGACGTGGTGTCGGTGCTGGACAAGAACCCGCTGCCGGGGGTGCTGGTGGTGCGGCCGAAGGACGCGGACCCGGACACCGCGGCGACACTGCAGCATCAGCTTGCGGGCAATCCGCAGGTGGATCAGGTGCGCCTGGACCTGCAATGGCTGAAGCGTCTCAACGCGATCCTGGATATCGTGCGCCGGGTCGTGGACATCCTGGCCGCCTTGCTGAGCCTGGCCGTGATCTTCGTGGTGGGCAACACCATCCGCCTGGAGATCGGCGGACGGCGCACGGAGATCGAGGTGAGCAAGCTCCTCGGCGCCACGGATTCATTCATCCGCCGCCCTTTCCTCTATCACGGCGCCTGGTACGGGCTGGCAGGCGGCGCCATCGCGGCAGTACTGGTGGCAGTAGCAGTGGCGCTTGTGGCCGCGCCGGTGGGGCGCCTGGCGGACCTCTATGGCAGCGCCTATGCGCTGCAAGGCCTGAGATTCCTAGGTGTGCTGGGCCTCATAGCGGGAGGAGCCTTGCTGGGCTGGGCGGGGTCTTGGCTCGCGGTGGCGCGCCACCTGCGCGCGATAGAACCCACCTAAGGCCCGATCGGCGATCAACGCCGATACCTTACGTACAGGCGTTTCAGCAGGAACAATAGCTGGCCACTGAACCCTTGTTCCTGCGCCTGCAGGAGTTTGGAGTTCTCCTCGTAGAGCAGCCGCGCACGGTTATCACGGTGCGCGATCAGGTCCTTGAGCAGTGCCACGTCCTCGCCTGTCAGGCGGTATCCCTCGACCATGTGTCCGGGCAACTGTGCATCGACATAATGGGTGGTGTGCTTAGCCGCCACCTGCTCCGCCGGCCGGTCCTTGGAATAGAAATACAAGGCCACCGAACGCCGTGACAGCCCGGCCTTATCTGCCGGCAGCTTGATGCGGTCGAAGCCGTGCCAACTCCTCTCGGTGGTCTCGAAGATCACGCAGCGATTCATCGCCGGTGTGACACGATGCGCCGGGGCGGCGTCCTGGTAAGGGTCACGATAGAGCTCCAGGTTCCCTCCCCAGGCGGCGTCCCACTCCGGGTTCAGATACACGATCAGGTTCAGGCGGCGGTGCCAGCGCTCGCTGGGGTGGTAGTTGAAATCCACGTGGGCCTGGAGGCCTTGGCCGTGTCGGTTCTCGTGGGTACCGCCGCCCAGATAGAACGGGTCATAGAGGGGCGACTCGACGCCGGTGATGGCGCCGATGAACCCGAGGAAGTCAGGCGCTTGGATCATGGCGTCCAGGTCCCGATACGCGGGTCCGAGGGATTTCACGCGTTCGACGGTGGACTTGCCGCCCCGCCGGCCGTCGTCACCGACGCTGTTGCCCTTCTCGAAGGCCGGGAATTCGGCGAGCAGGCGGTCTGCGAAGTCCGCGCTCAGGAAATCGTCGATCACCACGAAGCGGAACGGCTTGGCCTCAGCGAACTGCCGGCTCAATCCCCCTATCGCGCCGAGCACCGCCGGATTGATCTTGGCCAAATGGGCTGTCACGCGCTCCCCCTTGAGCGGTCGAAAGCGCCGCCAGTATATCGAGCTCCACCTATGCATCGGCTGAGGCGAGCAGCCAGCGAGGGGTAAGTGTCAGATACCGGCAGAACTATGGCGGGCCAGACGGTCATGCCATAGCGGCCCCAGCGGCCTTTCAGGAAGGTCTGTATAGCGACGTCTTCGTGGGCAGGGTTCCGGCCTTCTTCGCGTATCGGGCCTTATAGCCGCCGGAGACCCGCTCAACTCAAGCAATGGCGGGGCGACGATGGGGACCAAGATGGCTCGGCCGGGAGGCATACAAAAGTCATTAAGAACAATGACTTATAAAAACCCACCCCAGGGGAACTTGCTGGCTTGTTAGCACTCTAACGAAACGAGTGCTAATATCAGGACCAAGAAGTAGGAGGGTTAGATGACCACAGCAACCATGAACCTCGTTCCGGTGCGCCAACTCACGGTGAGCCCCGTCGGCAGCTTGGATGCTTATGTCCAGGCGGTGCATGGCATCCCCGTACTGACGCCGGAGCAGGAGAAAGAGCTGGCAGTCCGCTTCCACGATGAACAGGATGTGGAAGCCGCCCGTCAGTTGGTGTTGCACCACCTGCGTTTCGTGGTGCACGTGGCCCGGGGTTACCTGGGTTACGGCCTGCCCCTGGGCGACCTGATCCAGGAAGGCAACATCGGCCTCATGAAGGCCGTGAAGCGCTTCGACCCCAACGTGGGCGTGCGCCTCGTCTCCTTCGCCGTGCATTGGATCAAGGCGGAGATGCACGAGTACATCCTGAAGAACTGGCGCATCGTGAAGGTGGCCACCACCAAGGCCCAGCGCAAGCTCTTCTTCAACCTGCGCAAATCCAAGAAGCGCTTAGGGTGGATGAACCGCGCGGAGGTGGAAGCCGTGGCCAAGGACCTCAAGGTGAGTCCTGAGGAAGTCCTGGAGATGGAATCCCGCCTCGCCGGCCAGGATGTAGGCTTCGATCTCACGCCCGAGACCGAGGACGAGGACAGCGTGTCGGTAGCGCCGGTGACTTACCTGGCGGACGAAGACTCGGATCCGGCCGAAGCTATCGAGCGGGAAGACTCCGATTCCCGGAACGGTGCGCGACTGGAACATGCGCTGGTGGGCCTGGATGAACGCAGCCGCCACATCCTCCAGCGCCGCTGGCTGGATGAGGAGAAGGCCACGCTGCAGGAGCTGGCGGACAAGTACCACATCTCCGCTGAGCGGGTGCGGCAGTTGGAGAACAACGCCATCAAGAAGCTCAGGACGGCGATGGCTTAAGGCGCTAGCCAACCATCGAAACTGAAAGCCCGGCACACGCCGGGCTTTTCATTTCGCAGGGTTCGGCCCCGGATAGCAGCTACTGGGGGGGCGCTCACCGGCAGCGGACTCCACCATGGGACTCTTGGCATCCGGATCCGGCGTCACATCCAGCGTCAATGTGAACCTTTCCAGCTTTCCCTCCTGCCAGCCGATATCGGAATATCCGACAGTCAAGTCCATGCCCCGTAACCTGAAGTGCCTGAGGGTGCTGTACTCGGGATACTGCAGGCATGCGCCCTGGAGCTGTCTGGCCAGCAGCCGTCCGCGGTTGTACCAATCATTGCTCTGTTCTTTCCTGTTGTCCGCCGCCAACAGGTTTACCGCCGAGACCGTGTCATTTTGGAACGGAAACAGCGCGCACTGATAATCCCCGGACCAAGCCAACTCCGAAGTATCGGCATAGTCGCCGGTATGGCACTCGAAGAGATAGACCTGCTTGCCCGCGCCATCCTGCAGGAAGACGGTGAAGGGAACATCAGCGCCTGGCTGGGGACGCACGAAGTGGAGGATCGCGTGCAGCGGCTTGACCTGGATCCAGCCTGAAGGCGGCGCAGTCGCCGTGGGGTTTTTGAGGAGGAGCAAGCCTGCCCAGAGCTCCGGCCGCAACCATGTGCGTCTATGGCGCATGACTGCATGATAGCGCCAAAGCAGAAACCCGGCGCCGACCGGTCCAGCAGTCGCCGGGCCGTGGACGGACTCACTCACCGCACCGGTCAGACCCGCGACAGAAACGCGGGGACGTAGTGATCCAATAGCAGCGCCGCGAACAGCAGCGAGAGATACCAGATGGACCAACGGAAAGTACGCATGGGGAGCGTGTCGTCATCGGTGGCACGCAACTTCCAGGCATACCAGACGAAGATGAGGCCAAGCACCAAGGCGGCGGCGAGGTAGAGCAGCCCACTCATGCCGATGGCGAACGGCAGCAGGCTGACGCCCAGCAGGATCAGGGTGTAGAGCAGTATCTGCAGCTTGGTATAAGGCACGCCGTGGGTGACGGGGAGCATGGGGACGCCCACCTTGGCGTAGTCCTCGCGCCGGTGGATGGCGAGGGCCCAGAAATGCGGCGGGGTCCAGATGAAGATGATGAGGAACAAGAGGTAGGCGCCTGCGCCGGGGTGGCCGGTGACGGCGGTCCAGCCCAGGAGCGGCGGCGCGGCACCGGCGGCACCGCCGATCACGATGTTCTGCGGCGAGGCGCGCTTCAAGAACACAGTGTAGATGACGGCATAACCGATCAGCGAGAAGAAAGTGAGCACCGCCGTGAGCGTGTTCACCAACGCCGTCAGTATCAGCATGGAGAGCATGGTGAGGATGAGCGCATACAGCAACACCTGGCGCTCGGTCACTTGCCCGGTGGGCAGGGGCCGGTGCCGGGTGCGGAACATCACCGCATCGATACGCTGGTCCAGAAGATGGTTCACCGCCGCGGCGCCAGAAGCCGCGAGGCCGATGCCGAGGGTGCCGAAGATCAGCTTGGAAAGCGGCGGCCAGCCGGGCACCGCGAGGAACATGCCCACCACCGCCGTGAACACGATGAGCGCCACCACCCTGGGCTTGCCGAGCTCGTAGAAGTCACGCCACGTGGCGATTGCAGCGTTCATTTCTTTCCGGCGTTGACGGACCAGTTGAGTGTCACGATCGAGACCAGCAGCAAGGCCGCGACACCGTTGTGCAGGTCGGCGATCGCCAGCGGCCAGCCGAACTTCACCAGACTGATGCCGAGGCAGACCTGCAGCACCAGCAGCATGGCCACCGCCGCCGCGACGCGGCGCAGCGCCGGTGCCTTGAGCAGCATCCAGAGCGCCGTACCACCCACCACCAGGAAGGTGATGAGCGCCCCCAGGCGATGGGCCATGTGGATGGCCATGCGCGCCGGGTTGGCCAGGATGCCGCCCTGGTAATCAGGTCCCAGGCCATGCCAGCTGAAGCCGGAGGCGAAATCCATGGCCGGCCAGAGACTACCCTGGCAAGTGGGGAAATCCGGGCAGGCGATGGCGGCATAGTTGCTGCTCACCCAGCCGCCCAGCGCGATCTGGCAGACGAGCACGATGAGGCTCAGGGCGGCGAAGACGCGCAGGCGCGGCGTGGCGGCAGCCCCGAGGCGCAGGTAGCCACCGCTCTGCAACACCAACAAGGCGAGCAAGGAGAGCGTGGCGAGGCCGCCCAACAGATGCGCCGTCACCACCGGTGGGAACAGGAGCAAGGTCACAGTCCACATGCCCAGCAAGGCTTGCAGGATCAGCAGCACCGCCAGGAGGGCGGGCAGCAACTTGGGCTGGTCGGGTCGCTGGCGCCGCCACACGGCCATCACCGCCAGGGCGAAGATGAGCGCGCTCAACGCACCCACGAAGTAACGGTGGATCATCTCCTTCCAGGCGCGGGCCGGCTCCAGCGGCCGCGCCGCCAGGAGCGTGCTGTTCACTTCGGAGGCAGCAGGCACCGAGACATGGCCGTAGCAGCCGGGCCAGTCGGGGCATCCCAAGCCCGCCTGGGAGAGACGCACATAGGCGCCCAGCATCACCACGCCGAACGCCAGCACCGCGGCGACGATCGCGATATAGAGGAAATATTTCTTGGACATCTAAGCTTCGCTCGATCCCAGGAGATGACGCAGATCGATGAGGATGAACTTGGGGTCCTGCGCCAACGAATAACGCAGCACCACGTAGCCATGCTGGTCCACCAGGAAGACATACCGGGATGCATCGGCGCCGAAGCCCGCGCGCAATATCTCCTCGCTCACGGCGCGGCCGGTGAGCCCGGGATTGCCCTGCGTCAGATCCGTGGCGGGCATGCTGGGGGCGAGATACAGGAGCTTCACCTGGTCGGTCTGTTCACCCAAGGCGAGGCGGGTCACCTGCATCACATGCAGCGCCCGGCGGCAGCCGTCGTCGCAACCCGCCGCGCCGGCATACACCAGGGTCAGGTGATGGCCAAACCAATCTGCCGGCAGGCCGAGGGTGGCTGCATCCAGCAGCCGCGGCGGCTGCACGAACTCGCCCTTCTGGGTGGTGCCCAGATGCACCTTGTTGATGTTGGCGTAGAGAAGCCAGGAGCCCAGCACCGGCGCAAGGAAGATGATCAGCAGCAACAACAGGGTTCGCCGGCTCTTGCGGAGGTTGGCCTGTTGTTCGGGGGTCGGAGCCTGATTCATGTCTCACCTTGCTTGCGGCGGCCGCGCCGCAGGTTGACCACCAGCCATACCGCGAAGACTGCGACGGCCAGCATCAGCCACTGGAACATGTAGCCCCAGTGGCGTGCCGGCGGCAGTCCGACGTTCAGGGTGGTATCGCGCACATAGCCATCGGGCTGTGCCGGATCCAGATGCAGCACGGGAGTCATGAGCTTGGATCCGAAGAAGGGCCTGAGGTCGGAGAGCGATGGATAGAACATGAGCTTGGGCCACCCGGCGGCGGGCGGAGCAGGCTGGCCGAGCTTCAAGCCGGGTGCGGGCAGCGTGCCGATGGAGGCTTCGATACGGCGGGGATCGCCGGGGACGCTCACGTCGGGAGGATTGCCCTCGCGATCTCCCGCCACCCAACCACGGTCCACCAGCACCACCACCCCGCCCTGCATCAGGAACGGCGTGAGCACCTCGTAACCCACATCCTGGTCATGGGTCATGTCCTGCAACAATATCTGCCGCCCGGAGTCGTAGCTGCCGAGCGCTTCCACCTTGAGATAAGGAGGAAAGCTCTCCAGGGTCGGATCCGACAGCAACGCGTCCAGGGAGACCGGAGCACGCTTGGCCTGGGCCGCATATTGCGCCAGCAGCGTCTGCTTGTATTCGGCGCGGTGCCATTGCCAGCGGGCCAGGGACAGGAACAGCAGGCACAGCACCACCATGGCCAGCGTGGGCCACAAGGCGGGACGGAATCCCCATTTGCCTAGGCGCACGGGCGAGTGCTACCTTGCCCGGCTTCTACCGGGACCTGAACCATGAAGCTGATCATCGTCCTCATCTTCGCCGGCATCCTCGCAGCCTTGTTCTCGGGCATGTTCTTCATGATACGCGACAAGGGCGACTCCACCCGCAACGTGAAGTCACTCAGCATCCGCATCGGCCTGTCGCTGGCCCTGTTTGCGCTGCTCATCATCCTCTACCTGACGGGCGTCATCCACCCGAACGCGGTGACGCCGTAAACAAGAAGCGCCGCTCGCGCGGCGCTCCCTGTCATCTGTTCGTCCGCGCGGCTTACAGCCAGTAGACGAAGATATATAAACCCAACCACACCACGTCCACGAAGTGCCAGTACCAGCTCACCGCCTCGAAGGCGAAGTGATGGTTCGGCGTGAAGTGGCCCTTCAGGGAGCGGCCCAGCATCACGCACAGCATCAGTGCGCCGATGGTGACGTGCAGGCCGTGGAAGCCGGTGAGCATGAAGAACGTGGAGCCGTAGATGCCCGTGCCGAGGGTCAGGTTCTGCGCCGTGTAAGCGTGGTGGTACTCCATGCCCTGGAGGCACACGAAGCTGAAGCCCAGGAGCACCGTGAACAGCAGGAACAGCGAGGTCTTCCTGTTGTTGCCGGCCTTGAGGGCCCAATGCGCGATGGTCACGGTGAGGCCGGAGGTGAGCAGGATCGCGGTGTTGAGCGCCGGGACGCCGAGGGCCTCCATGGCCTTGAAGGCGCCGCCGATGCCGGCCGGACCGTTGGTGGGCCAGGCCGCCTCGAAGCCGCGCCACAACAGCAGGTTGGTGAACAGGAACTTGCCCTGGCCGCCCAGCCAGGCGAGCGAGAAGGTGCGGGCATAGAACAGCGCACCGAAGAAGGCGGCGAAGAACATGACCTCCGAGAAGATGAACCAGGTCATGCCCCAGCGGAACGAGCGGTCCACCTGTTCGTTGTAGGCGCCCGACAGGCTCTCGCGGATCACCGTGCCGAACCAGCCGAACATCATCAACAGGATGATCAGCATGCCGAGCGGCATGATGAAGTGGCCGGCGCTGATGTCCTCGAGCCATAGCGCGGCTCCCACCAGCGTGGTGAACAGGCCGATGGAGCCGACGATGGGCCAATGGCTGCCGTGCGGCACGTAGTAGTGGCTATTGTCGTGTTCCGCGGTGACGTCGACTGACATGGCTTCTTCCTCTGGTTACGCCCCGGGCGCCTGCCCGGGCGTGACGTTGTAATACGTGTAGGAGATGGTCACGCTGGTGATGTCCTTAGGCAGGGCCGGATCGATATAGAACCGCACCGGCATATGCTTGGACTCATGCGGACCGAAGCTCTCCTTGGTGAAACAGAAACACTCGGTCTTGTGGACGAAACGGGCCGCCTCGCCCGGCTCGTAGGCGGCCACCGCCTGCGCAGTGACGTCGCCGCCGCTCTTGTTCTCGGCGAAGAACGAGGTGCCATACAGCTCGCCCGGATGCACCTTCATCGAATCCTGGTCCGGGTGGAACGCGAACGGCAGCCTGGTATTCACGTTGGACAGGAACAGCACCGTGATGCTGCGATCCTTGTCCGCTTCCCCCGCATAAGCCGAGGACACCGCCTCCACGCCCCGGCCGTTGAGGCCGGTGAGCCGGCACACCACGTTGTAGAGGGGCACCAGCGCGAAACCGAAGGCGAACATCCCGACCAGCATCAACGAGAGGCTCAGTATCACCCTGCGGTGGCGCTTGGGGGCCGGCGTCCCGGTCATATCTGGCGCCACTTCACCAGGAAGAAGATGCCCACATAGAATGCCAGTGCCAACAGCCCCAGCAAGGCGGCGTTGCGCAGCGCCCTCTTCCGCTCAGGCGTCATGCCTTCTTTACCCATGGCGATCACGCGTACCGCTCAATCCCGGTATGGGTGTTCCCACACTTCCTTGTCGGGAGGCGTGGTCCAGCTGTGGTACGGCGGCGGCGAGGGCAGATGCCACTCGAGGCCGGTAGCGCCTTCCCAGGGCTTGGCGGGAGCCTTCTCACCGCCGCGGATGCAGCTGATGATCACGTACAGGAAGATCAGCTGGGAAGCGCCGAACAGGAAGCCGCCGATGGAGGACAGCATGTTGAGGTCGGTGAACTGCACCGGGTAGTCCGGGATGCGGCGCGGCATGCCGGCCATACCCAGGAAGTGCTGCGGGAAGAACAGCACGTTCACGAAGATTGTCGAGCACCAGAAATGCAGCTTGCCGAGCTTCTCGTTGTACATGTGGCCGGTCCACTTGGGCAACCAGTAGTAGGCGGCGGCCATGATGGCGAAGGCCGCGCCGGTCACCAGCACGTAGTGGAAATGCGCCACCACGAAGTAGCTGTCCTGGTACTGGAAGTCCGCCGGCACCATGGCGCAGGCCACGCCGGAGAAGCCGCCGATGGTGAACAGGAACAGGAACGCGAGCGCGAACAGCATCGGCGTCTCGAAGGTGATGGAACCGCGCCACAGGGTGGCGGTCCAGTTGAACACCTTCACGCCGGTGGGCACCGCGATCAGCATGGTCGTGAACATGAAGAACAGCTCACCCGCCAACGGCATGCCCACCGTGAACATGTGGTGGGCCCACACGATGAACGACAGGAAGGCGATGGACGCCACCGCGTAGACCATCGACTCGTAGCCGAACAGCGCCTTGCGGGAGAAGGCCGGGATGATCTCCGAGATGATGCCGAAAGCCGGCAGGATCATGATGTACACCTCGGGATGCCCGAAGAACCAGAAGATGTGCTGGTACATCACCGGGTCGCCGCCGCCGGCGGCGTTGAAGAAGCTGGTGCCGAAGTACTTGTCGGTGAGCAGCATGGTGACCGCGCCGGCCAGCACCGGCATCACCGCGATCAGCAGATAGGCGGTGATGAACCAGGTCCATACGAACAGGGGCATCTTCAACAGCGTCATCTTCGGCGCGCGCAGGTTGAGGATGGTCACCACGATGTTGATGGCGCCCATCACCGAGCTGATGCCCATCATGTGCACGGCGAAGATCACGAACGGGAAGGCCACGCCGGTCTGCAGCATCAGCGGCGGATACATGGTCCAGCCGCCGGCCGGGCCGCCGCCGGGCAGGAAGGCGGTGCCGATCAGCAGGGTGAAGGCGAACGGCAGGATCCAGAAGCTCCAGTTGTTCATGCGCGGCAGCGCCATGTCCGGCGCGCCGATCATGATCGGGATCATCCAGTTGGCCAGGCCCACGAACGCCGGCATGATCGCGCCGAAGATCATGATCAGCGCGTGCATGGTGGTGAGTTCGTTGAAGGTGGCCGGATCCATGAGCTGCATGCCGGGCTTGAACAGCTCGGCGCGGATGCCCATGGCGAAGGCGCCGCCGATGAAGAACATGGTCAGGCTGAACAGCAGGTACAGCGTGCCGATGTCCTTGTGATTGGTGGTGGTGATCCACCGCATCAGGCCGCTCGGGTGGTGCTCGCCGTGGGTATCGTGGTCGAGGGTGACTGCGCTCATTTACGTGTCTCCGGAATCCGTATGTTTCAGCGTGCGGCCTTGACGTCCGACGGCTTCACCAGGTCGCCCTTGTGGTTGCCGAAGGAGTTGCGCTCGAAGGTGATGACCGCGGCGAGATCGGTGTCGTTCAGGATGTTGCCCCAGGCGGGCATGATGCCCTTGCCCTTCAGCACGAACTGGATGTGCGCCAGCATCGGGCCGTTGGCGATGGGGCTGCCGGCGATGGGCTTGGCGCCCATCTCGGGGTTGCCCTTGCCGTCCGGCTGGTGGCAGCTGGAGCAGTTCTGCGCGTAGACCTGCTTGCCCTTTTCCATGGCGGTCTTCATGTCCCAGGCCTGGGCGGCAGCGGCGGCCGGGGTACTGGCGGGCGGCTGCACGTTGGAACCCGGCTTGTTGGCCAAGGCCGAGGCCATGGCCGGCGACACGGTGGTGCCGGTCGGCACCACGGCGCCAGCGGGCGTGCCCAGCACCTTGTTGTAGCTCACGTCGCTGAACACCACCGGGCTGCCGGTGTCTTCCAGCGAACCGTCATAGGGGCTCACGTACTTGCCGCCGCCGGCCTTCATGGCTTTCACCCAGGCCAGATAGTCGTCGGGCTTCTTCGCGACCACCACGATGGGCATGAAGCCGTGCCAGCGGCCGCACAGCTCGGCGCAGGCTCCGCGATAGACGCCGGGCTCCTCGACCTTGATCCACATGCTGTTGACGAAGCCGGGGTTGGCATCGGTCTTGCCGCCGAAGTCGGGCATCCACCAGGAGTGGATCACGTCGTCGGAGGTGAGCAGCAGGCGGATCTTCTCGCCGGTGGGCACCACCAGCGGATGGTCCACGTCACGCAGGTAGTTGTCGACGGTGTTCGGATCGATGCCGGAACCCAGCTGGGCGGCCTTGTCGCTGGCCGGAGCCAGCATGCTGAAGAAGCTGAAGCCGTTCTGGATGTAGTCGTACTGCCACTTCCACTGGTAACCGGTGATCTTGATGTTGAGATCCGGGTCGGTGGTATCGGCCATGCGCACTAGGGTCTTGGCGGCGGGGACGGCCATGGCCACCAGGATGATCACCGGCACGATGGTCCAGAGGATCTCGAGCAGCGTGCTGTGGTGGAAATGGGCAGGCTGGGCGCCCTTGGACTTACGGAAGCGGAACAGCGCGATGATCATCACGCCGAACACCACCACGCCGATCAGCGTGCACACGATGCCTACCATCATGTGGATGAAGTAGACCTCGTGGCTGATGGGCGTCACCCCGACGGGGACGTTCCAGGGGATCCCGGCATGGGCAGTGCCGGCGAGCCCGCCAAGCGCCGCGAACAGGGCGGCGCGTGCCGCGTTCTTGATGGTATGGAAGCCCATGCGATCGTCACTCCTGCTGGCTGTCACGCGGGCCGATGGCGGCGCCGTCTGTCAGTGGACCGGCCGCGAGGGCGGCACGGTTGCGATGCGGTCGAAAGCGGGGTGTGGTGTATTCCCCTTCCCCAGGCCGAATGCCCTGCGGATAGGCCATCCGGCAGGCATTTCTGGCGCGCCGTATGCTACCGCATGGCGCCCAAGCGGCGCAACGGAACGGGAGCGGGAAGTGCATGTTTTCCCGGGCGATTTGCGCTTTATCGCCCGACCGGGGCGAGGGCTGCGACGGCTTCCGTGAGTCCGCCGGCGGTCTCGGCGAGCGAAACTTTGGGCGCATAGGCGAGCCTGCCCAAGAGCGGCGCGCCCAGTTCCGCTTCGAGGGTGGCGAGATTCGCCTCCGGGCGCTGGAATTCCGGATCGATGGCGTTCGCGACCCAACCCGCCAACTCCAGGCCGTCGCCACGGATGGCCCGGGCCGTGAGCAGCGCATGGTTGAGGCAACCCAGGCGCATGCCCACCACCAGCAGCACCGGCAGGTCGAACTCGCGGGCCAGGTCCGGCACCTCCAGCCCGGAGGCCAGCGGCACCTGCCAGCCGCCCACGCCCTCCACCACCACCGCATCCACGCCCCGGCACAGTTCGCCATAGGCAGCGCGGAGCACGTCCAGGCTGATCTCCACACCTGCTTCCCGCGCTGCGAGGTGCGGCGCCACCGGTGGTGCGAAGCAGTAGGGGTTCACCAGTGCGTAATCGCGTCTCTCGGACGCCGCCTTCTGCAGCGCGAGCGCGTCATCGTTGCGCAAGCCTTCCGGCGTCGGTTCTGCGCCACTGGCCACCGGCTTCATGCCGACGGTCTTGAGGCCGGACTTGGAAAGGGCCTTGAGCAAGCCGGCGCTCACGCGTGTCTTGCCGATGCCGGTATCGGTGCCGGTGACGAAGAAACCTTTCATGGACGCCGGCCCCCGAGGGCTGCGGTGGGCATGAACTTCGGAGCCCAGGCGGTGCCGTAGACCACTTCGTAGGTGGCAGGCAGGCGGCCTGCACTGCGAAACCTCTCATAGGCATCGCTGAAGGCCTTGAGGCGGCCGCGGCCCATCAGCCCGCGGCGGCGGCCGGCGGTGACGTTATGGGCGCCGATGGTCTTCAGGTCCCGCATCAGGCCGGTGGCATGTTCGTAGGTGAGCGTGATGTGCTCCACGTCCATCACCGGTTCCACGAAGCCGGCACGGATGAGCGCGTCGCCCACGTCATGCATATCCAGGAACCGATTCACGTGGTTGAACCCATCCGCCGCGGCCCAGGCAGCGCGCAGCTCCTTGAGGGTGTCGGGACCGAGGGTGCTGAACAGCAGGAGCCCGTGGGGTCTCAGCACGCGCCGCCACTCCAGCAATGTCGCGTCCAGGTCTTCGCACCATTGCAGCAACAGGCTGGCATAGACGAGGTCGCAGCTGGCATCGGCCACGGGCAGTCGCGAGGCTTCGGCACAGACGAAACGTGCATTCCTGCTGAACCAAGGCTGCTTCTTCGCCGCCATCTTCAGCATCGCGGGTGCAAGGTCCGCGCCGATGACCTCGGCCTTCGGGTAGCGTCTCTGCAATTCGCGTGTCGGCCGCCCCGTGCCACAACCCACATCGAGTATGCGCGTCGGCACATCGGCCATCAGTTCCAGACGCTCCAACAGGCGTCCGCCCACCTCCTTCTGCAGGAAAGCGGCAGCGTCATAATCTGGCGCGGCGCGGTCGAAGGACGCGCCGACTCGCGAAGTCTCCAGGGAGAATTCGTCCGGTGCGCTCATGTCGCCGGCCTCGCCAATTCGTCCATGAATGCCAAAAGCGCCGTGACGAAGGCGTCCGCATGGGAGATGAAGGGAGCGTGGGCACTCTTGGGGAAGACCTGCAGTCGCGCATCCGGGATGTGCTCGTCCAGGTATTCGCTGGCCGCCGCGGGGGTGAGCCGATCGTAACCGCCGGCCAGCACCAGGGTCGGGAGCGTCACGTCCTTAAGCTTCGCGCGCAGGTCCGAGTCCCTGAGTATCTGCAGCCCTTTGGCCAGGCTGGCAGTGTCCGGTTCGCCGTGGGCGAACAGCGAATCACGGAGCTGACGTAGCGCAGCGCGGGCCGACTCGTCGCCGCGCACTTGCAGCGACAGGAAGCGTTGCAGGGTCTCCGTGTAATCCCCCGCGAGTCCGGCGGCGAACTCCTGCAACTGTTCCGGCGGCATGGCGCAGGACCAATCACCGGCGTTGACGAAGCGCGGCGTGGTGTTCGCGAGCACGAGGCCGCGCATGCGCTGCGGCATGCGCAGCGCCGCTTCCAGCGCCACCAGCCCGCCCAAAGACCAGCCCAACACCACCGTGCCGGGTGGGACCGCGGCCATGGTCTGGAGCGTGAGTTCCGTGAGGGACGGGGGCATGGGTACGTGGCGGCTGCGGCCATGGCCGGGAAGGTCCATCCGGGTCACACGCAAGGAGGGCGTGAGCCTCGGCACGATGGTGTCCCACACGCCGCCATGCAGCCCCCAACCGTGCAGCAACAACAGGTCCGGCCCCTGCCCTTTCGTCTCCATATATAGAGGCGTGTTCATGACTTGACCGCCGCCAGAGCCGCCAACAGTCGCTCGACATGCACTTCGGTGTGGGCGGCCGTGAGGGTGATGCGCAGGCGCGCCGTACCGGCGGGCACCGTCGGCGGGCGTATGGCCGCCACCAGCAGGCCGCGCTCCTGCAATCGCCTGGACAACGCCACAGCTGCATCAGGTTCGCCGATCAGCAGCGGCTGGATCGGCGTGTCGGACTCCATGAGTCGGAGACCCAGTTGGGAGGCGCCGCGGCGGAAACGCGCAATCAGCGTATGGAGATGATCGCGGCGCCAGGTCTCGGTCTCCACCAGCTTCAGCGCGGCGCGCGCGGCCTCCGCCCAGGCGGCGGGCGCGGCCGTCGTATATATATAAGTGCGCGCCTGCTGGATCAGGGTCTCGACGAGCGCCTCGCTGCCCGCGACGAAAGCCCCGAAACAGCCGCACGCCTTGCCGAGTGTCGCCATGTAGATAGGTACTTCCGCGGATCCGAGCCCGTGGGACTCCAGGCTGCCTCGGCCGCCGGCACCGATCACACCGAAGCCGTGGGCGTCGTCCACGCCGAGATGGGCGCCATGTTGTCCTGCCACCCTGGCGAGCGCCGGCAACGGCGCGATGTCGCCGTCCATGCTGAACACGCCGTCCGTCAGGATCAGGGTGTTGCCCTTGCCGTCCGCCAACTCACGCTCCAGCGAGACCACGTTGTTGTGGGCGTACCGGGAGAATGTGGCGCCCGAGAGCAGCCCTGCATCCAGCAACGAGGCATGGTTGAGGCGATCTTCGAACACGCGGTCGCCGCGGCCCGCCAGCGCACCGACCAGCCCAAGGTTCGCCATGTAGCCACTGGAGAAGAGCAGCGCCCGGGGACGGCCGCAGAACCCCGCCAACTCTTCCTCGAGCGCATGATGGGCGGCACGGTGGCCAGTGACCAGATGCGCGGCGCCGGCGCCGGTGCCGTAGCGGTCGAGGCCGCGACGCGCCGCTTCCGCGAGCCGCGGATCGGCGGCGAGGCCGAGGTAGTCATTGCTGGAGAAGTTGAGCAGCCTGGCGCCGTCGGCGGTGATCTCCGGACCCTGCGGGCCGTCCAGCAGCCGGCGCAGCCGATACAAGGACTTCTGCTTCAGGGCCTCAAGCCCGGGAGCCAGCAGCTCATCGAGTCGCTGCGACGCGTCCATGTTCGTCTGCGGTGATATCCAGGTGCGCGGTACCGGAACGTTCCTTCAGCTCCTCGGCCTTGAGACCCAAGCGGGCGAACAACGCCTTGTCCTTCTCCATGTCCGGATTGCCGGTGGTGAGCAGCTTCTCGCCGTAGAAGATGGAGTTGGCACCGGCGAAGAAGGCCAGGGCCTGCATCTCGTCATGCATCTCGGTGCGGCCCGCGGACAGGCGCACGTGAGCCTTGGGCATGAGGATGCGCGCCACTGCGATGACGCGTATGAAGTCGAAGGGATCGATGGGCGCGGTGCCGTCCAGCGGAGTGCCGGACACCTGCACCAACTGGTTGATGGGCACGCTCTCGGGATGCTCCGGCAGCGTGGCGAGCGTGTGCAGCATCTTGGCGCGATCTTCCTGCTGCTCACCCATGCCGACGATGCCGCCGCAGCACACATGCATGCCCGCATCGCGCACGTTCTGCAGCGTGTCGAGCCGGTCCTGGAAGCTGCGGGTGCTGATGATGTCCTTGTAGTACTCGGCGGAGGTATCGATGTTGTGGTTGTAGTAGTCGAGGCCGGCGTCGGCGAGCTTCTTGGCCTGCTCTGCCGTCAACATGCCGAGCGTGCAACAGGTCTCCATGCCGAGTCCGCGCACGCCCTTCACCATATCCGCGATCTGGTCCAGGTCCTTGTCCTTGGGCGAGCGGTAGGCGGCGCCCATGCAGAAGCGGGTGGCGCCGGCATCGCGGGCGATCTTCGCCTTCGCCACCACGTCGTCCACGCACATGAGCTTCTCGGCCTTGAGACCCGTGTCGTAGCGGGCGCTCTGGGGGCAGTAGGCGCAGTCCTCGGGACAGGCACCGGTCTTGATGGACAGCAAGGTCGAGACCTGCACCGCGTTGGGGTCGAAGTGCCGGCGATGCACCGCCTGCGCGCGGAACAGGAGGTCGTTGAAGGGGAGGGCGAAGAGCCCCTGCACTTCCGGCAGGGTCCAGTCGTGGCGGACGTCGTCAGGCATCACTACGGACATGGGCAACCTCTGTCTAGGAAGGCCGCCAGTTTACAGGGGGGATGTAAACCTGGAAATCCTATGTAGGTTTACAGATGGCTAAAATCAAAGCGCCGCGATCCTGCGGCGCTCAATCCAGACCTCATCCCGGTCCGCCAGACGATGATCCCCGCATTCAATGCACGGGGCTGCCGTACTCCTTCTCATGCAGCAGCCGCATGTCGTGGGCGCCCGTGGCGAGCTTGACCGGCTTGCCGTTGGTCCACGGCCGCTTCGCTTCGACCTGGAGTTCCTCCACTTCCTGCAGGCGGGCCTTCTCGAGCGCCTCGCCCACCTGCTCCATCAGCTCGTCCACGCTCTCGCCGGAGAAGTATTCGGCGAAGCCTACGGTCACGGTGACGTCCAGCGGCCCTGCCATCGTCCGCACCATCTGGTGCGAGATGGCCATATGCAGCCGCTCGGTGCAGACCCGCGCGCCCCGCAGATTGGTGCGATCGAGGATGATGCCGAACAGGCCGTCTCCGACCTTGCCCACGCCCGGGTGACGGCCGCCTTCCACGTTCATCTTGCTGACGATGCCGGACACGCGCAACACCACCTCGCGGTTCAACTGCTTCATGGCGGTCTCACCGTGACGCCGGCTGAGTTCAGCGAAGTGGTCGATGCTCACCAAGCCCACGGCGAAAGTATCGCCGCTGCGCTCGGCGCGCTCCTTGCAGCGCTGCAGTTCCTGTTTGAAGAACGGATACTTGAGGGCGATCGTGTCCATGTCCTGCACGGTGAGGGTGTGGATGCGCCGCTTGGCTTCCTCGATCTCTCCGGCCTGGCGGCTGTTCTCTTCCTTGAGTTGAGCCTTCTCGTTGCGCACCCGGGTGTAGTCCAAGGCCCGCCAGTACATGAAACCGGCCATCACCGTGGACAGCACCATCATGTAGATCGCCTCGGCGTGGGTGTCCGAGACGGAAGTCATGAACAGCGTGCTGGGGAAGCTGTCGGCGAAGATGCCGAGGGCTATGACGTAAAGGGTGACGACCCGTCCCGGCGTGAGATGCATCAGGCCCACCGCGGTCCACAGCAGAAATACCGTGAATATGACCTCGGGCCGCGGCGTGTCACTGACCAGGCTGTAGAGCCCGCCGCAGACCAGGATGCCGAACACGGCCTGCAGGAAGACTCCGTTGGAATCCTTGAGCTGGCGGGACAGGCGCGATCCGCGGTAGATCGCGATGAACAGCGACGCCAAGGTGGCGGCGCCGAGGATCTCGAGCCCGCCGGTGAGGCTTAATCCTTTGGAGAGGATGGGCAGGGCGGCGATGCCTATGCAGATGGCATAGATGCCCAAGCCCGCGTAGTAGGTCTTCCAGTTCGTATTGTTCATGGCCAAGTCCTCCCTGCGTCCTGAATAGACATCGGGGGCAACCATGATCCCTACGCTTGACAACCATCCCTGATTAATCTGGCTGCCTTTGTCGGTTTCCAGTGGACCAGAAGGGCAGCATGCGGCCCATCAGAGCTCCCCTAGTCGCCAGGGGCGGCAGCACTGAAGTGGGCATCGGGGATTCCCTGACAGGCGGGATCGGCACGCGACCCAATCGGGTCCAGGGAGGTGGAGATGGTGCTTATCCGGGGGGCGGGCGGCTTTCAACGCCCCGGCCGGCTGCCAGGATATCGCTGATATCCACCGTCCAGATGTTGAAGTTCCCGTCGTTCCAGGCCATGTCCTTGAGGCTCGCCGCGGCGCCGGCGGCATCCTTGGGATAGCTCACGGCGGTCTCATAGCTGCTGGTGAAATACAGGGTGTGGCCGTCCGGCCCCAGACGCGCCTCGATGATGCCGTCCAGGCGGTTGATGGAATCCGGCAAGTGCTGCGGCTCACCCCAGCTGCCGTCCTTGCCGCGGAACACGATGAACAGATCCATCTGCTGTGGAGGCGTCGGCGGCCGCGTGGAGGAGAACACCATGAAGGATCCATCCGCTGCGACCGTCTCATCCACGTCGCTCCAGCGCTCGTCGGTGAACGGCATGGGCTCCGGCGCCTGATATGCGCCGTCCTTGTACGCGGCATGGAACAGATGCGCGCGCTTGCTGTCGCCGAAGACGTCGGTGAAATAGAGGTCGCCGTCGGCGGTGACCGAGGGACCGAAGGTGGACCCGTTGCGGTTCACCACGGTGGGAAGGTGCTTCGGCTCGCTCCAGCCGGAGCCTGTCTTGATCCTGTCCACCCGCCACAGGTTGCCGCCGCGGCCCACGTGCAGCGTGCCGCCCCAGAAACCATCCGGCTGCTTGCCGGTTTCGGGGACTGGCCGACTGGAAGCGAAGACCAGGTAGGAACCGTCCGGCGCCATGGCGGCTTCCAGGTCACGCCAGCGCCCGGAGAACGGCGCGATCCGTGGCGCTGACCAGCCGTCACCCAGGCGCTGAGACACGAGGATCACGTTGTCCGAGCTGTTGCTGCGAGTGAAATATACGGTGTTGCCATCCGGCGCGAAGACCGGCGAAGCCTCGTTGGCGGCCCCGGAGATGATGCCCGGCCCGAAGACCCGAGGATCGGCAGCTAACGCGCCGCACGAGATGCAGGCGAGCAGCAATGCAGCCATAGACAACTTCTTGTTCATCGTGTGCCATCCCCAGTAATCGGTCCTTACTGGACCGCCGGCGCGGCCGAGAGTTCAGTGCGTTAACCTATGTCCATGCTGCGTCTGCTCTACCCCGCCCATTGCGTCCTCTGCGGCGGCGAGGGATCCGGTGACCGTGACCTGTGCGGCGACTGTTTTGCGGAGCTGCCCTGGAACCGGCATCCCTGTCCGCGTTGCGCGGTGCCCTTGCCTGCCGACGCGGACACCCCGCTCTGCGGTGAATGCCTCAGACGGCTGCCGAGCTGGGATGAAGCCAGGAGTCCCCTGGCCTACGCGTTCCCAGTGGACAAGCTGGTGCAGCAGTTCAAGTTCGCGGGCGAACTCGCCACCGGTCGCCTGTTGGGAGGGATGCTGGCGGATTTCCTGGCGGCGGGCAGTGACCGGCCGGACTGCATCGTGCCGGTGCCGCTGCATCCCTCGCGCCTCAGGGAAAGAGGGTTCAACCAGGCGATGGAGCTGGCGCGCCCGATCTCGAAGAGATTGAAGACCGAGGTCCGCATCGACCTATGCGAGCGGACCCGCGCCACCGAAGTCCAATCGAGACTGGACGCCGCAGAGCGCCGCAAGAACCTCAAGGATGCCTTCGCCGTGACAGCCGACGTGCAGGGCATGCATCTGGCGCTCCTGGATGACGTGGTGACCACCGGCGCCACCATGGAGGAACTCAGCCGTGCGTTGCGGAACGCAGGGGCCAGGCGCATCAGCGTGTGGAGCGTCTGCCGAGCCGCGAATCCCTTCGCCTGAGACATAAGCGCGCTGGATTGCGACGCTGCTCGCAATCCATCTGTGCGCGCGTTCGCAACTGGGCCCGCAGCGATGTTCCGGATAATCCTTGGCTACATCATCCCGTGATGAATCCGTGCATCGTCTGCGGTCTTAGCGTCGCACGAATCCGGTGTCGACCCAATTACGCCTCGTCCCGGCGCGGCGTGATAGTCATGTCATCTGCGGCGATGGATCACCGGGATGAGCTTCGGAAAGGGATTTCTGCTGTTGAGCATGATCTCGCTCGCGGGCTGCAGCAGCATGGATCCACGGCTGGACCCCACCGGCCTCGTCTATTCGCGGCAGGTCAGCCGCATGACGAGCGGTTACAACGCCGCCCATGGCACCCACTATCCGGTGCCGCAGCTCAGTCTCGATGCCATGAACCTGCCGACCTCGGTGGTAGGCGCTGCAGATTTCAGTCACTGGACCGTGCACATCAACCCGTTATGGGTGAAGAAGGATCCTTGCCTGGTGGACCGGGAAGCCCTGGCCCATGAGTTGGCCCATCTGTTCGTCTACTACGACGAGTATGGTCCGCCCCGGTCGGCGCTGTTGAACACCGACAAGGGCACGCGACTGGTGGCCATGAATGGCCCTGGCCTACAGGACCTTTCTTCGGAGCACGGCGCCGCTTGGCAGGCCAAGGCGCGGGAGCTGGGGGCGGACCCCTGCAAGGAGGGCTATTGCCGCTCGGATCGGCCTTACAAGAACTATCCCATCATCTGCACGGAGAAGGAGACGGCGCTGCTGACGGAGGTGCCGACGACCGCAATTGCGCTAGACATGACACAGTCCCGCTGAGCCGGGCCGCACGAAGAAAAGCGTCGACTAGAACTCTCCAAAATTTGGCCCGCGCAACCCGTTCGACAGAACGTCGTGAACCAAACCTGATTTATAGACGTATCCGAGTTCGTGTTTTTCTTCTTCCCGATTGGACACGCCTGGTCTTGACGAATAGACACCTATAAATCTCGTAGCATTTGGATGCTGTTTGATTTCCCCCGATTCGGACAGGTAGTGAGTCTTTTGTCTCATTA
>DATIVR010000032.1:0-2020 GCA_035465695.1 Gammaproteobacteria bacterium
CCAAGACCATGGCCAAGATGCTGGGCGGCACCTCCAAGGACGCCGCCGACGCGGTCAAGCTCTACGCTTACCCAACCCTCCAACAACAGCTCTCCCCCGCCTGGCTCGGTGGCGGCAAGACCGGCGGCGCCGTCAAGGCGCTCGTGGCGACGGCTGAATTCCTGAAGGAGCAGAAGCGGATCGACGCGCTAGCCCCGGACTACAGCGCCTTCGTCACGTCGAAGTACGCAGAAGCTGCACTCAAGCAAAAATAATAAGCGCCCGGCATGGGACGCCCGGCCGGGCGTCCCAAAGGACCGAACCAGATCTGAGGAGAACTCTCATGCAAGAGCTTAACGTCAGCAATGTCAGCGTGCGCTACCCAGGCCGGCGCCCGGGCGAGCAGGTCCATGCGCTCGACAACATCAACCTCTCCATCAAGAGCGGCGACTTCGTGGTGGCACTAGGCGCGTCCGGTTGCGGCAAGACTACCTTGCTGAGCCTGATGGCGGGCTTCATCTCCCCCACCGAAGGCAACATCACGCTGGGCGGCAACAAGGTCATGGGCCCGGGCTCCGACCGCGGCGTCGTGTTCCAGAAACACGCCCTGCTGCCCTGGCTCAACGTGATGGAAAACACCGAATTCGGCCTCAAGCTGCAAGGCGTGAGCAAGGAAAAACGGCGCGCGCTGGCCGCCAAGAACCTGGCGCTGGTGGGCCTGCAGGACTTCCACAGCCACATGATCTACCAGCTCTCCGGCGGCATGCAGCAGCGCGTGGGCATCGCCCGGGCGCTCACCTGCAACCCGGCCATGCTGCTGATGGACGAGCCGATGGCGGCGCTCGACGCCCTCACCCGCGAAACCATCCAGGAGTTGCTGCTCGACGTCTGGCAGGAAACGCAGAAGATGTTCTTCTTCATCACGCACAGCGTCGAAGAAGCCCTGTTCCTCGCCAGCCGGCTGATCGTCATGTCGCCGCGCCCGGGCCGCATCACCCACACCTACGAGCTCGACTTCAACCGCCGCTTCCTGGAATGCCGCGACGCCAGGACGATCAAGTCCAGCCCCGACTTCATCAAGATGCGTGAAACCGTGCTTGGCATCATTTATGGCGACGAGCGCGCCGCCGAAGCGAAAGAGGTGTCCCATGTCTAACCTGAAACACGACCCGGAAGTCTCTCTCGGCCGCCAGCGCGGTTCGATCTCGCTGAGCAGCCACCCGGCCAAACCCCACGGCGGCCCAGGCATGCTATCGCAACTGTTCAGCAAGAAATCGGTTCGCCCCGGCGAACAATTCGGCGCGCCCGGTCAGGGCAGCAGCGGTCTCATCAGCTTCGTCACCGTCGCCCTGCTGTTTTCGCTGTGGGTGCTGGTGACCGCCACCGGCTGGGTGTCGCCGCTGTTCCTGCCATCGCCGCAGGCGGTGTACGACAAGTTCATCCTGGTATCGACCGAGGGCTTCGCCAACGCCACGCTACTCGAGCATACCGAGACCAGCCTGTACCGCGTGTTCGGCGCCTTTGCCCTGGCCTGCGTCACCGCCATCCCGATCGGCGTGCTGATGGGGGTGAGCCGCGTGGCACGCGGCGTGTTCGATCCGCCGATCGAGTTCTACCGCCCGCTGCCGCCGCTCGCCTACCTGCCGATGGTGATCATCTGGTTCGGCATCGGCGAGTTCTCCAAGGTCTACCTGATCTTCCTCGCCATCTTTGCCCCGATGGCCATCTCGGCGCGTTCGGGCGTACGCTCGGTCTCGATCGAGCAGATCCACGCCGCCTACTCGATGGGCGCGACGCGCATGCAGGTGATCCGCCACGTCATCCTCAAGTCGGCGCTGCCGGAGATCTTCACCGGCATGCGCATCGGCATCGGGGTGGGCTGGACCACGCTGGTGGCCGGCGAAATGGTGGCCTCGACCCGCGGCCTCGGCTTCATGGTGCTCAACGCCGCCGAGTTTCTCGCCAGCGACGTGGTGATCATGGGCGTGATCGTGATCGGTCTGTTCGCCTTCACCTTCGACCTGCTGATGCGCTACCTGGA
>DATIVR010000033.1:0-10529 GCA_035465695.1 Gammaproteobacteria bacterium
GATGACGCTGCCGGACAAGCTCACCGGCAACCCGGATTATCCGGACGCGGCTGCGGATTTCGCCCGGAGCTTCCGGCTCCTGGCAGCCTTGCCCTGCGACGTGTTCCTGGCGGAGCACGGTTCGAGCTTCGGCCTGCAACAGAAGGCGGCACGGCTGCGTGCCGCGAAACCCGGCGACCCGAATCCCTTCACGGATCCGCAGGGTTACCGGGACTTCGTGGAGCAGTCACGGAGCGCGTTCGAGAAGCAATTGAAGGCCGAAGCGGCCGGCTCTCCGGTCACGCATTGAGTCGTGTGCTATACCTTCTGTCGCCTCGCATGGGATATGGCGAACATCTGAAACACCCGGGAGATACACATGGTCTCGCTTGCTCAACTGTGGCTGCCCATCCTGCTCGGCGCCGTGGGCGCCTTCGTCGCCAGCAGCATCATCCACATGCTGCTGCAGTCCTGGCACCGGACTGACTATCACGCCTTCCCCAACGAGGACGAGGTGCGAGCCGTCGTCAGCAAGGGCAAGGCGGCGCCCGGCCTGTATATCCTGCCCTGGTGCCCGCCGGAGACGATGAAGGACCCGGCCTCCATCGCCAAGCTCACGGAAGGTCCGGTGGGTTTCACGATCCTGCGTGCAGCCGGCATGCCCAACATGGGCAAGATGCTGGGCCTGTGGTTCGCCTTCTGCCTGTTGGTGGCGATCTTCGCCGCGTATCTCGCCAGCGCCACGCTGCCGGCCGGCACCCTGCCGGGACAGGTGTTCCGGGTGGCTGCCACCAGCGCCTTCATGGCGTTCAGCTTCGGCGTGTTGCCCCAGGCCATCTGGTGGGGTTACCCGTTGCGGGCCACCGTGAAAGACATGATCGACGGCCTGATCTACGCCGCCATCATGGGCCTGGTGCTGGCGTACATGTGGCCGAAGGGCGCGTGAAGTGCGGGGCGGCTGGCCTGAGAGCCGCCCTGACCCATTCCTACCGGCGTTGACACCCGGCATAAGCCTGTTATATTGAGCAAGCGTTGTCTTGCTTTATTAACCGGGGAGAAAACCATGTTCCTGATCTACGCTGCAATCCTGTTCGCACTGGGGGCCCTGGGCGGCCTGTATCTGGCCACCCTGGCCTTCAAGGGCAAGCCCCTGCCGGCCGCGGTGGCGGTGTTGCACGGCCTGTTGGGCGCCACGGGACTGGTGCTGCTGATCGTCGGGGTCCTGGCCGGCATGGGCGCAGGCACCGCCAAGATCGCCTTGGTCATCCTGATCGTGGCAGCCCTGGGCGGCTTCTACCTGCTCAGCTTCCACATCAAGAAGCAGCAGCATCCGCGCGCCGTGATCGTGATCCACGCGCTGGTGGCGGTGGTGGGCTTCCTGACCCTGCTCACGGCCATCGTCCAGGCCCAGACGCCGGCTACCTGAGGACCCAGCCATGCAGGGCCTGCGCATCGGCGGACATCCACTGCACCCGGCACTGGTGCATTTCCCCGTGGTCTGCTGGACCGCGGTACCGGTGCTGGATCTCGTGTATCTGCTGACGCGCAGCCCTGCCTGGTGGCAGGCCGGATTCGTGTGCCTGGCGGTGGGCGTGGCCATGGGACTCCTGGCCATGGGCGCCGGCCTCATGGATCTCATGGCCATCCCCAAGGACCACCCGGCGGAATCCGTGGCGCAGCGCCACATGCTGCTCATGGGCTCGGCTTGGTGCCTGTACGTGCTGGTGCTGGTGCTGCATCCGCTGCACGGCGAACCCTCGATGCAGGCGCTGTGGACGGACTTCGGCCTGTCCGTGCTGGGCTTCCTGGTGCTGGCGGCGGGCGCCTATGCGGGCGCGCGCCTCGTGTACGATTTCGGCGTCGGCCGCAATCCTGAACACACGTCATGACCACCAAGCAAGCACCGGACTCGCGCCGGCTCATCATGCAGTTCATCAAGCGCCAAGGGCATGCCACCGCAGGCGAGGTGGCGGCACACCTGGGTATCACCCGGGAAGGCGCGCGCCAGCAGCTGCAGGCGCTGGAGACGGAAGGCTGGATCGCCCGCGGTCCGCGCTCCATGGCAGACACTCCCGGGCGTCCGGCGGTGAGTTTCCAGATCACGCCGGCCGGCGACCATACCTTCGCCAAGAATTACGACGCGCTCTCCCTCACCCTGGTGGATGCGGTGGCGGACCAGCTGGGTCCTGAAGCGCTGGTGAAGCTGCTGGCTTCGATCAGCGACCAGCAGGTGAGGCAGTGGGAACCCAAGCTCGCGGGCCTGGACCTGCCCGCGCGCATCAAGGCCTTGAAGGGGATCTATTTCGAGGAAGACCCGCACACCAGCGTGCGCAAGGACCAGAAAGGTTACGCGCTGGTGGAGCGCAACTGCCCCTATCTCAATGTGGCCATGACCCGGCCGCAGCTATGCAGCGTGACCGTGAACACCCTGACGCGCTTGCTGGGCGTGAAGGTGGTGCGGGAGGAGCGCTTCCAGGACGACGACAAGCGCTGCGTGTTCCGCGTGCTGGACGATCAGCCCGTGGAGCTCGCCAGCTACCGCTTCACTCTCGAGGAACTCCAGGCCCACGCGGCCTGAGCAGACCCCAAGGAGACAGACCATGCGACTCACCGCTCCCAACCCGGCGCCCTCCCTCGACCTGCGCGACATCTACGGCGAACCGGTGCGTATCGGCCAGGGCCGCCGTACGCTGCTTTGCCTGTTCCGCGACGCGGCCTGCCCGTTCTGCAACTACCGCATCTACGAGCTGACCCAGCAGCACAAAGGCCTGCTGGCGTTGGGTCTGGACGTGGTGGCGGTGTTCGCCTCCAGCGAGGACGAGGTGAAGCGTTTCGTGGCGCGCCATCCGCGTCCGTTCGCGGTGGTGGCGGATCCCACGGCCACCGCCCACCTGCGCTACGGGGTGGAGCGCTCGTTCCTGCGCAAGCTGAAGGCCATCGTCACGCGCGTGCCGACGCTGCTGAAGGGCTTGCGCATCGTGGGTCTTGCCGGCCTCGACACCAACAACCTGATGCCGGCGGACTTCCTCATCGACGAGGAAGGCCGCATCGTGGAGACCTATTACGGCAGCGATGCCGGGGATCGCATCCCGTTCGAGCGCATCGAGCTGTTCCTGGCGCGCGGGCTCATCAAGCGCGGTTCCGATCCGCGCGACGCGAACGGCCGAGCCACCCTGTCTCCACGACTGATTCCTCGTTAAGGCGGCGCTGGCGCGCCTCGAGTATCGGGGCGCGATCCAGGTAACCGACGAGCCGGGTGGGGTCTTTAGCATCCACCACCGGGAGGCGGCCGATGCCGCGGCGCAGCATCTTCTCGGCGGCGTCATGCAAGGTCTCATCGGAATAGGCCAGCACCAGTTTGCCGCTGCCCACCGCCAGCAGTGGAGTCATGGGTTCCACCTGCTGTTCCAGCGCACGAAACACATCACCGCGAGTGACGATGCCGGCGAGTTTGCCTTCGCCATCCAGAAGAGGATAGGCGGCGTGCTTCGCGACGGTTACGTCGTGGCGACTGAGGCGCGCGGTCAGATCGCCCAGGGACATGTCAGCCGGCAGGGAGGGCGGCTGCTTATCCATGACCTCGCCGACCTGCACCTGATGCAGCACGTCCACCTCGTATTCCAGGTGCACCTTCAAGCCGCGGCGCACCAGCTTCTCGGTCATGATGGATTCCTTCAGGAACAGCTGCGCCACGGCGTTGGCGATCACGCACACCAGCATCAGCGGCAGCACCGCGTCGTAATCGCGGGTGATCTCGAAGGCGAAGATGATGAAGGCGAAGGTGGCGCGCGAGGCCGCCGCGAACACCGCTGCCATGCCGGTGAGCGCGTAGGCGGCGGGATCGAGGTGCGCCCCCGGGATCAGGAGGTTCACCACGATGGCGAACACCGCGCCCAGCGCGGCGCCGCCGATGAACATGGGCGCCAGCAAGCCACCGGAGGTGCCCGAGCCCAGTGACACCAGCAGTGCCACGGTCTTGAACACCAGGATCACCAACAGCAGGCCGAGCGTGAGATGGTTGGTGAGGATATCGGAGAGCGTGCCGTAGCCCACACCCAGGACCCGCGGCACGAAGTAACCGATGATGCCGAGACCCACGGCGCCGATGGCGGGCCACCACATGGGGTCGAGCGGCAACTTCTCGAACTGATCCTCGATCCAGTACAGGGCGCGGCTCACCACCGTGGCCATGAGACCGCACAGCACGCCGAGCAACAGATACCAGGGCAGGCCGTGGGCGATGTCGAACTGCGGTGTGCCCACGCTGAACATGGGGCCGGGACCGATCAACTCCACGTGCACCGTGGTGGCGATGGTGGTGGCGATCACCAGCGGGATGAAGGAGCGCGAGCGGAACTCGAACAGCAGCAGTTCGATGGCGAAGATCACGCCGGCGATGGGCGTGCTGAAGGTGGCGGCCATGCCGGCCGCGGCGCCGCAACCCAGGAGCACCTTGCGCTCGGCGGCGGTCATCTGCAGCAGCTGGCCGAACAGCGAACCCAGGGCGCCGCCGGTCTGGATGATGGGCCCTTCCGCGCCGAAGGGGCCGCCGGTGCCGATGGCGATGGCGGCGGAGAGCGGCTTCAGGATCGCCACCCGCGGCGCGATGCGGCTCTTGTTGATGATGATGGCTTCGATGGCTTCCGGGATGCCGTGGCCACGGATCTTGGAGCTGCCGTATTTCGCCATGATGCCGACCACGAGTCCGCCCAGGGCGGGGACCACGATGATCCATAACCCCAGGGGGTTGCTGGTGATGGTGGGCAGCGCATCCGAGAGCTTGTGGTAGAAGACCAGGTTGCTGCAGATGGCGATCAGTGAATACAACGCGTAGGCGGCGAGGCCCGCCACCAGGCCGATGATGCCGGCGAAGAAGGACATGAGGAGCAGGCGCAGGCCGTCGGCCCCCGGCTTGTAACGGCGGCGACCCCGCTGGGTGATGCTATCGGCTGACATGGGTCTCTTTCTGGCGAAGGTTAAGGACAGTTGAACGGTCCGGGACAGCGTGGAATAATATATCGCATTGCGATATAAATCAACGAGTCCTGTTATGCCCGATACACTCTCTGCACGTCCGTTCCAGGTCAGCGACCAGGATTATCTGGCGCTGGCTTCCTTCCGCGCGGCGTTGCGCAAGTTCCTGCGCGTGAGCGAGGACCTTGCCCACAGTGTCGGCATCACGCCCCAGCAGCACCAGGCACTGCTGGCGGTGCGCGGCTATCCAGGCGACGCGGCGCCGACGGTGGGTGAGCTCGCGACGCGGTTGCAACTGCGGCACAACAGCGCGGTGGGCCTGGTGACGCGCCTGGAGAAACAGGGGTTCGTGAAGCGCGAGCCTTCCAAACTGGACCAACGGCGCATGCACGTGAAGCTCACGCAGAAGGGCCACGCGTTGCTGGACAAACTGACCGAGGCGCATCGTTCCGAACTCCGGCACATCGGTCCCGAGATCACGCGGCTGCTGTCCGAACTCACCGCTTGACATCGCTCGGGGTGACAGCAGGAACGCCGGCGCGCTAGCGCTATCCGGCCGGGAACAACTTGCTGAAGTCCTGCCCCTGGGCGACCTTGTCCACCAGCGTCACGGCGGCCTTGGGTCCGCCGTTGCGCATCATCCACATGTCCACCTTGCAGGCGGATTGCGCGTAGAGCACGTCGCCTTCCTGCTGCAGTTCCTGCTGCCATTCGCTGGGAGTGGCGGGCATGTCCGGGAAGGGTCCGGCCATGCAACGATCGCCACGCCCCGGCGGCAATAGGTAAGCGCGGTCGTCTGCCACCACCACCGCCAGTCCTTCCTCGAACCACATGGGTATGGCGCCGAGATTGAACTTCCAGAAGCCGAGCCTGCCGTAGATCTCGGCATCGGAGAGGCCGGAGGTGATGAACACCTGTTGCTCCGAGCCCAGGTGCGACACCTCCAGCACCGTCGATCCCATGGAGCCGGTGGCAGTGCCAGGTTCACCGCCGAGATGCGCATAGCAGGCTTCGTCGGCGCAGATCAGGATGCGCGGAGCATGTTCCAGGCTGCCGTAGAACCGGCTGGCCTGGACTTTCGCAGCCGCGACCGTGGCGAGCACGCGGCTGCGCTCGGCGGCAACCATGTCGTCCTGTACGTAGACCCCGTCCGCCGCTCTCTGGAGTCCGAAGCACCAGGGGCAGGCGGCGGCAAGCGCGGGCCTCGCCATGAGGAAAGCCAACGCGGCCGCGAGCGAAGCGACAACCAAGATCCAGGTCAAAAGCTGGAAGATCCCCTTCATGCCCCTTCCCCCTTTTCCTTTTTCAGACCACAGACTCTATAGCCGGCGCAGTCTCACCACCACGGCCAAGGTGTGACGGGAGTGCGGCATCACCATCAGCTGGCTGAAGCCTGAATAGCCCGGCTCTTCCGGCAACCAAAGGCTCTGCTGCGGCTCGAGGTTCCACTCGGCATTGCCGCGCATCTTGAGCACCACGGTGCCGGCGACGCAGTGGCAGAACAACGCCTCCCTGCCCGGCTCGCGGACGAACTCCACCGGCGTGCCGGCGACGACCTCGCATTCATGGTGCATGCGCGCGCGGGCGCTCATGACGTTGAAGTCCTGGACGGGTCCGTCCAGCAGCCGGCCGCGGGTGGGCCAGTCGCCGGAGAAGCTGGCGAGGGTCCCGGGGCCCGGCAGGCGCAGCGGCGCGGAAGCCGCCGCGAAATCCAGCTGCATCCCGCCGCCGCGGGCCACCAGGAGACTACGATCGTAGCCCGGGAAGGGCGAGAAATCGCCGTCCTCGATCACGTCAGCCACGCTGATGCGCCAGTCGAAGGGACGTACGCTGAGGTCCGCACCTTCAGGATGGATGGCGAGTTCGGTGGTGGCGCCGCGGCCGTTCTTCCACGGCATCAGTCGGTAGTCGGTAGGACCGAGAAGCCGCGCCGAGAGTCTGGGGCCGGACATCTACTTCTGATACTTGGACTCGTAGGCGAGCCCAGTGAGAAGAGTGTTGATGGTGCGTAGCAACGACTCGCGCAGCGCCACACGATGGGAAGCCATGTCCGGTGCGGCGAGCGCCTCGCGCATGCCGCCGGGCGGCTCGGCGAGGTGCTGGAAACCGATCACCAGCACATGGATCTGCAGCAGGAGATCGGCGCCCTGGCTCGGCTTCAGGAATAAGGCGCGCCTCTCCAGCAAGGCCCCGGTGGCGCGGCGACGCTCATCCAGCCAGGTGCGGAACTTGCGGGCGGTGGCGGCATGCACGTTGCCCTCGAGCTTGGTATGCAGGATGGCGATGAGCCGCAAGAGCTCCGGACGGCTCACCAAGGAATCCCCCAAGAGCTTCAGGAAGCCCGCGACGCTGGTGTCGCCACCGGGCCGCAGGCCCTCGTCCAGCTCATCGAACCAGGCGTTGAGTTGGTCGGCACAGATGGCCAGGAACATCTCTTCCTTGCTGCTGAAGTAGAGATAAAGGGTGCCCTTGGCGACGCCCACCTCTTGGGCGGTGTCGGCCATGTTCAGGGACTCGTAGGGGGTGACGGTGAAGCGGTGCAGCGCGACCTTGAGGATATCGGCACGGCGCGCGGCCTTCTGGGACTCGGTGACAGCGCGATGCTTGGTCATCCTGAAGAGCTCGCTTTTTAATGACCTACGGTCATTTGATAATGACCAGTGGTCATTTGTCAAGCGCCGGAGTCATTCCGGCACCAGCCAACGCACCTCCGAACGCTCTGCGCCCAGGATCGGCGCCAGGGCGGCTAGGCAGTCCCGCGCCTCCGTGTCCAGCTGCCAAGGCGGGTTCACGATGAGCACACCGGAGCCGTAAAGCACATCCGCCTGGACCGGCAGATAGAGCTCCGTGAGCAGGACCTTGCGCAGGCCTGACTGTTCGATGCGCCGTAGGAAGCGCCGGCGCGCTGAGTCGTCCTTGATGGGATACCAGAGTGAGTACACGCCACTGGGCCAGCGACCATGGGCGGCCACCAGTGCAGCAGCGGCACTCTCGAATTCATCGGCCTTCTCGTAGGGCGGGTCCATGAGCACCAGGCCGCGCTTCTCCTTGGGCGGGGTTAATGCCTTCAGCATCTCGTAGCCATCCCGCTCATGGACCGCTGCTTCGGCCACATCCTTGAGTTCGCCGCGCAGCAGATAAGCCTCCTCCGGATGGAGTTCCGCCAGGAACAGCTTGTCGCCGGGCCGTGCCAGGGCGGCCGCCACCCGCGGTGAACCGGGGTAGACACGAGGCAGGCTGTCGGCGGCACCGCCTGGATTCAGGGCCGCGACGATGCTGCATAGACGCTCTGCCGCCGGTGGCAGCCGTCCCCGAGCCGCCCACAAGCGGCAGATACCGCCTGTCGCCTCGCCAGTGCGTCGCGCCGCCGGCGAATGCAGGTCGTAGGCGCCGGCCCCGGCATGCGTGTCGAGATAGGCCCAGGGCGCCGGTTTACGGGATAGGGCCTCCAAGAGCATCGCCAGCAGCGAGTGCTTCACCACATCGGCGAAGTTGCCGGCATGGAAGCCATGGCGGTAGTTCATGGAGCGATGATGACACAGGCGGCTATTGCTATGATGGGTCACCGCCGCGGATGCGTCCGATGCCGATACTAAAGAAACTGACTGCGGTCCATTATCTGCTGCTGGTGCTCGGGACCGTATGCCTGGTCTCGATGTTCAACCACGGTCCCGTGCCTTCCATGGAACCGCGCTTCGCCGAAGCGGTGCGGGAGATGCTGGCGCGCCATGAATACCTGGTGCCCATCAAGAACGGCCTTCCCTACATCGAATATCCGCCGTTGTATTTCTGGCTCAGCCTGACGGGCGCCTGGTTCGGCTTGCCCATCGACGCGGCGGTGCGGCTGCCCGGTTACGTGGCATTCCTGCTGTGGATCGTGTGGCTGGGTCGCCTGCAGAAGGAGCTCTTCCCCACCTGGCCGAAATGGCTGCTGCCGCTGACCGGCGCGGCGTTGCCGGCCATCCTCTACAACTTCTTCACCGCCCAGTCCGATTCAGTCCTGATCCTGGGCACGCTGGTGGCGTTCACGGGCTATATCCGCATCCGCACCGACCCGCCGCTGCGCAAGTTCCCCTGGGAGATGTGGCTGGGCGTCGCCCTGGCCACCGCGGCCAAAGGCCCGGTGGGCATCGCCGTGACCGTGCCCGCGATGGGACTCGAGATCATCGCCACCTCCTTCATGAGCCTGCAGGCGGACACCGGCGAACCGCGCGGCTTCGTGTATCGCACCGGACTCGCGGTGAAGGAGATCTGGCGGCTATCGCCGGTGCGCGGCATGCTGCTCTCGCTGGCGGGACTCGTCCCCTGGTACATCGCCGCCGGCTTCGCCGTGAACTGGGAGTTCGTGCGCGCGGTGCTGGTCTACCAGAACTTCACGCGCTTCTTCATCGGTTTCGACCACCTGCAACCCTGGTGGATGTACTTCCAGACGGTATGGGGCGACTTCGCGCCGTTGTGCCTGCTGCTGCCCTTCGGTCTCTATTACGGCTTCCGCTATGCGCGCCGGGAGTTCCGCTGGCGGCTGCTATTGATCTGGAGCGTCTGGACGGTGCTGTTCTTCAGCATCTCCGCCTCCAAGCAGAGCAAGTACATCCTGCCGGCGGCGCCCGGCATGGCGCTGCTGGCGCTGGCGGCCATCGAGCCCTTGTTCAAGACCGACAAGCTGCACGGCGTGGTGCGCGGGATCCTCGGCGCCTTCTCGGTATTCATCATCACGGTGTTCATACTGGGCGTGCTCATCTGGGTGCCCGTACATCGCGGCCGCATCGGCGGCCTCGCCGGCTTCGCACAGCTCAAGCACGCTATGGCAGCCCAGCCCGGCAACATCGTGAGTTTCCAATGGCCGCGCTCCATGGAGCTCTATGAGCTCGGCGCGCCCATGGACTACGTGCGGTCGAGCCGGGAACTGTACGCCAGGATCCATGACGGACAGATCAAGCCGGGCGATTACATCCTCTTCGAAGCCAAGTACATGCCGCTCGGCACGGAGCAGGACCCCAACAAGCTGGTGCCCGCGCCGGATCCGAAGTACTTCGAGTTCGTGCTCAAGACCCGCGCCGAGGACGACATGTACCTGTTCCGGGTACGGCCAGAAGCGGCCACCATGCCGGTGCCACAGACACCCGAGCCGCTGCCACTACAATGGTGGGAGCAGTTCGATACCGACTGAGGCGCGATATGGAAATTCGCGATTTAGGCTCAACAATTCAAATCGACGGACCGACGTGGAACGGCGACGGCTTCGTTGAAGAATATCCAAATCGACTTTGGAATCGTCTTCCTAAGATACTAAGAGCGCTTGCTGTAGAAGAGATTAAAGCTGAGAATCAGCCCGCTTCTATGTTGGACAATAAAGACCGCGGGATTGTATTGCTCGCCTTTCGAAGCGGCCCACTCAAACCAATCTCAGAAGATGCTTCCATTCGTGTTCACTCAAGACATGCGTATGGCAATTATTGCTACGACGACACCAAAGCTACCTACGAAGACTTGGAAAGTGGATGCTTTCTCTCTTTCGCGAACCCCGATTAGTTAACCGCAAGAACTGGAATCCCAGATCCCACATCCCCTGGATG
>DATIVR010000034.1:0-18208 GCA_035465695.1 Gammaproteobacteria bacterium
AACACCACCTCGGTATCGCTGGCCTGCTTATGGATGTCGCGGGCCGCGTCGATGCCGTTCAAGAGCGGCATGCCGATATCCAGCACGGCGATGCTGGGGTTGAGTTGCCGCGACATGCGCACGGCTTCATGACCGTCGGAGGCCTCGCCGACCACGTCGAATCCCTCCCTTTCGAGAAGGGCGCGTAATCCTTGGCGGAACATCGGATGATCGTCTGCCAGCAAAATGGTCTGCATCATAAGTTGCTCCCAAGGGGAATGCTGACGCGCAGCTCTGTCCCCGATCCTGGTTTGGAACTCATTTCGAAGGCGCCATGCAGGCTGCTGATCCGCTCGCGGATGCCGAGGAGGCCGAGCCCCTTGGCTCCAGGCTCGCCGGCGCCTTCCTTCTTCTGCGTGTTGATGCCGGTACCGTCATCCTTGACGGTACAGTTCACCAAGCCTTGCTCAATCCAGATCCTGACCCAGACGGTCTTCGCCTGGGCATGTTTAGTCACGTTATTCAACGCTTCCTGGACGGTGCGGTACAGGGCGGTCTCGATGGGCTGAGGCAGGCGGCCGCGCTCGGCAATGAAATTCTCTATCTCGATCCTGAGGCCGGCCCGCTTGCGGAAACCATCCGATAGGAACTGCAGCGCAGGCATCAGCCCCAGTTGGTCCAGGATTGGAGGACGCAACTCGTGGGATAGGCGGCGCAACTGGTCGGACACCATGTCCAGCTGTTCGCAGATACGCGCTGTATGGGAGCGCACGGCATCCGGCGGCTGGAGCCGCTGGATCTCCGCCAGCTCTAGATAGACGGAGGCGAGGAGCTGTGCGGCCTCATCATGGAGCGTATGGGCGATACGCTTGGCCTCATCTTCGAGGATGCTGTTGAGACGCCGTAGCGCGGCATTGGCCTCGCGGTTGCCTATCTGCATCATCTCGAAAGGTGCCATGCTCTCGAGCAGGAAATGGTGGGAGTCGTCGAGCTGTTGGAGCGCATGGCCGTTGGCCTTCTGCAGCAGCCCTGATACCGCGTTCTGGTGGATGTTGACCAGTCCTAGCAGCCCGATGCCGGAGTCGAGGGCCTGGCGGCCCAGCTCGTAAGCCTGGAGCAGAGGAGCCTCGCCGCCGTGCGTGAGGTATTCCTGGAGAGCCAGCCGGTAGCTCTCGTCCAGATCCTGGGTTCCGGCGTGCACGGTCTCAGCCCAGGTATCGGACGACCAGCGCCAGCGCGTCGTCGGTCTGCTTGCAATAGCGATGGATGATGTCATCGGCTATCTCATTGACAGGGCTGTCGATACGGACCTGTTCGGCGAAATCCGGGGCCACGCCATCCGTGGCGAATATCACCATGTCGCCCGCCTGAACGCGGGTCACCGCCGTCTGCAAGGAAGGCAGCCGTTGGCCGACGACGCCGGGCCGCAACAGGAGGTTCTGCCGCAGGTATCCCTTCTGGTTGCCACGCAAGAGCAAGCGTCCCTCCACGTTGCCTATACCCAGCCAGGTGAGAGTGCCTTCCCGGCCATCGAAAGCAGCCAGGTTCATGACCGCGCCGCGGCTGCCGATCAGGGCAGTATGGCAGCGTTTCATGAGATCGGTCAGGGCCTCGCCGCGGGGGGCCTGGCGGATGCATGCGACCGCCCGTTCTGCGGCCTCTGCGGCCTCGCCTCCGTGTCCCACGCCGTCGATGACGGCGATGACAGCGCCGTGGGGCGTATGCACCACCACGTGACGGTCACCGCATTCCTGCTGTCCCGGCAGCGTGAAGGCCGCCGAGGCCGCTTCGATTCCTCCTTCTGTCATTACTGCAGCCATTTCTTGGCCGTGACTGTGGTGCCCTTGTCGGTGCCGGTATCGATATAGAACTCGTCCACCATGCGACGCACACCGCAAAGGCCGAGTCCGAGACCGCCCGACGTGGAATACCCGCCCACCAACGCACGCTGCACGTCCGGGATACCGGGACCATTGTCGCGGCTGATGATCACGACACCGCGACGGCCTTCGCCGCCCGCGGTCTTCTCAAGCACGATCTCACCGGACTGTGCATAGAGCACGATGTTGCGGGCCAACTCGGAGATGATGGTGGCTATCAGCGTGGACTCGGTCTGCGAGAAACCGGTCTCCATCGCCAGTTCGCGGCCATGCTGGCGCGCAGTGACGATGTCCATCACCGTCCTGATGGGGATGACAGCCTTCTCCTTCACTGGCCCCGTCGCCTCGCTTCCGTTCTGAGGTGATGGTTCGTTGCGATTGTTCATCTAGTTCCCGGTGGGGGCCCGACGCTGGTGCGTTTGGGCCTCGCATCGAGGTAAGCCAAGCCTTCTTCCAGGTCGAGTGCGGTGGGCACGCCTTCCAGGCTGAGTCCCAGTTGCACCATGGAGAAGGCCACCTCTGGCTGGATGCCGACGATGACCGTGTCGGCGCCGCGCAACCGGATCATGTGTGCCATGTCCCGCAGCGTGCGCACCGAGAACGAGTCCATCACGTCCAGACCGGTCACGTCGAGGATCACGCCCACCGAACGGAACCGGCCAACTTGCGCCACCAAGCGGTCGCGCAGGTTCACCAGGTCCTGGTCTGTCAGCACGGCTTGTACCGACGCGATCAGGTAATTGCGTTGTTTCAGGATAGGGACTTCCACGTCCGATCCCCTTTGTTATTCAGCTTGTTCGGCGCGCGGTACCAGCACGACCTTGTAACCCAGCAGCTTCTCCGCCTCTTCGATGCCGCCTTGCAGGTCGCCCACCGTAGCCATCTTGCCGAGGTCCACGCCGATGGTGACGAGGGTCTGCGCCAGTTCGGGCGCGAGGCCCGTGACGATCACGTCGGCGCCCACCAGTCGCGCAGCTTCCACGGTCTGCACCAGGTGGTTCGCCACTGCGGCGTCCACCGCCGGCACACCGGTCAGGTCCATCACCACCACCCTTGCGCGGTTGATGCGGATGCCGCGCAGCAACTGCTCGGTGAGCTGCCGGGCGCGTTGCGGGTCGAGGATGCCGATGATGGGCAGGATGAGGAGTCGTTCGCGCACCGCCAACACCGGCGTGGACAGCTCGCGGATGGCTTCCTGTTGCTGGCGGATGATGCGTTCGCGTTCCTGCACGAAGCCCACCGCCACTGTCGTGGCGATGCGGTTCGCCGCAGGTTCGTATGCGTCCAGCACCCGGGTCAGCACCTGCTGGTTCTGGCCGTACTTGGAGAACAAGGAGCGCGCCAGCACGTCGCGCAGCAGCAGCACGATACCCACCACTTCGTGCGTCTCCACGCCTCGGGGGATGATTCGTTCCGACAGGTCGCGCGCATAGGCTTCGAGGGCTTCGATGGAGCCGGTCTCGAGTGCGCCGAGATAGTTGTCGTATACCGAGCTGGCTTCCGCCATGATTTCTTCGTTGGTCATGGCGGTGAGGAAGCGGGCGCTCATGATTCGACTGGCCCATACCTCACGGAGCTGGGTGCGGTTCTGGCGCAGGTGCGCTACCAGCTCGCGCAGTACCTCGGCATGGGATTCGTCGTGGGCTTGTCCACCGGTGATCTCCGGCGAGAGCTGTCGGCCGCGGCCTTTGCCTTTGTCGTCAACCATTTTTCTCTCCTTGTTCGTCTGGCCGGTCGCGGCAGGATTGCGCCGGATGATTCCTGGAGGACGCTCGACACGGCGGCACGGTACGCCACTGTTCGCTGACGATGCGCGGTTTCCGGCAAGCTCCGGAGATATTACAAAGACCCGTACCGTGCATCCACGCGCATATGTCAAGAAGGCTCATTCAGACGACATATGCTCAGCTTCTATCCGCAGCAAAAGAGGGAAACCGATCCCTTCACGGATCTTCCCCGGCTGCCGCTTTGCTTGACTCCCGCTTGAGGTCCCTCAGGTGGATGCAAACGTTAACGAGGGGAGGACCCCTATAGGAATAGGGTAAATACCCTAAATAGGTAGCAAGAATGACCCCACGAATCCGGTGTGATCGTCAGGACGTGCTGTAACCGGTCACCCATTCAGGCAGGATATCGAAGCGGAAACCCACGTTGCGCACGGTGATGATGAATTGGCCCGCGGAGCCCAGTTTGCGGCGCAGGCGGCCGATATGCACGTCCACAGTGCGTGTATCGAGGCCATGGATGGTGGCGTGGGACCATGCTTTCTGCAGGAGGAAGTCCCGCGTCAGCGCCCGTCCCTTGGCTTCCAACAATACCTGCAGGAGCCGGAATTCCTTCTTGGTGAGCTCTACGGGATCCCCTGAGACCTTCACAGTCCACCGGTCCAGGTCCATGTCGATGGGTCCGGCCCGCAGACGCTCGCCCGGTGTCACGGCTTGCAGTGCGCGGCGTGCGATAGCCTTGATGTGCGCCACCAGAAGGTCCAGATCCAGGGGCCGGGTGACGCAGTCGTCCGCGCCGGTCTCCAGCGCAGCGATGTTCTCGGTGCGGCTGTCGGTCTCGGTGACCATGATGATCGGGATCGCGGCGGTGGCGGGGTCCTCGCGCAAGCGACGGACGGCTTCCAGGCCGCCGGCATCGGGGAGGGATGCGTCGAGGATCACCAGGTCAGGCCGTTCCGCCTGGATACTGTTCAGCATCTCATCGTCATCGTGCACGGCGACGGTGTCGAAATGCAGTTGCTTGAGCGCCGAATATTCGATGCTGGTAAGGTCGGCATCGCCACTGGCTATGAGTGCCTTCAAATTGGCCTGTAATGGCGGTGATGAGCTTCGGGGATCCACTCTCAATACTCCCGCCGCGGGGAGGCGACGAGTTGCCTGGAATCCGGCGGCGGCGGATTTCCTGCGTATATGCAGATTAGGGAGGCATTTGCGAGCCGGGAAGTGGGTGAACGCCTGAATGTGTGCGGAAATCGACCCGAAGTTTCCAGGAACGCCGATAGGTATAATCCACGACTGGACGACACCGGTTCCCCAAAAAGAAACGCCTCTTTCGAGGCGTTTCAGTCGATCCTGGTGATAGGGAGGATCACCCGGACCGGAAGCCGTGACGTTGCATCCCGGCTTGCGGCCGATGGGGAGCATCAGCCGTTTGAACCGTGAGGGGTGCACGGTTCGGAGGTAATTTTGGCGGCCCTGGGCCGTTTTTTATATGAGGTAAATACCTCATTCCATAATTGGTTATCCCCGACTTTAGCTGCCTGCGGAGTCAAACCGACCCGATAGGCATAATCATGTTGCAGGATCTTCCACCGTTCCACGGGCGCGCATGTCACTGAATCGACAGAACATCCTGGTGATCCGCAACGACAAGCTGGGTGACTTCATGCTGGCTTGGCCGGCCATGGCAGCGCTGAAGAGCAGCCTGCCCGAAGCACGCATCGCAGTGTTGGTCCCCGAATATACAGCGCCCCTGGCGCGTATCTGCCCGTCGGTGGACGAGGTGATCGTGGATCCTCGCTTGCAGGGAGAATGGGCCAATGCCGGAGCCTTGGCGGCGCTGTTCAAGCCCAGGAGATTCGATGCCGTCATCACCCTGTTCTCGCGCTTCGACACCGGCCTCGCCGTGTGGCGCGCGGGTATTCAGCATCGCATGGCTCCCGCCACCAAACTGGCGCAAATCTTTTATAACGACCGGGTACCGCAGCGTCGTTCCCGTTCTGAGAAGCCGGAGTACGAATACAACCTGGATCTGGTGCAGTGTTTCCTCATGGAGCAGGGCGTCACCATCCAGCCGGTAGAAGCACCGTATCTCCGTTTCGACGGCTCGGAGATCGATCGCCTGAAGTCGAATTTCATGAAGGAGCACGGCATCGCTGCCCGCAGCAAGCTGGTGTTCATCCATGCGGGACACGGCGGCTCCGCCGCGAACCTGTCTCCGGAACAATATGCAGAACTGGCGAGCCGTCTCAGCGCGGCGGGTGCCTATCAGGCGGTGCTCAGCGCCGGTCCGGGAGAGGAGAAGGCCGCGATGCGACTCACGGAGATGCTGAAGGTCCCGCGCACCTTATACATATCCCGAAAGGGTCTGGTGGAATTCGCCAAGCATCTGGCGTTCGCCGACCTCTTCATCAGCGGTTCCACCGGGCCGCTGCACCTGGCGGCCGCCCTGGACCGGCCGACGGCTGCCTTCTATCCACGCCGCCGTTCTTCGACGCCATTGCGTTGGCAGACGGTGAACCACGAGGACAGGCGCCTGGCCTTCACGCCGCCCGACGGGTCAGGAGAGAGCGACATGTCCAAGGTGGATCTCGACGCCGCCGCAGCGGCTATCGCTGCCCGTTTCTTCTGAGCATGCAGCAGCAACTCCCGACTCGTCCCGGTCTACTCGGCCGCGTGATATCCGCCGTCATCCTGTTGATGGTATTCGCAGCTGCATTCGCCGTGGGCGCAGTACTGTTCCTGGTGGTGTTGGGTCTGGTGGTGGTCCTCGGTATTGCGTTCTACCTGCGCTTACGATGGCTCAGGCACCAGTGGCGGCAACGCGCGCCATCAGCCCGGCGACATGAGGGCCATGTGTTGGAAGGGGAATACACGGTCAAGGACCAACGGCCTCCGACGCGGCATTGAATCAGGGCAACTCGAACAGCAACAGTTCGGAGTCCGTCACAGCCTCGATGTCCAGGTACTGTTCGGCTTCGGCCATCAGACCGTCACCTTCCTTGAGCATCTGGCTGCCCTGCACGCGCAACTCACCCCCTGCCACCTGCAGGTATGCCTTCTTGCCGGCTGAGAGCCGGTGTTGGAGCTTCGTACCTGCGGTCAGGCGACCCGCGTGGATAGCGGCATCCTGCTGTATGAGTACTGAACCCTCGCGGCCCTCCGGCGACGCGATGAGACGCAGACGGTCACGCAAATCCTCTTCACTGAAGTGGATCTGCTCGTAACCCGGCGCGCCGCCTTTGTCCTGGGGCAGTATCCAGATCTGCAACAGGCGGGTCTCACCGTCATGGGAGTTCACCTCGCTGTGAACCACGCCGGAGCCCGCGCTCATGCGCTGCACGTCGCCGGGGCGGATCACCGAACCGTTGCCCATGCTGTCACGATGCGCCAGTGCGCCCTCCAAAATATAGGTGACGATCTCCATGTCCCGGTGCGGGTGCGGGCCAAAGCCGCCGCCCTTGGCGATACGATCGTCATTGATGACCCGCAGCACCGAGTACCCCATGTGCTCGGGATCGTAGTAATCGGCGAACGAGAAGCTATGCCAGCTATCCAACCAGCCATGGTCGGCGTGGCCGCGTTCGCGGGCGGGGCGCAGGGTGAACATGGACATCTCCTGGATTCGGGCTGCCTATCTTGCGGTGCCATGAGCTGTTTTCAAGGTCAGCTTGGCTGTGGCGCGACACATCGGTACAATGCGCGCCCCGCCCGGGTACCACTATATATAGCTCCAGGCTCTGAATGCATGAAACCGTATAACCAATGGCGTCCCCATCCCTGGCATGGCCTCGAACTCGGCGAGGAAGCGCCCTCTGTGGTCAACGCCTACATCGAAATCACGCCCTTCGATGTGGTGAAGTATGAAGTGGATAAGGCCACGGGTTATCTGCGGGTGGATCGGCCGCAGCGCAGTTCCGCGCACATGCCGGCGCTCTACGGCTTCGTGCCCAGGACCTATTGCGGCGCGCGCGTTGGAACCCTGGCGGGGGAGAACATCCCGGGCGACAAGGATCCTCTGGACATCTGCGTGTTCTCTGAGCGGCCGATCGCCCGTTCCGAAGTGCTGATGAGCGCGCGCGTCATCGGCGGCCTGCGCATGATCGACGGCGGCGAGGCCGATGACAAGATCATCGGCGTGCTGGCCAGCGACAATCTATGGGGCCATGCCCGTGAACTGGAGGACCTGCCGCATGTGATGGTGGAGCGCTTGGTGCATTACTTCAGCACCTACAAGTGGGTGCCTGGCCAGGCCCACAAGGTGGACATCCAGGCGGTCTATAACCACGACAAGGCTTACGAAGTCATCAAGGCTGCTCACGCCGACTACCTGGAGCATTTCGGCGAGTCGGACTTGCCTACCGACCTCTAGCCAGGCCTGCTGCGCTCGGCAGGGCGTTGTTGCGCTTCGGACTCGCAGTCGGTCATGCACAGAAGAGTGCGCTCCCTCCTGCTCGCCTCGCGCGCCTAGCCCTGCCTTCGCTCGCGACGGCCTCGCCCAGCACGCCTTGAAGAACTAATCCCAACGATCATCTTTGGTCTGCACCATGCCGTCCTGGATCCGGATCGGGAACGTGGCGGTGGGCTCGTAGGCGGGAGCGCTGAGAGCTTCGCCGGTGCGGATGTCGAAGGTGGCGCCGTGGCGGGGGCAGGTGATGATGCAGCCGTTCACCGGACCGCCGGTGAGGATGCCGCCGTCGTGGGTGCAGACGTCTTCGATGGCGTAGAACTTACCTTCGACATTGAACACGGCGATCATCACGCCGTTTGCCTCGGTCACCTTGTGGGTCCCCGGCGGGATCTCGTCAACCAGTCCGACGTTGATCCACTCGGCCATCAGTAATACATCCCGGTCTGCAACTTGGCTTCCTCGGACATCATCTCACGGCTCCAGGGCGGATCGAACACCAACTCCACATCCGCGGATTGGATGGTGGGCACCTGTTCCAGCTTGTCCTTCACGTCCTGCACCAGGACGCCGCCCATGCCGCAGCCAGGGGCGGTGAGTGTCATCTTCACGCCGATCTTCTTCTTGTTCTCCGCTGCAGGCAGGAGCTTGCACTCATAGACCAATCCGAGGTCCACGATGTTGATAGGGATCTCGGGATCATAACAAGTCTTGAGTTGGTCCCAGACCAGTTTCTCTACGTCAGCATCAGTCGGGTTCTCGGGCAGCTTGGGGCCTTCCTGCACCTCACGTCCCAGGGCGTCCGCATCCTTCCCGGCGATGCGCAGCAGGTTGCCATCCACATATACAGTGAAACTGCCACCCAGAGATTGGGCCACGTTCACTTCCGTGCCCTCCGGGATGAGCACCTGCGTGCCGGCAGGGATCATCACCGCCTCGCAGGCCCGCAGCAATTTTATGGGTTCGCGATCGTACATGGTCATTCCGTCGAGACTGACGTATGGCCGCCATCGTCCAAGGCGCCCTTGAGGGTGTGCCAACACAGGCTCGCGCACTTCACCCGCGACGGGAACTCACGTACTCCCGCCAGCACCGCCAGCTTCCCCAGTTCATCCGTATCGGCGGCTACTTCCTTAGTGAGCAGATCGTGCACGGTGTCGAAGAGCTTCTCGGCTTCGCGCCGGCTCCTGCCCTTGAGACGCTCGGTCATGAGAGAAGCGGAAGCCACGGAGATGGCGCAACCGCTACCTTCGAAGCTCAGGTCCTTGATGGTCTCGCCATCCATCTTCAGATAGAGCGTGAGCTTATCGCCGCAGAGAGGGTTGAACCCCTCGAGTACCCGGTCGGCGTCAGGGATCTTGCGGAAATTCCTCGGGGTTCGGTTGTGATCCACGATCACGTCACGGTAGAGGTCTTTGAGGTCCATCAGCCCAGCACCTCACGTGCTTTCCCCAATGCTTTGACCAATGCATCCACATCCTCGCGGGTGTTGTAGAAAGCGAGGGAAGCGCGGGCCGTGGCCGGAAGGTCGAAGCGTTCCATCACCGGCATCGCGCAATGGTGGCCGGTACGGATGGCGACACCTTCCTGATCCACGATGGTACCGAGGTCGTGGGGATGGATGCCTTGCATCACGAAGGATTGCACGCCGGCGCGCTGCTGCGCGGTGCCGATCAGGCGCACCCCTGGGACGCTGGCCAGACTGCTGGAGAGATGGTCCAGCAGGCCGTGCTCGTACTCGTGGATGGCATCCATGCCTACCTTGGTCAGGTAATCCACGGCGGCGCCCAAACCCACCGCGCCGGCAATATGCGGCGTGCCGGCTTCGAACTTGTGCGGCAGGTCGTTCCAGGTGGTTCCGTCGAAACGCACGATGCGGATCATCTCGCCGCCGCCCTGCCAGGGCGGCATGGCGTCCAGCAGCTTCTCCTTGCCATAGAGGATGCCGATGCCGGTGGGCGCGAACATCTTGTGGCCGGAGAAGGCATAGAAGTCGCAGCCAAGGTCCTGCACGTCCACTGTCATGTGCGGCACTGCCTGGGCACCGTCCACCAGCACGGGGATGCCGTGTGCATGGGCGGCGGCGATCATCTGTTTCACGGGGTTCATGGTACCCAAGGCATTGGAGACGTGGCCGAAGACCGCGATGCGCGTGTTGGGGTTCAGCATCCTCTCGAAGGCGCCGGGCTCGAGTTCACCAGCGTCGGTGATGGGCACCACCGTCACCGCGGCACCGGTCTGCTGTGCAACGATCTGCCAGGGCACGATGTTGGAGTGATGGTCCATCTGGGTGAGCAGGATCTCGTCGCCGGGCTTGAGCTTCGGCCGGGCAAAGCTCTGGGCCACCAGATTGATGGCCTCGGTGGTGCCGCGGGTATAGACGACTTCCTTCATGGAACGGGCGTTTATGAAGGCACGCACTTTCTCCCGGGCGCCCTCGTAGTCTGCCGTCGCCAGTTCGCTCAACTTGTGCACGCCACGGTGCACGTTGGCATTGTGGTGCTCATAGTAGCGGGACACCGCATCGATCACCGCCCCGGGCTTCTGGGACGTGGCCGCATTATCCAGATACACGAGCGGCTTGTCGTGGACCTTCTCGTGCAGGATGGGGAAATCCTTGCGCCAGTGCAGCGCATCGAAACCTCTTTGGGTCTTGAGGAGAGTGCTCATGGCTGTTCCGGTGCGGCCAGTATGCGGATAGCGTTGCGCAGGGCACGGCGCACGTGTTCCGCCAGCACGGGTGCCGGCAGTTCCGCCAACAGCCGCTCCGTGAACGCGCCGATGAGCAAAGTACGCGCGGTCTCGGCGTCGATGCCCCGGGAACGCAGGTAGAAGAGCTGCTGCTCATCCAACTGGCCGATGGTCGCCCCGTGGCTGCACTTCACGTCGTCGGCATAGATCTCGAGTTCGGGCTTGGTATCGATCTCAGCGCCACGGGAAAGCAGGAGGTTGTGGTTGGCCTGGGCGGAATCGGTCTTGATGGCATGCTTAGCCACCCGCACCCGGCCGTTGAACACCGCGCGGCCATGCCCGTCCAGTACGCCGCGGTACAGTTCCCGGCTGCTGGTGTGAGGCGCCAGATGGTTGATGTGGGTGTGGTTGTCCGTATGCATGCGGCCGTTCACGGCATACAGTCCGTTGAGTACCGCATTGGCGCCGGCTGCCTGGAGATCCGTGGCGAGATCGAGGCGTGACCAGTTGCCCCCGGTCTGGAAGTTATGGGAGATGTAGCTGCTGTCCTTGCCTTGGCTGACCAGTACCCGACCCACGTGGAATCCCTGCGGGCTTTCTTCCTGAAGGCGCATATGGATGAGGTGGGAGCCCGGCTCCAACATCACCTGGGTCACGGCATTGGTGAGATGCGTGGCACCGTCCCGCCCCACGTAGCGCTCGATGAGCGTGGCTCGAGCGTTCGCGCCCAACTTCACCACATGGCGTAGATGGTGAGAAGAAGGTTCCGCCTCTGGCAAGCTTACATGCAGGAGTTCCAGCGGCGCGTCGAAGGCCGTGCCGGAATCCAGCTTAAACACCAGCGCCGCCTGGAACAGGGCGGTATTCAGGTTGACGAAGGTATCGTCTTGCCATTCCGCAGAGAGGGCCAGGAGCGGGCGCAAGGTCTCATCGGCAGCACCGGCTTCTACGACATGCACGCCTTGAGGCAACCTGGATAACGAGGCATCGTAGCGACCGTTGACGAACACCGCCCGCGGCACATCGAGGCCGGCGATGGTGAGCGTCGCCAAGGTCGCGGCACCAAGCTTGGTCTGGGAGAGTGTGGGCTTGAAGCTGCGCTTCTCGAGCGTGGCCACCGAGGTGTATTTCCAGGCCTCATCGCGAGCCGCAGGAAATCCGCGGCTCTTGGCGCGCTGCAAAGCGTCCTGCCTGAAGGCCTGCAACCAGTCCTTGGCCGGCGGCAGTGTGTTGAAACCTTCGAGATAGGGGGCCAGAGCTTCCACTTCTACGCCGCCGCGTCTTTGAGCCAGTCGTAGCCGCGCTTCTCCAGTTCCAGCGCCAGTTCCTTGCCGCCGGACTTCACCACCCGGCCGCCGGCCAGCACGTGCACCTGGTCCGGCACTACGTGATCCAGCAGCCGCTGGTAATGAGTCACCATCACGATGGCGCGCTTGGGATCGCGCAGCTTGTTCACGCCCTTCGCGACGACTTTCAAAGCGTCGATGTCCAGGCCCGAATCCGTCTCGTCCAGTAGTGCCAGCCTGGGTTCCAGCACCAGCATCTGCAGGATCTCGTTGCGTTTCTTCTCGCCGCCGGAGAAGCCCTCGTTCACGGCACGGTTGAGGAAGGAGGGATCCATCTCCATGAACTGCATCTTCGCCTTCACCAGCGCCAGGAAATCCATGGCGTCCAGCTCTTCTTCGCCACGTTGCTTGCGGGCGGCATTGAAAGCGGCCTTCAACAGATAGACGTTGTTAACGCCGGGGATCTCCACCGGATACTGGAAGGCAAGGAACACGCCTTCCCGCGCGCGCTCCTCGGGCTCAAGCGCCAGCAAATCCTTTCCAAGGTAGGTGACACTGCCCGCCGTCACCTCGTAGCCTTGGCGGCCGGCCAGGATGTGGGCGAGGGTGCTCTTGCCGGAGCCGTTGGGACCCATGACCGCATGGACCTCGCCGGCATTCACGGTGAGGTTGAGACCTTTGAGGATCTCCTTGCCATCCACGCGAGCTTGCAGATTCTTGATCTCGAGCATTTCTTCTTCTCTCTATATCTAGCCGACAGCGCCTTCCAGGGTCACGGCCAGCAGGCGCTGGGCCTCCACCGCGAACTCCATGGGCAATTCCTTGAATACGTCCTTGCAGAAGCCACTCACGATCATGTTCACCGCGTCTTCCGGGTCGATGCCGCGGCTGCGGCAGTAGAACAGCTGGTCGTCGCTGATCTTGGAGGTGGTGGCCTCATGCTCCACCCGTGCGGTGGGATTCTTGGCTTCCATGTACGGGAAGGTGTGGGCGCCACACTTGTCACCCATCAACAGCGAATCGCACTGGGTGTAGTTACGCGCGCCCTCGGCGCCCACAGCCACTTTCACCAGGCCGCGGTAGCTGTTCTGGCCATGACCGGCGGAGATACCCTTGGAGACGATTGTGCTGCGGGTGTCCTTGCCGATATGGATCATCTTGGTGCCGGTATCCGCCTGCTGGTAGTTGTTGGCTACCGCCACCGAATAGAACTCCCCGACGGAGTGGTCACCTTTGAGCACGCAGCTTGGATACTTCCAGGTGATAGCGGACCCCGTCTCCACCTGGGTCCAGGAGATCTTGGAACGTTCGCCGCGGCATTCACCGCGCTTGGTGACGAAGTTATAGATGCCACCCTTGCCTTCGGCATCGCCGGGATACCAGTTCTGCACCGTCGAGTACTTGATCTGCGCACCCTTGAGCGCCACCAGCTCCACCACCGCTGCGTGCAACTGGTTCTCGTCTCGCATGGGGGCGGTGCAGCCTTCCAGGTAGCTCACAGAGGCGCCTTCATCCGCGACGATGAGAGTGCGCTCGAATTGGCCGGTCTTGGAGGCATTGATGCGGAAATAGGTGCTGAGCTCCATGGGGCAGCGCACGCCCTGCGGCACGTACACGAAGGAGCCATCCGAGAACACCGCCGAATTCAGCGTGGCGAAATAGTTGTCGGAGTAGGGCACCACCGAACCGAGATACTGTTCCACCAGGGCAGGGTGGTTCTTCACGGCTTCCGAGAAGGAGCAGAAGACCACTCCGGCCTCCGCGAGCTTCTCGCGGAAGGTCGTGGCCACGGATACCGAGTCGAACACCGCGTCCACGGCCACGCCCGCCAACGCTGCCCGTTCGTGCAGGGGCACGCCCAGTTTCTCGTAGGTCTCCAGGAGCTTCGGATCCACCTCCGCCAGGCTCTTGGGGCCGTCCTTCTTGGACTTGGGCGCGGAATAATAGGAGATGGCCTGGTAGTCGATAGGCGGGTGGTGCAGATGCGCCCACTGCGGCTCCTTCATGGTGAGCCAATGCCGATAGGCCTTGAGGCGCCACTCGAGCATGAAGGACGGTTCGTGCTTCTTGCGGGAGATCAGCCGGATCACATCCTCATCGAGGCCCGGCGGGACCGTGTCGGATTCGATGTCGGTGACGAAGCCGTGGCGGTATTCGCCGCGCAGTAGTGCGTCCATATCCTTGTTGTCGGTGGCCATCTCACTGCCTCCGCGAAGGATCGAGGCTGGCACTGAGGTCCAGACGCGGCGGTAGCGCCACCGGCCGGGCCAGCTGCGCCAGGGTCACTCCGCGCAGCGCATCGCGGATCGCGAGGCTGATGCGCTGCCAGTTGTGGCCCACGCCGCAGACGGCCTCGATGCCGCAGCGGCTATGGCTCATGCTGCACTGGGTGATGGCCACCGGACCTTCGATGGCATCGATGATCTGGACCGCCGTGATCTCCTCGGGCGGCCGCGCCAGACTGTAACCACCCTTGGCGCCGCGCTGGGATTTCACCAGTCCGCCGCGGGCGAACTGTTTCAGGAGCTTGCTTACCGTAGGTGCAGCCAGGTGCAAGGCTGAGGCCAGTTCCGCGGCCGAATGACGCCGGGCGGGCTGGCGAGCCATCTCGGCCAACACCACGGTGCCGTAGTCGGTGAGTTTGCTGAGGCGCAGCATGGTTTCGCGGGTTCCCAGGCAGAATTTGTAAACTGGACTATTTTAGTCCTATTAGTGCCGCGGCGAAAGTCCGGCGGTATAGTGGGCCACATGAGCAAGAGTTACGGCCGATTCAGCGATTTCTACCCCTTCTACCTGTCCGAGCACCGGAATCCCACCTGCCGACGCCTGCATTTCGCGGGTAGCACCCTGGTGCTGATCACGCTGCTGGCTCTCATGGTCACCGGCCGTTGGAGGTGGTGGTTCCTGATGCCGATATTCGGCTATGGCTTCGCGTGGATAGGGCATTTCTTCTTCGAGCACAATCGGCCTGCCACCTTCAAGCATCCGCTCTACAGCCTGATTGGGGATTGGGTGATGTTCCGCGACATAATCGCCGGCAAGCTCCCCCTCTAGTCGCCACTCCGACCCGTTCCGTACAATACGCGCCCGCCGGAGGGGTCCGGCGACGACGGATGACCACATGACTCACGCTTGGTATGACAGCTGGCTGCTGTGGACGCTCTCGGGCGCCGCGGCTCTCTTGCTGCTCTGCGTCGCCGCACTGCTGGTGATGCTGCGCCTCACGGCCTCGCGTCGCGACCTGAACCGGACCCTGCGCGTGATCGCGGACCGCCTGATCCGGGATGCGGTGGTGCCCGATGGGGTAGGGGGCTTCGTCCCTGTGGATGCACTGCTGCTACGTGATCGCAGGCTCTACGTGCTGGACATCCGCGATGTGGAAGGTGCGGTGTTCGGTTCCGAGAAGATGGATATCTGGACCGCCATGGGCAAGCGCCACCGCTACCAATTCAACAATCCATTGCGGCCGATGCACGACCGGATGGCGGCCGTGAAATATCTGGTGCCCGGTATCGAGGTGCAGCCTCGCGTGCTGTTCACGTCCCGCGGACACTTCCCCAAGGGTCGGCCCGACGGCGTGCAACTCCTGGAAGAGTTCGCTCAACCGCTGCTGCGTGACAAACCCGAGAAGCCCGTCGAACTGGATGTGGCGACCCAGGAGGTATGGGACAAGCTCTGCGAAGCTGCCAACGTACCCCCCGGTCGGGAACGGCCTTTGGTCGCGGGCAGATAGGCAATAAGACGCCGCGGCCTTCCGCGGCGTCTTCGCTTTCAGCGGTCGTGATGATCGGCCAGCACCTGCGCCACGCAGGCTGTGAGTTTCTTGCCGGTGGGGATGTGCAGGAACTCGTTGGGGCCGTGGGCATTGGAGTGGGGTCCCAGGAGGCCCGTCACCAGGAATTGCGCCTTGGGGAACTTCTTGCCCAACATGCCCATGAATGGGATGCTGCCGCCGGTACCCATATAGACCGCGTCCTTGCCGAAGTGCGCCTTGGAGGCGCGTTGCATGGACCTCTCCAGCCACGGCGCCACGGGCGCAGCGTTCCAGCCACCCATGGCGGAATCCACGCTGAAGCTGACCCGCGCTCCGTAAGGCGGTTTCGCTTCCAGCATCTTCTTCACTTCGGCACCCACATTCTTCGCATCCGCGGTGGGCGGCAGGCGGAACGAGAGTTTCACGGTGGTCTTGGGCCGCAACACGTTGCCGGCGTTGCTCAAGGCCGGGATGCCGTCCACGCCCGTGACCGACAAGGTCGGGCCCCAGGTGTTGTTGACGATGAGCTTGTTCACATCCTTGGTGAGGGGCTGCACGCCCTTGGCGAAGGGCATCTTGGTGAACACGGTGTTCTTGAGCACCTTGGCGACGCGCTTGATCTGTTTCAGGCGCTGGGCCGGTATCTTCGGCTTCAGGCTCTTGACCTTGGAAGATCCGGTAGTGGAATCCTCGACCCGATCCAGAAGGCTGCGTAGTACGCGGAAGCTGGAAGGCACGATGCCCGAGGCAGCGCCGGAGTGCACGCCCTCCGTCAACACCTCCACCGTGAGGGTACCCACGAGGTTGCCGCGCAACGAAGTGGTGGTCCAGAGCTGCTCGTAGTTGCCGCATTCGGCGTCCAGGCACACCACCAGGCTCACGTCACCCAGGCGTTTGCCCAGCGCCTCGATGTGATGGGGCAGGTCAAAACTGCCGGATTCCTCGCAGCATTCGATCACCATCACGCAGCGGGCGTGGGGGACGCCCTGTTCCTGCAAGGCGCGGATGGCGGTGAGAGAGGCGAAGGTGGCATAGCCGTCATCGGCGCCACCGCGACCGTAGAGCTTGTCGCCGCGGATGGTGGATTTCCACGGTTCCAGTCCGTCCATCCAGCCGGTGAATTCCGGCTGCTTGTCCAGGTGGCCATAGAGCAGGACCGTATCCTTGCCTTCGCCCGGGATCTCGGCGAACAGCAGCGGCGTGCGGCCCGGCAGGCGCATGACCTCTACCGTGAGCCCTTTGATGGGCTGCTTGCGGCACCAGTCGGCCGCCAGCTCCACCGCCTTATCCATGTGACCATGGGCTTCCCAGTCCTTGTCGAAGTTGGGCGACTTGTTGGGGATGCCTATATAGGTCTGCAGTGTGGGGACGATGGAGTTATCCCAGGTCTGGTCTACGAACCGCTTGAGTTCTTTCTGGTCCATCGTCATCTCCGGAAGATGTTCAGGTTAAGTGAGGAGGAAGAATTCTAACCCAGAGAGAAGAACGCTTCGGCGTTCCGGGTGGTCTCTTCGATGAGTTGTACCACCGGCTTCTTCAGGCAATCCGCCACCACCTCGGCGATATGGCGTAGATGCATCGGTTCATTGCGGTTGCTGGAGGGCCGGGGCCTGAGGTCCCGCGGGATGAGATAAGGGGCATCCGTCTCCAGCATCAGCTTGTCCGCCGGGATGAGGCCCACGCACTCCCGCAGGTGCAGGCCCCGGCGTTCATCGCAGATCCAACCGGTGATGCCGATGTGGCAATCCAAGGCCAGGTAATCCTTGAGTTCCGCCGTATCGCCCGTGAAACAATGCACCACCGCTCTGCTCAGGCGCGGCCTGTGTACGGCCAGTATGTGCATGAAATCGGCATGGGCATCGCGTTGGTGCAGGAACACCGGCTTCCGGCATTGCTCCGCCAACTCCAGTTGCATCTCGAATACCCGGCGCTGGGTATCCTGGGGTGAGAAGTTGCGGAAGTAGTCCAGCCCGCATTCGCCTACCGCCACCACTTGGGAATATCCCAACAACTCACTTAGTTCATCCTCGGTGGTTGATGTGACTTCCCTGGCGTGATGTGGGTGCACGCCAGCGGTGGCGTATAAGCCAGGATATTGCCGGCAGAGCTCCAGGGCCTTGCGGCTGTGGCTCGCATCGCTGCCCGTGACCACGAAACGTCCTACGCCGGCGCGCCGCGCGCGCCCGATGACCTCGGCGCGGTCCGCATCGAAGCTGTCATGGGTGAGGTTGGCGCCGATATCCACCAGTTGCGCGGAGGAGGGCGTGACATCTGTCATTACACATTCCTGATGGATAGGACTGTCCAGGAGTCCAGACTGTGGCCAGAATGGCGGCGTCGGAAGGCCCCGGGCGGCGCAAGTGTAGACTAGCCGTCAGCGATCCGACACCGGCAATGATGGGGAGCAGAAACGTGCCATTGGATCGAGATGCCCTGGATGCCCTGCGCATGGATCGAAGCGCGGATGCTGTAGCTTTGAGGCGCCG
>DATIVR010000035.1:0-11721 GCA_035465695.1 Gammaproteobacteria bacterium
GTGGTGTTCTGCAGCGGGATCACCCACTTGCCGGAAAGCTTGCGCGATTCGGCAGCCTTGGCGGCGGCAGCCAGTTGCTGGTCGTTGAATCCCGCCAGCTCTGCCTGGTTATCCACTACCAGCGCCCCGGCCTTGGTGCCGGCCAGCAGCTGGTCCTGGAACTTGTTGGTGAGCTCGGCCTGCTCGCCATTGAGCTTCTTCAACTGGTCCTTATCGGCATCGTTGAGCTTGGCACCGGCGAGCACGGCCTCCTGGTAGTAGTACTCCAGCAGACGCTTCTCTTCCTGGTCCAGCTTCAGCTTGGCGCGCTCGTTGTAGAGCGTCGCGATGCGGGCGAACAGCTTGGAGTTCAGCGTGATGTAGTCCTGGGCTGCCTGCAGCTTGGGGGCCTCGACGTCCTGCACCTTCTGCAGCGTGTCGTCCGTATTGGCGCCGGTCACGGCGCTGAACACCAGTTCCACCCGGTTGAGGAGCTGGCCGCTCTTCTCCAGCGCGGCGATGGTGTTCTCGAAGGTCGGCTTGTCGGGGTTGTTGGCGATCGCATCCACCTCGACGCGCTGCTCCTTGATGCCCTCCTCGATGGCGGGCTGGTAATCGCCGTCCTTGATCTTGTCGAACTGCGGCGCCTGCATGAACAGCGGGCTCGGCTTGGCGAAGGGGTTGTCCTTGGTGAAAGGCGCCACCGGGGCCGGCGCCGAGGCGGCGGCGGGCGCTGCGGCCGTGGAGGCCGGGGTGGTGCCATCCGCCAGCACCGTAGTCACCGCCGCGGCGAGGGCCGCCGCGCCGACGAAGCTAAGGGTCAGATTCTTGAGCAGCATGTCCGATTCCTCTTTCTCTATATATATGTAGGAAGCTTGGGCCCCTGGAGGCACCCCCGGCAGGGCAGGAACTTTACCCCGATTCCGGGGGTCCAGCCAATGCGGGCCGCGATCCGGCCTAGACTAGGGCAGACCACCGGACGAGCCCTGAGGTTCCACCGGTCTGCGATATCTCGGGGGTACCCTCTCATAGGCCGCCGTTTTCATTTGTTGATCGGCTTGACCTTGGCCTTCGGGTTGGTGAACCACTTCAAGTAATTGGTGGCTCCCGCGACGCCGTTGGCTATCAGGGTCTTGATCTGGGCCTGGCTCAAGCCGAAATCCGTGGCACTGATACCGGCGGCATCGATGAAAACCGTGCGGTGCCAGTCGTTGTCATGCAGGTGGGTCTTGTTGGCGGTATCCAGCATGAAGCCCACCAGCGCCTTGATGTAATCCGCGACGTTGTCCACCTTGTCCGGCGGCGAATTCCAGTCGCGTTTCTCCGCGGCGATCTCATCGGCGGTATCCACCCGGAAGCCGAGGGTCTCCTTGTTGAAGACCTGGTCGGCGGCATACAGCGTCGGGTAATCCGGCTTCACACCCTTCCTGGGGTCCTCCAGGAAGCGCTGATAGTCGAACATGTCGATGGGGTAGTTCCAGCTCACTCCTCCATCCACCCGTACATCGCCCCCCGCCATCACCGCCTGGAAGAACAACGGGATGCTCATGGAGGTGCGGGTCGCGTACCAGATGGGCACATTCGGCGTGTCATCGGCGGAGAAAGTGAGGGCCAGTTGCCGGGAGAGGTCGGTGCCCACCATATAGAGGTCGCGGAATGCGCCGCCTTTGGCCCGGAGTGCACGCAGTTGCGCGAAGGTGGTGCCGGCGTCGCCGGTGCGCTGCTTGAGGATGCGCTGCATCCAGAGGGCGAAGGCATCGCCCTTGTACCAGCCGTAGTCCTTCACCAACCGCCAGATGTTGCTGGTGGGCAGCAGGCTCGAATCCATGAACTCGCGGAAATCGGTGCCGCCGACCACGTCGGCGATATCCTTGCTGCCGGCCCCCAGCGCCAGTAGCGTGGCGGTGATGGCGCCGGCCGAGGTGCCGGCCACCCGCGTGATGTTGGGCAGGATGCCCTGCGCTTCCAGCACCTGGATGGCGCCGGCATAGGCGATACCCTTGACTCCCCCACCCTCGAATACCAGGTTCCGGAACTGGCTGATGGGCATGCTGCATCCTCCCTGTGGTCGCACCCCGGCCAATACTATAGACCGTCCGACGGATCGGGAACTTCCCCCCTATGTGCTGTCGAAGTTACCGGCAGGGGGCGCCATCCTGCTATAACAGGCCCCCGCCATCTTCCCCATCCGCAAAGAGGGTCGTCATGGATACCAGTATGCTGCTTCCGGCCGTCGCCCTGGCGCTGGCCTCCGCTACGGCGACGGTCGATGCCGCCGCAGCGCCGCACCGCATCGTGCTACCCACGGACGTGGTGCCCGTGCACTACGACCTGGCGGTGGTGCCAGACGCGGCCCACATGACCTTCTCAGGCTCCGTGCACATCGACCTGGACGTGAAGCAGGCGACCCGGACCATCCAACTCAATGCCGCCGACCTCAAGTTCGGCAAGGTGAGCCTCTCAGGCGTCAAGGAGACGCCAGCGGTCCGCTTCGACGACAGACAGGAGACCGCCACCCTGAGCTTCCGATCGCCGGTGAGCGCCGGGCACCACGTGCTCAACATCGACTATAGCGGCCTCATCAACCAGCATGCCGCGGGCTTCTTCGCGCTGGACTACGACACCCCGGCCGGCAAGAAGCGGGCGCTCTTCACCCAGTTCGAGAACTCGGATGCGCGCCGTTTCGTGCCGAGCTGGGATGAACCCGGCATCAAATCCACCTTCACCCTGAGCGCCACGGTCCCGGCCGATGAGATGGCGCTCTCCAACATGCCCATCGCCAAGACCGAGAAGGTGCCGGGCGGCCTCGCCAGGGTGACGTTCCAGCAATCGCCCAAGATGTCTTCATACCTGCTGTTCTTCGGCGTCGGCGACTTCGACCGCATCCATAGGGACGTGAACGGCGTGGACGTGGGCGTGGTGGTGCAGAAAGGCGATGCCGCCATGGCGCAGTACGCCCTCGATGCCGCGGCCCAGATCCTCCCCTACTACGAAGAATACTTCGGCGTGAAGTTCCCCTTGCCCAAGCTGGACCTCATCGGCGGGCCGGGCCAGAGCCAGTTCTTCGGCGCCATGGAGAACTGGGGCGCCATCTTCTACTTCGAGCGCGACCTGATCATCGACCCGAAGATCTCCACCACCGAGGACAAGCGCGACGTCTACCAGGTGATCGCCCACGAGATGGCGCACCAATGGTTCGGCGACCTGGTGACCATGGCCTGGTGGGACGACTTGTGGCTGAACGAGGGCTTCGCCTCCTGGATGGAATACAAGGCGCCGGATCATTTCCATCCCGAGTGGAAACTATGGCTGGATTCCGTGGGGGCGAAGGAATACGCCATGCGCGCCGACGCGCGCCCCAGCACCCATCCCATCATCACGCCCATCTACGACGTGCTGCAAGCCAGCCAGGCCTTCGACGGCATCACCTATTCCAAGGGCCAGGCCGTGATCCGCATGCTGGAGGACTACGTGGGTGCGGACAACTTCCGGGCCGGGGTGCGCGCCTATATGAAGGCCCATGCCTACGGCAACACCGTGACCGACGACCTGTGGCGGGAGATGGACCGGACGTCGGGACAGTCCATCACCACCGTGGCCCATGATTTCACGCTGCAGCCCGGCATTCCCCTGTTGCGGGTGAACGCCACCGCCAAGGGCCTGCACCTCACGCAAGACCGCTTCACCGCGGATGGCAGCGGCAAGCCCGCCCTCACTTGGCACGTGCCGGTGAAGGTGGCGGATGCGGATGGCAAGGAGATCTGGCGCGGAGTGGTCTCGGCCGACAGACCGGTGGACGTGGCCGTGCCGGCCGGCTCGCTCGCGATAGTCAATGCCGGCCAGGGTGGCTACTACCGCAGCCTCTATGACTCATCCACCTTCGCCAAGCTCAACCAAGGGTTCATGCGGCTGCGGGCCGCCGACCAGCTGGGCCTCGTCAACGACAGTTCCGCGCTGGGGCTCGCCGGATACGAATCCATGGGCGATTTCATGGAACTGACACGGCAGACGTCCGCGAACCTGGACACCGACGTGGTGAGCAGCCTCATCGGCAAGCTCGATGAGCTGGCGCGGAACTACTGGGGCCTGCCGGGCGAGATGGCGTTCAAGACCTACGCCCGCAAGGTCACCGCGCCGGTATTGGCCAAGCTGGGTTGGGATGCCCGGCCGGGTGAAGATTCGAACGCCACGCTGCTGCGCAGCGACGTGCTGTCCGCCATGGGCGACTTCGACGATCCGGGCGTGATGGCGGAGGCCCGCAAGCGCTTCGAGACCTATATGAAGGACCGGAATAGCCTGTCCGCGGATCTGCGCCGCGTGGTGCTGGGTATCGTCGCCGAACATGCTGATGCCGCCACTTGGGACGAGATCCATGCGCTCGCGAAGGCTGCCGGCAGCAACCTGGAGAAACGGCAACTCTACGTGATGCTGGCGCAGGCCCGCGATCCGGCCTTGGTGCAGAAGGCGCTGGCACTCTCGCTCACCGATGAGGTGCCTGCCACCACGCGCCCGGCCATGCTGAGCGCGAGCTCCATCGACCATCCCGGGATGGCGCTGGACTGGTACATCGCCCACCAGGATGAGTACAACAAGGTGTTGGAGCCGGCGAGCCGCACGCGCTATGCGCCGCGCCTCGCGTTCCGCGGGCAGGATGCCGCCATCCTGCAGAAGCTGCATGCCTACGCTGCGGCGCACATCCCGCCCGAGGCCCGCGGCGACGTTGCCAAGGCCGATGCGGCCGTGAACGAGCGCATCGCGATCCGCAGCCAGCGGCTGCCGCAGGTGGATGCCTGGTTGAAGACCAACGGCGGCTGAACCTGGATTTCCAGATGACCAAGGGCGGCGGGTCGGTGGCCCGCCGCCTTTCTTAATATCTGCCCCGAAGAACTATCTGGGACTAAGTGTCGGGCCGCTTAGCCGTTCACAGGCGCGGCGGGACGGTACTCGAACCAGAAGCTGCTGCCGAAGGCCTCGCCCTTGCCACCCATGAACCGCTCGAACAGTTCCCGGTTCCGCCAGCGGTGGTAGTAGGAGCCGTAGCGGATCGTCGCGCGCGGATTGTCCTGCAACATCGCCAGCAACAGGTATTGCTCGGTCCAGAAGGTCTGCTTGTGCAGCAGCCAGTCCTTGGGCAGGCCGAACGGCAGGTAGATATCGTGTACGTGCACATGGACGCGCCGCTGCAGCGCCGGCAGCAGACGCAGGTAGAGGTGCAGGCAGTCGCTGCCGCTCTTCACCGTGTGGGTGCTGTCGATGAACACCACGTCACCATCGGCCAGCACTCCGTTGAGGAACGCGGCATCGATGGCCTGGGCCGGCTTCTGTACCAGTTCGATTCCCTGCTGCTCACGCAAGGTCTGCCGCGGGAAAGGCTCGATGCAGATCACCTGGCCGCCGCCGTTGTTGCGCAGCGCCTGTAGCGCCACTTGGGTCGAGAACCCGCTGCCGACCTCGACGAGGGTACGGGGCTTCAGTTTGCGCAGGTAACAGTAATAGGCCATGGCATCGGCGTAGCCGAACATCTTGCCATCCCAGGGATCCCCACGCTGCCGCAATTCCTCCGATAGCTTTGCGGGCTCGAACTCGGCTGCATAGGCGGACAAGGCCTCGAGTTCGCGGCGCAGCTCGGCGTCGTCCACGTTGAGCGTATAAGGCGGCTCGTCCTGGTCCTGGTACTCGAACGAACCTTCTATCTCAGCGATGGTGGGGACGTCGCAATAGAAGTGGGCAGGCACCACGTTGATGCCCATGGCCTGGACCCTGCGGCGGGTATCCAGGTCGCTCCACAGCCAGGCGCGGGGTTTCACCTGCTGCAGGGCCCAGTCCAGCGGCTCCTGGTAATAGGCCCGGTAGGCCACCTGCAAGCGTTGCTTGAATTCGGCGAAGCTTTTCATGGGGCGAAGGTTACTGGATGCGCCCGCGGCGTTCCAGACTCCCCGACCTCAGCCCGACAGGAAACCTCCGGGGAACCTGGCGCGCAGGTCGCCCAGTTCCGCTTCCAGCCGGCGCATGCGCTGCAACAGGTCCACCACCAGCGCCAGGCCCTCCAACCCCAAGTCCAGGTCGTGACGCAGGCGGAAGGCCATGCGCGCCACGGTCACGCACTCGGCACGGTACTGCGGATCCATGCTGCCGGGCGCGCTGCACTCCAACACGCCGTAATCCGTCAGCAGCCTCAGTTCCTCGGCCGAGAGGCCGGAGAGTTCCGCCAAGGTGCTGAGCGGGACGTGCTGCTGGGTGTCCAGCCACTGGATCTCGGTGCGATGCTTGCTCATGAGGTTTCCCGGGCAAACCTGCGGCGCGGGTCGAAACTCGAAGTCTCCGCGAGCTGCTTGAAGAGAGCGGTCTCCTGCTCGCTCGGGTGCGGCGGCGCCACGATCTGCAGGATGGCGTAGAGATCGCCCTCGCCGCTATGCGGTTTCGGGAGACCGCGCCTCGGCAGGCGCAGCTTCTGGCCCGCCTGGCTGCCGGCCGGCACCTTGAGCCTGACCGTTCCCGCCAAGGTGGGTACTTCCACGCTGGCTCCCAGCACCGCTTCCCAGGGCGCGATCGGCAGGTCAAGATACAGGTCGTGTCCCGTGGTCCGATAGATCGGATGCGGCTTCAGCGAGATGTTGAGATAGAGATCGCCGTTGGGACCGCCGTTGATGCCCTTACCGCCCTTGCCCGGAAGGCGCATGCGCTGGCCATCCACCGCGCCCTTGGGGATGTGCGCGGTGAAGCTGACGGGCACGCGCCGTGGCACGCCCTGGGCATCGTACTCCGGCATGGAGAGCTCGAGTTTGAGGTCCGTGCCCTGGTAAGCCTGCTCGAGGGTGATGCTGGCGGGGACCTCGAAGTCCTCGCCGCGCATGGCGCTGTTGCGGCGCGCACCCGCACGCGCGCCGCCCTGACCCCATAGGCCTGAGAAGAGGTCGCCGAGATCCAGGTCCTCGAAGGAGAAGCCCTGTTCGCCGTAACGCTGCTGCCAGTCCGGCGGCGGCCGGAACTCCTCGCCCGGCTTCTTTTGGCCGAGCTGATCGTAGGCTGCGCGCTTCTCCGGGTCCTTGAGGGTCTGATAGGCCTCCGCCACTTCCTTGAACTTCTGCTCAGCGCCCTTCTCCTTGGACACGTCCGGGTGATACTTGTGCGCGAGCTTGCGGTAGGCAGCCTTGATCTGCGCCTCCGTGGCATCGCGCTTCACGCCCAGCACTTCGTAGTAATCGGTGTATCTCATGCGAAAGCATCCGGCCCTGCTGGCTCTACGTTAGCGAGGGCAGGCGATATCCTCCAAAGACCCGGTGGAAATCTAGATATGTCTCATGGGGCGGATTTTCAAGCGGCAGGCGATCTTCAGGCGCTGGAAGGCCCGTCCCAGGTCGTCGCGGGACGCTACGTTGCCTGGTTGGCGGGCCGTTGGTGGTAAGTCACCAGTGCTATAAGCGGACGTGGCGACGCAGGCCAGCCGGGTGGCAGTGCCGCCCGGGCGGAATGGGAGGTCCGCCGTCCGTGTCAGAAGTATAGTCCGCGGCACGAGATTCACTTGGCCCGGAACTTGCCCTTCGGCCGGCGCTTGAGCGCCTCGACCCGGTACAGGCCCGTGGGCGAAACACCCGTGGCGCGGCCCGTGAGGTAGCGCAGCGTGCGCTCGGTGTTGCGCGCGAGGCTGTCTTGCCGTTTCAGGCTGCCGAGGTACCGCAGGATCTCCTTGCGGCGTGAGGGGCTGAAGCTCGCGAACCTGGCGCTTGCCTTGGGATTCGCCTTGAGCGCCTTGGCGAACGCCGGCGGCACGGGATGCACACGGGGCGCCGGATCATAGCGGACGGTGACGCCGGCCCGGTCGCCCACGTCCACGCCCGCGGTCTTGCGGATCACGCCGTTGAGATACAAGCGCCACGCGCCGCGATAACGCATCACGTTCGCCCTGAACGGCTTGCCCTGCAGCGTGGCCCGGACCGGGATGGACTGGTTCTTGCCCGATTCCGCCCGCAGCGCCGCGACGATTTTCTCGGGCAGGTTTACGCAGGGATTGATGGTCGCGGGCGTCGCGCCCATGACCGTGACGATCTGTGCTGTCAGCCGCTTGAGAGTAGGCTTGGATCGCGCCTCAGTCATCGTAGCGGTCGTGCCGGCGCGGCCGCCCGTAGACCACCACCGTCTTCTCGAGACCTTCCCCGCCGAACGCCCATATCCAGGTGAGCACGCAGAGCACCGTGTCCGTGGCCCAGTAGTTGGTGGTGGCGAGGATGGCCACCAGCAGGCGCGGCGTGAAGACCCAACCCAGCCACCACAGGAAGCCGCCGAAGGGCACGCTGGAGAAGAGCAGCGTGAGGCGCGGGAAAAAGAACATGAACAGGATGAACCAGATCCCGTGGTGATGCCAGAAGCTGTCCATGGGTATAGCCGCTCCCTCGGCCCGCCGCCTCGATGGCCGGGGCGGTGAGACCTGGACGATCAGTGATGTGCCGCAAGCCCTGCCATGGCAGCGAACACGCCGACGAAGATGAACAACACGTAGAGGCCGAGCATCACGATGGTGAGGATGCCCACGAACTTCCAGAAGGACTTCTGGTTCTTGAGGGCTTCTTCGAAGGCGGCCTGGCCGGTGCCTGGGATGGCCTCGATGGCGCGGGCATAGCGGATGAGATACAGGCAGGGGAAGAGATAGAGGAAGGCCAGTATCAGATAGACGATGCCGAAGATCCGCCCGAAGCTGCCGGGCATGCCGGCTTCGCCGGGGATGGACGTTCCGACCAGGATGAACATGAGACCGACAAGGATCATGAGCGCGGTGAATATGAAGCCCAGGATGGCCAGGAACTTCACCCACGGACGCGTGGCATTGAGTTGAGTCAGGGCGCGATCGGAGACGACGATGTCATAGGCCATGGCGAGACTCCCTTATCCGTTGGTTCACGATCCAGACCCCCAGACACCTTACTCCGGAAGCTCGCCTCTTCGCCACCGTTACAGGCGACAGCGACCATCGCTCACGTCAGCCATAGCGGCCTTCTTCCCGCCCGCGTTGGACCAACACCGCCTGCTGCTGACCTAGGTCAATGCCGGAAAGACACGACTGTCCTAGCCTGAGGACCTCTTCGGCTACGCCCTTTGGCGGTCAGAGGTTAGAACCATGCGTGCCCTAATGATATCGATGATCGCCGCCTTGGCTTTGGTGGCCGGTTGTTCCCTCACCCAACCCGGCGGCGCCAACTACAGCCGTTCGGAAGCAGGCAAGATGGAGACGGTGCAGCACGGGACGGTCATCTCGCTGCGGCCCGTGCGCATCCAGGGCACGCGCTCCGGCGTGGGCGCCGCCACCGGCGCCGTGGCCGGCGGCCTTGCGGCCAGTGGCGCCAGCGGTGGCAAGACCGGCCTGGTAGCGGCCGTGATCGGCGCGGTGGCGGGCGGCCTGCTGGGCTCCATGACCGAGGAAGGCATGACCCGCACCGATGGCGTGGAGATCGGCATCAAAATGGACGATGGGCGCGAGGTCTCCGTCGTGCAGGCCCTGAACCCGAACGAGGAGTTCCGCGTCGGCGATGCGGTGCGGGTGCTGTACTCGGGGAGCCAGGTGCGGGTCGCCCACTGAGCCCTGCGGTCACACTGTCGTAGATTCAGTCTTCAGCACGAAGGCGGCGCGCGACCATCTTGGCCGCGCGCCTTGCAAGTCCACATCCTGCCCATCCCCGGGGTCACTGTATGTGCTTAGGCGTCCCGCGATAGCAACCCACCGTATACGGGAAGGCATGGGTCGCATGATAGTGGTACATCACCACGGTCTTGCCGTTGAAGGTGATGGAATGCGTGTGGCCGTGGCAGATGTCCAGGTCCGCATCGCTCAACGGCACACCGTCCTCACCTAGGTTCCCATAGATCGGGAAGCCATCCGCGGCGTAGCCCACCACCGGTGAATGCTGGCCCGCCACGTCCTGATTGGCCGCCGGGAAGCAATTGCCTTGGTTGGTGATGGGGACGTTGTGATAGTGGTAGGCGCCCTTGGATTGGGGATGGCCGTTGCAGGCATCCTGCCCTTCCCAGGCCACCGCGTCGCGGGTGCCGGCATCCACGGAATTGAAGAGCTTGGAACCCGTGACCAGGAAGCCGATGGTGCCCTGGGTACAAGTGGGCGTGCTGGCGACCGTGGGATTCGCCGTCAGCGCATAGCTGTAAGCATTCGCCGTAATACTGTTCGGATTGCCATCGTAGGCGTGGATCGGATCCGTAGAGGCAATGGGATAGGTCCCGACAGGATGCGACGGATAATCGTTGGTGCTGCTGGCGTTCAAGGTGCTGCCGGATACCGAGACGCCGCTGAAACCGCTTGAAAGGGTGTTGCTACCCGAGACCTGCAACTTCTTGGTCTCGTCCCAGGTCTTGCCGTCCGCGCTGAACCAGGGACCGGCGCTGCTCGCTCCGCCTCCGGAGGTTATGGAGCAGACCATGAGATAGCCCGTGGTCGTGGGCACGCTGGTGGTCACCCAATAGGTACCCACCGGCAGTTTGGTGAGGTCCTCCGGCGCGAGGCTGGTGGGCGTGGTGCTCTTGGCATTCGACGCGCTGCCGGTGCCGGCGCTATTGGTGGCGGTCACCGTGCAGGAACGGGTGACGCCGCCGTTCATGCCCGTGACGGTGATGGGGCTCGCGGTGCCGGTGGCGCTGAAGTCGGTATTACCGGAGGCGGTGCAGGTCACGGTATAGCCGGTGATGGCGCTGCTGCCGCTGGAACTGGGCTTGGTGAAGGTGACCTCGATGCTGCCGCTGCCGGCGGTGACGCTGTCGAGCGTCGGCGCACCGGGGGCCGTGCCTTGGGTGCCGCCTCCGCTGCTGCCGCCACCTGCGGAACTGCCGCCACCGCTGCTGTAACTGCTGCCCGCTCCGCCGCCGCCGCAGGCTCCGAGCGATAAGGCCATACCCAGGATCAAGACGCCCTGAAAGACATTCTTCGCGCACACGAATCCCCTTGCCACCTTCGCTCCCCTTTCTGCTGATGGACGAATTCAAATATTAGAGATGTCTCATGTCCTCAACAAGCACCGGGGGATGCTGCGTGTGCAAACTTTCTGGCACGGTCGGGCGGGAGCATGGCCGCGCTCGGTCTTGAAAGCGATTAATGATGAGTTACTGTGGCGAGCGGCCGGCGAAACTTTGGCCAGGCCCTGCGCCTCGCGCGAAGAATGCCGCGATGACGGCCTTGGCATCGTCCTGGTCGCCCACCATCATGTGGCCGCCGCTGGTATAGCCGATGAAGCGCGCATGGGGGATGTGCACCGCGGTATAGAGCGCGGCATCGTAGGTACCGAACAGGTCGTCGTAGGTGCTGATCACCAGGGTCGGCACCGAGACCTGCTCCAGGTGGTAACGCTGCATGCCGTCGATGATCTTCATGTCGTTCAAGAGCCCCGGGCGGCGGGGATCCAGGGGCAGCACCTGGGCGATCATCCGCGCCACGCGCGCCTGCTCCTTCGCATCGGCGTGCTCCACCACCGCCGGTGGCGTGCCCAGGAACGACTTCTCCACCATGGCGCGGCTCAGGCGCGGCATGAGCCAGATCAGGAAGTCCGAGTCCAGCACCGTATCCAAGAGCACGGTCTGGCCGGGCCGATGGGTGGCGGCCGGTGCCCCGCCGGTGCGCGGCGTGAACATCACGGGCACCAGCAACACCAGCGACTTGCAGCGCTCCGGATGGCGCAGCGCGAACTGCAGCGAGGAAGGCGCGCCCGCGGAAGCGCCGAGCACGTCCAGCTGCGGGATGTGCAAGGC
>DATIVR010000036.1:0-5755 GCA_035465695.1 Gammaproteobacteria bacterium
GCAGGCAGCCTGGATCACCGGACCGTCGGCACTGGGGTCCGAAAACGGCACACCAAGCTCCAGCGCATCGGCGCCGGCTTCCACCAGGGCATGCATCAGCGGCACCGTGGCGTGCTTGCCCGGGTCACCGGCGGCGATATAGGGCACCAACACGGTGCGGCCCGCGGCCTTGGCGCTGGCGAAGCGGGACGAGATACGGCTCACAGTGAGATGCCCTCCCTTGCCGCGACTGTATGGATGTCCTTGTCACCGCGTCCGGACAGGTTCACCAGGATGGTCTGGTCCTTGCGCATCCGGCGCGCGAGCTTCAGGGCACACGCGATGGCATGGCTGGATTCCAGGGCGGGCATGATGCCCTCGCTTCGGGTGAGCGCGTGGAAGGCCTGCAGGGCCTCCGCGTCGGTGATCACCTCGTACTTCACCCGGCCGATGTCGCGCAACCAGGCATGCTCCGGTCCCACGCCTGGATAGTCGAGCCCCGCGGAGATCGAATGGGTCTCGGTGATCTGCCCCGCGGCGTCCTCCAGCACATAAGTGCGGTTGCCGTGCAGCACCCCCGGCCGGCCGCCGGTGAGCGAAGCGGCGTGCTTGCCGGTGTGCAAGCCGTCGCCTCCCGCCTCCACTCCATAGATGTCACAGTCGTCGTCCAGGAAGGCGTGGAACAGGCCGATGGCATTGGAGCCGCCGCCGACACAGGCCGCGAGCGCATCGGGCAACCGGCCCTCGGCGCTCAGTATCTGTTGGCGCGCCTCCTCGCCGATGCAGGCGTGGAAGTCCCGAACCATCATGGGATAGGGGTGGGGACCGGCCACCGTGCCGATCACGTAATAGGTGTCGTCCACGTTGGCTACCCAGTCGCGCATGGCCTCGTTGAGCGCGTCCTTGAGGGTGCGGGACCCCGCAGTGACGGGCACCACCGTGGCACCGAGCAGCTTCATGCGGTACACGTTGATGGCTTGGCGCTGGATGTCCTCGGCGCCCATGTACACCACGCACTCGAAGCCGAAGCGCGCCGCCACGGTGGCGGTGGCCACGCCATGCTGGCCTGCGCCGGTCTCGGCGATGATCCGTCTCTTGCCCATGCGCCGGGCCAACAACGCCTGACCGAGGGCATTGTTGATCTTGTGGGCGCCGGTATGGTTCAGGTCCTCGCGTTTCAGATAGATGCGCGCGCCGCCGCACTGTTCCGTGAGCCGTTCTGCCAGGTAGAGCGGAGAAGGTCTTCCCACGAAAGCTTTCAGGTGCCCCTGCAATTCCGCCTGGAAGGCAGGATCGCGGCGCGCCTGCTCATAGGCCTGGCGCAGCTGCTCCACTGGACCCATGAGCGTCTCTGCCACGAAGCGTCCGCCGTACACACCGAAGTGTCCCTGCGCGTCCGGGAAGATGCGGAGTGATTCCCTGAGTCCGGATCTCTTAAGCGCCTGCGGCATCGTTAACCTCGCGCACGAACGCGGCCATCTTTGCTTCGTCCTTTATACCCGGCTTGGTCTCGACACCGCTGGAGACGTCGACGCCATAGGGCCGGACGATGCGGATGGCGGAGGCCACGTTGGAGGGGTTCAGGCCGCCCGCCAGGATCACCGGCGGCCCGTCCAGCTTCGGCAGGGAATTCCAATCGAAGCTCACGCCCGTGCCGCCACTCTGGCCCGCCGAATGGCTATCCAGCAGCAGGGCTGCGGCGCCCGCATGACGACGGGTGTACTCCAGCACGTCCGCGTGACTGCCCATAGGCACCGCCTTGACGTAGGGCCGGTTGAAGCTGCGGCAGAATTCCGCCGGCTCGCCGCCGTGGAACTGCAGGAGTTCCACGCGCACGTTGTCCACCACCTGCCGCACCTGTTCGACGCTGGGATCCAGGAACAGCGCGGTGACGGTGACGAAAGCCGGCAGTCCGGCGGCCAATGTCCGGGCTTGTTCGATGCCGATGTAGCGCGGGCTCCTGGGATGAAACACCAGACCCACCGCGTCCACGCCCAACCGGGAAGCCGTTAGGGCGTCTTCGAGTCGGGTCATGCCGCAGACTTTGATCCTGACGCGCAAGCTCAAGCTCCGCAAAAGACGGGAAAATCAGAGGTTAGCAGAAAACAGCGCATCATCAGGTACAGGGACCTGGAACACGGCGGGATATTCCACCGCCACCAGCGAAAGTCCATTGGCCGGCGCCGTCACGCCCCCCAGGGTGCGGTCGCGGCCTTCCAGCACCTGGCGCGCCCACTCTGGCTCGCGCTTGCCCTGCCCCACTTCGATAAGCACGCCGGCGATGTTGCGCACCATGTGGTGCAGGAAGCCGTCGGCAAGTGCATCGATGATGATCCGTCCACCTTCACGGCGCACGTCGAGCCGCTTCAGCGTACGTACCGGTTGCTTGGCTTGGCATTCCACGGAGCGGAACGCCGAGAAGTCATGCTGCCCCACCAGGTAGCTCGCTGCCCCGGCCATATGTGTCGCGTCCAGGGGACGGTGGATCCAGGTGAGTTCCGCACGCATGAGAGCGGGACGGGTGTCGCGGTTCAGGATGACATACCGGTACTGGCGCGCCGTGGCCTTGAAGCGCGCGTGGAAATCCTCCGGCATCTCGCGCACCCAGGTGGCGGCGACATCGGGCGGCAGGTTGGAGTTGGTACCCAGCAGCCAGCCGCGCAGATCGCGTTTGGCGTCCGTGTCGAAGTGGATCACCTGACCCGAGGCATGCACTCCGGCATCGGTGCGTCCGGCGCAGGTGACTTGCACAGGGTGGTCGGCGACCTTGCCGAGGGCCTCCTCGACCGCCGCCTGCACGGTACGGCCTTCGTGGGTCTGCCGTTGCCAACCCATGAAGGCGGTGCCATCGTATTCGATGCCGAATGCGTAGCGGGTCACTCTGCCACCTGAAAACACTGCGCCGCCCGAGGGCGGCGCAGCTTCACGTCGGGACTAAGCGAAAGATCAGGATACGTGCTTGAGCAGTTCCTGGGCCTCGGACTTCTGCTGTGCGTTGCCCTCGGCCACCACCTCTTCGAGGATGCTCTTGGCGCCGTCCGGATCGCCCATGTCGATGTAGGCGCGGGCCAGGTCGAGCTTGGTGCCGATCTCGTTCATGCTGCTGCCGCCGCCGGCTTCTTCCGCGGACGAGTCCATGCTGAGATCTGCGGCCGGCTTGGACGGGCGGATGGCCAGCGTCTTGTCATCGCTTTCCGGCTCGGCGGAGATATCCGGCTGGGCTGGTACGTTGGTGTTCACGAACGAAGCCAGATCGTTCAAGGCCTTGTCGAACTCCACCTGGGAATCGGTGCCAAAGTCGGTCGCCACGGTGGGCTCATCGGTCCCCAGGGTCGGCTCGGCCTTCTTCTCGGCCGGTTTGGCCGACGGTGTGGGCTCGAAGTTGAGATCGCCCAGATCGAAATCGCCAGTGGATGCGGCGGAAGGCGCCGGGGCGGGAGCCTCTACCGGCGCCTCCGGAGCCGCCATCGGCTCGAGATCGGGCAGCGAGAATTCCAGGCTGTTGTCCTCCATCGGGGCAGGCGCAGGAGCCGGAGCCTCGGCAGCCGGCATGGCGCCGGCGCTGGTGAAGGCGCCTTCCAGGGCATCCAGGTCGCTCACCACCGTATCGGTGCCACCGCCATCCAAGGCGAGATCCACCGCGCCGGTGCTGAGCGATGCGCCGGACGAGCTGAACAGCGGTTCGTCGGGCGCCACTTGGCGGCCCATGATGGCCACGCTCTCCCAATCCTTGTCCGGAGCCGCGCCCATGGACTGGCGCAATTTCTTGGCTTCGTTGACGAAGTTGGACTTGTCGCCAGCGGTGAAGAACACTTCAAGCAGCTTCACATGCACCGGCCGCGAGTCGGGATTCTGGCGCAATGCCTTGCGCAGCACATCGGCGGCCTGGTCGTAGAGTCCGTAGGCCATGTGGAAATCGGCTTCGGCCATCGGGTCCGAGACGTCGAGCTGCGAACCGCCTCCGCCGACCACCGTCTCCTGCATGGGTGCCGGTGGCGGCGCCGCCATGAGCATGGTCTTGTCGGAATCGCCGTGGTCCGCCACCTCGGTAGGAGGCTCGGCCAAGACGGTCCGATCCTGTGGCTCTTCCGCCGGGACGCTCTTCTTGAACTTGCCCTTGGTCCGGGTCGTGGAGGATGCGGCGGTGGCGTCACCAGAGTCCACGCTCTCCTGCTTCATCCAGTCGGCCTTGATACGCGGCGAGGCAGTGGCACCGGAACTGCCGCCCGCCTTGCGCTTCTTGACCACGATCGCGCCGATCGCGATGGCCACGATCACCAGCAACACGATGATGCCGTAGGGGAACAGCAGGTCCATGAACCCGCCGCCGGATTCCGGCTGCGTGAACTGCTTGGGTGCAGCCTTGGGCTTCGCTAGCGGCACGTTGGTGGCAGCCGGCGGCGGCAGGCTGGGTTTCGGACTGGCGTTCTCCTGGGTCGCCTGCGCCTGTACGTTGGCGCCAGCATTGCTCTGCACCGAGAGCGGCGCCTGGTTAGCCGGCTGCGGCGCGGGGGCGAGTGGCGGCAGGCTGCTGGACTTGCTGGGTGCGGGCTGGGCCGGCGCTACCGCGGCGGGTTGCTCCTGAGCCGGCGCGGGTACCGCAGCGGTCTCACCGGTGCCGCCGGTCGCGGCGCCCGGAGTCTGGGTGTTGGCGGTGCTCTCGCTGGAACCCGGCGCCACCAATTGCAGGGCAGGCGCGGCAGCGGCGGTGCCGGCGGACGGCGCGGACTCGACGTGCCCGCTGCGCCAAGCCTGCATCTGCTCACGCACCTCGTTGTTGGCATCGGTGACGCTCACCGCCTGGGCGTCGCTCGCGGTCGGCATGCGCAGGATGCGGCCGCTCTTCATGCGGTTGATGTTGTGCGCGAAGACTTCGGGGTTCGCCTGATAGATGGCGATCATCATCTGGTTGAGCGTGACCCCCTGTGGGCGCACCGATTTAGCGATGCCGGAGAGCGTCTCGCCACGATGAATGGGACCATAATTCGTGCCAAGCGCCCGTTGTGCGGGCGCCTGCTCGACGGAGGGCGCGGGTGCTGCGGGTGGTGACGGCGCAGGCACCGGTGTCGAGGTGGCGCTCGGCGCCGGCTGCGGAGCCGCCGCGACTTCGGCCGGCGCTTGCGCGGCAGGTGTCTCGGTGGGCGCAGGCTGCGAAGCGGTCGAGGGCGCCGGCGTGACGGCCACCGGTGCTGCGGTGCTCGCAGCAGGAGCCTGATGCGTCACCGCCGGAGCGGCGGCACTGGGCGCGGCGTTGGCTGTCTGGAACGTCGGGGGATTCAGGAGCACCGTGTATTCGCGGATCAGTTCGCCGTTGTTCCAGGTGGCATCCACCAGGAAGTCCAGGAACGGCTCGCGCACGGCCTGACTGCTGGTGACGTGGACGAACGAGGTGCCGTCGGAATTGCGCACCACCACGAACCTCAGCTGGTTCAGCACGTCGGGGCGATCGAGCCCCGCCTGTGTGAACTGCGTGAGACCCGCGACCTTGACCTCGAGGCTGTCCAGCTCATCGCTGGTGGCTCCCACCACGGGGATGTCGGCATTGAGCCTGTCGTTGAGCGCGGAGTTGAGCTTGATCTCGCCCAGGCCGAGCGCATTCGCCGCCATGGGCAACGCCGCAGACGCCAGGGCCAGGAGGACCTTCCACTTCATGCGCATTCTATTGTTCTCCCCCAACCGCCCGCCCCACAGGGCCCCAGGAGTGGGTCATGACCGTCCGGAAGCTAAGACCGCTCTTTACAATGATGGGCTAACTATAGCTTATAAATAGCTTTTC
>DATIVR010000037.1:0-3149 GCA_035465695.1 Gammaproteobacteria bacterium
TACGTTCCATGAGGAACGCATCCAGTCGCGCCGCCAGCGCTGTCGTCGGCCTGCTTCCCAAGCCCGGGGCCTCCGGGTTACTGTTAGGCATCGCCGACACCATAGCTCAGGAGACCCTCATGCTGAAGAAGACTCTGGCCGCGGCCGCAGGCCTGGCGCTCGGCGCTGCCGCCCTGCCCACCCTCGCCGATACCCACATCAGCTTCGTGAACGACCAGGGCAAGGTCTCCACGCAGATCTTCGTGAAGGACGGGAAGGTGCGCGTGGAGAACGGCGATAGTGCCGGACGGGGCGTGGGACTCTACGATGCCGCCACCAACACCATGACCGTGCTGATGCCGGCCGAGAAGAAATACCTGGTGTTCGACGATGCGAGCGCCGCGCGGATCGGCGCCCAGGCGCATGCGGCCCAGCAGGCGCAGGCCCAGATGGGCCAGCATCAGGCGGAGATGGACAAGGCCAACGACCAGATGCAGGCGGCCATGGCCAACATGACGCCGGAGCAGAAGGCCATGATGCAGCAGGCGATGTCGCAGCGGCCCGGGGTGACGCCGCCCGCCGCTGCCGGCGGCATGCAGGTCCAGACCAAGGACCTCGGCACCACCGAGACCGTGGCCGGGCACCGCTGCAAGGACATGCAACTCACGGTGGACGGCAAGCCGAGCGCGACCATGTGCGTGATCGGCTCGCCGGCTTCCCTGGGATTACCGGTCGCCGACCTCAAGACCTTGCAGGCCATGCGCGAAGGCATGCACAAGGTGATGTCGCAGATGGGCCCCATGGGCCAGGGCATGGCGGCCATGATGGGCAACGGCTTCTCGCTCAAGACCACCCGCCAGTCCTACCGCAACCTGCAGTCCGTCTCCGAGACCGACACCTTCAAGTCCGCGAGCAACGTCGCCCTCGCGGCGTCCTTGTTCGAGATCCCGAGCGGCTATGCCCGGACCACCATGCAGGAACTCATGCAGAGCGGTCACCAATAGCTACCCACAGCGGCGGGTGACCTCGACCCCGCTTCGGCGGGGTCGTTCATCCAAACGGCGTCAGTTGCCCTCGGCTTCGCGCAGGATGTGCTCGTACAGCAGGCGATAACGTCCGCTGCCGTGCTGGCCGAACAACGGGTCCTCCACGTCGCGGATACGGCTGGAGATGGCGGCCCAGTCCTTGGGTACCAGGGTCGCCTCCGCCTGCGGGAACAGCAGCCGTTCCTCGGCCTCCGAATGCCGGCGCTGCAACTGCAGGTAGTAACGGCCCTTCTCCAGGAGCTCCCGTGCCGCCTCACTGCCCGCGGGCGGACTGTCCAGCGCACGTTCGATCAACTCGTCTTCCAGCGCGTACACCTCGCCGTGTTGCGCCAGCAACTTGTCCACCTCCGGCTTCCAGGCCGAGTCACGCTCCGCGAGCCGCTGGAAGATGAGATCTTCCTTGGGATGATGCACGTGGCTGGGGAACTTGCGCATGTAGTAGAGAGCGTTGGCCAGCAGCACAAAGTCCGCCACGCCGAAGTTCTCCAGATGATCCAGCTGGTGGGCCACCAACATCAGCACGCTGCGCATGTTGGCATGATCGCGGCGCAACCCGCCCAGGACGCTGGTAGAGGTCATGCCGGCATGCGGCGGATGCTTCCGCCGTTGGCGTGGATCATGGCGAGGAACACCGCCCCGCTGGAGATCACGTTTAGCCCCACCAGCAGGCCGACCGCCCATGGCCTGGCCCAAGGACCCATGGCGAGGATGCCGGCGGCGAAGAGCAGGGTCAGGGCCGCGTCCAGCGCCATCCAACCGCTGCCGCGCCGGTCCCGCAGCAGCCACGCGCCCGCCAGCAGCAACATGGATTCCACGGTGAATACCCCGCCGATGAAACGGGCGAGCTCGGGGAGATCGAATACGGGGTTGATGAGCAGGTAGAGCCCGCCCAGGAGATAGACGACTCCCACCAGCAGGCGCCAGACGAACACGCCGCCACGGGCATCCCAAGCATGGACCAGATGCGCCAGGCCGCTGAACACCACGACCCACACCACCAGGATGCCTACCGCCACTCCCACCGCGAAGGGCACCAGCGCGGCGATGCCTCCCAGCAATAACAGCGCCACGGCGGCGCCGACCGAGACCCAGGTCGATTGCACCAAACCTTGTTCGGGGACGAACGTCTCGCTCATGCAGCCTCCCGCGCGCTCGCGGCGTGGAGGCTAGTGTGGGCGCGGTCATGGCCGGACGGCCATGACTTGGGTCATCTACGATGAAGGATCAGCCGGCAGCCGCGGCTTACATCTCTTCCATGCACTGGGCCATGGCGTGCAGCTTGGGCGGATCCAGCAACCGGATGGACCGGCGTTCCACCGCTATCAGGAGGTCCTTCTCGAAACGCGCGAACACGCGGCTCACGGTCTCCGGCGCCAGGCGCAGGAAGTTGGCGATGTCGCGACGGGACATGGTGAGGTTGAATTCCTGGGCAGAGAATCCGCGCTTGGCATAGCGGCGCGAGAGACCGGTCAGGAAGGCGGCGAGCCGTTCCTCGGCGGTGAAGTCGCCCGCCAGGACCACGGCTTCCGCCAGGTCCTTGCTCATCAGACGCATCATCTGGTCCTGGAGACCGGGGACCGTGTGGGCCAACGCGCTCAGGTCGTCGAACGGCAGCATGCAGACGGTAGCCGTGTCGAGCGCCATGGCGTTGGCGAAATGCCGCTTCGAATAGATGGCTTTCAGACCCATGAGCTCGCCGGGCAGGTGGAAGCCGAGCACGTGCTCGCGTCCCTCCGCGTCCACGGTGTAGGTCTTGAACGAACCCGAGCGCACCGCGAACACCGTATCGAAGGTATCACCGATGCGGAACAGGTGCTCACCCTCGTGCATGGGTGTAGAGCGGGTGACGAGGTCATCCATGCGCTCCAGGTCGTCATGGTCCAGGCCGGTCGGAAGGCAGAGCTGCGCAAGCGAGCAGTTGCTGCAGGCCGCTAGACGCACTTTGGCATCTGCGGGTCTCAATCTCATCACGGTGGCGGTCTGCATGGCTTCGGCTCCCCTGTAACTGTCCCAAGCCTGATATATCGGGAGCTGAAGGCCCATCAGGGAAACCCTGAAGTGCCGCTAAGCGGACGGCTGATTCTGCTAGATCACCCGCGAATACTGGGGGGTACCGCCCGAGCC
>DATIVR010000038.1:0-11356 GCA_035465695.1 Gammaproteobacteria bacterium
AGTTCCGCGCCGCACTGCGCCGCGAGCCGGGTGGCGGTCCGCAGGATGTCGTCGTTCAGTTCGTGGGGTTTGCCGTGTTCATCGAGCGGATCCACCGCGGCCACCATGTGCAGCGGCAGACTGGGTGAGCGGGGCTGCACCAACATGAGTGGCGCAGGACATTGGCCGAGCAGATGCCAGTCGAGTCCGTTCAGGAACAACCGGCTCGGATCCCGATAAGGAGGCACATCCTTGACCACCAGATCCGGACGCAACGCCAGCACCTCGAAGAGGATCCGCTCACCCAGCGGATGACCCCAGATCACCTTCGTGTCTATTTCCACGCCATCCTTGCGCAGCCTGGCGACGTGCTCGTCGAGCTTCTCCTGACGTCCGGCCAGATAGGCCGGCAGGTCGAAGCCGCGGCTCGCCGCTTTCTCCAGGCTGGGGAGGTACTCGAAGGACCGCAGCCGGACCACCGCATCCATGCGGCGTGCCAGCGAGATGGCCCGCAGCAACGCGGGACTGGTCTCCATCGTCTCGGCGATGACTACCATGATCTCAGGGCGTTTCATGGTCTTGCTCCCTCATCGGCAAAAGCCCAGAGTCAGTGTCCCCGACCCGTCGCAGCCGGGCCATGACCTGGGTCAAGACGGCCGCAGTCGAGCGCAGCTCGCGGCAGGCAGGGTAGGATGATTGCTGGGGGGTAACCGATGAGTTCGCGCAACCTGGGTGGCCTGTTACGGCCCGCGACCGTGGCCCTGGTGGGAGCCAGCCCGATCTCCGGGAAAGTGGGCCACGTATTGGCGCGGAATCTCCTCGAACAGTTCCACGGCGTGGTCCAGTTCGTAAACCCCAAGTATCGGGAGATCGGCGGCCGACCCTGCTGGCCCGACGTGAGTTCCCTGCCGGAGGTGCCTGACCTCGCCGTCATCTGCACGCCGGCCCAGACCGTGCCGGGTCTGGTACGCCAGTTGGGTGAACGCGGCACCCGGGCTGCCGTGGTGGTGAGCGCCGGCTTCGGCGAGAGCGGCACTACCGGCGAGGTCTTGCAGCGGCAACTGTTGGAAGCGGCGCAGCCTTTCGCGCTACGCATCGTGGGACCCAACTGCATCGGCATGCTGAGCCCGGGCATCGGCCTGAACGCCAGTTTCAGTCACCTGCCGGCACTGCCCGGCAACCTCGCGTTCATCACCCAATCAGGGGCGCTGCTGGCGGCAGTGCTGGACTGGTCCCGTCCGCGCGGCATCGGCTTCTCGCACATGGTCTCGCTCGGCGACATGGCGGACGTGGACTTCGCCGATCTCCTGGACCATCTCGCAGGGGACGCCGGCACCCACGCGGTGCTGTTGTATATCGAAGGGATCCGCAACAGCCGCAGGTTCATGTCGGCCGCGCGCGCGGCGGCGCGCATCAAGCCGGTGATCGTGGTGAAGAGCGGGCGGCATGAGGCAGCGGCCCGCGCCGCGGCGACCCACACGGGCGCGCTCGCGGGCGCGGATTCGGTCTACGACGCGGCTTTCCGGCGCGCCGGCATGTTGCGAGTGCCGGACCTGGGAGCGCTGTTCGACGCCGCGGACATCCTGAGTCTGCAGACGCCACCGGCGGGCGACCGTTTGGCGATCCTCACCAACGGCGGCGGCAGGGGGGTGCTGGCGACCGACGCACTGGCGGACAGCGGCGGCGAACCGGCGCTGCTCTCGGCCCAGACCCGCGAGGCCCTCGACGCGGTGCTGCCGCCGACATGGTCCCGTGGAAACCCCGTGGACATCATCGGCGACGCCGACGGGGCCCGTTACCGCTCCGCTCTCGACATCCTGCTGGACTGTCCCGAGGTGGACGCCGTGCTGACGCTGTATTGCCCCACCGGCGTCAGCGATCCCGACGATGCCGCGTCTGCCGTGGCAGACATGGCCAAGAGCGGCCGTAAACCGCTGCTTACGAGCTGGGTTGGCGGTGAGGCGGTCATGGACGCGCGACGCCGCTTGTTGGCATGCAACATCCCCAGCTTCGATACGCCGGAAGCGGCAGTCCGCGCGTTCATGTTTCTCGCCACCTACCGGCGCAACCAAGCGCTCCTGATGGAGACACCGCCGTCCTTGCCGGTGGACTTCCGACCGGATGTCGCCGCCGCGCGCAAGATCCTCGCCGCGGCGCTCGCGGGCGGCCGGGAATGGCTCGACGAGATCGAGTCCAAGGCATTGCTGGAGTGCTATCGCATCCCCACCGTGACCACCCGGTTCGCCGCCGATGCCGACTCGGCCGCCGCTGCGGCCGCGGAATTTCCCGGGCCTTATGCGCTCAAGATCGTCTCGCCCGCCATCACGCACAAGTCCGACGTAGGCGGCGTGGCGCTCAACCTCCCGGACGCTGAATCGGTGCGTAAGGCCGCCGCGGGGATGCGGGCGGCATTGGCTGAACGGATGCCGGGAGTGCCGTTGAGCGGCTTCGCGGTCCAGGCCATGGTGCGACGACCCGCCGCGGTGGAGCTGATCGCCGGCATCGTCACCGACCGGCAGTTCGGGCCGGTGCTGCTCTTCGGCCAAGGCGGCACGGCGGTGGAGGTGGTGGCGGACAAGGCCATCGCCTTGCCGCCGCTCAACTTACGCCTGGCCGGCGAGCTGATGCGGGAGACCCGCGTCTATAAGTTGTTGCAGGGATACCGCGGCAATCCAGCGGCCGACATGGACGCGGTGGCGCTGACCTTGGTGAAACTCTCGCAGCTGGCGGCCGATCTCGCGGAGGTGGCGGAGCTGGACATCAACCCGCTGCTCGCGGACGCGGCCGGGGTGCTGGCCCTGGACGCACGCGTGCGGGTGGTGCGTGGCGCGGGCGATCCGCAGGCGCGCCTCGCCATCAAGCCCTATCCCAAGGAGCTGGAACGCAACCTGGTGGCGCGGGACGGCCGGAAGCTGCTGCTGAGGCCGATCATGCCGGAGGACGAGCCTGCCCTGGCCCGCACCTTCGACATGCTGACTCCGGAGGAGATCCGCCAGCGCTTCCATGTGCCCATGAAAGCGTTCCCCCACACCCTGGCGGCGAGGCTCACCCAGATCGACTACGACCGCGAGATGGCCCTGATACTGACGCAACAGGGCATCGCCGGCCGGGCCGAGATCGAGGGGGTGGTGCGCCTGGCCGCCGATCCCGATGGGAGCCGGGCCGAGTTCGCGTTGCTGGTACGACGCGCGTATGCGCGGGTGGGCCTCGGCAGCCAGATGCTGGCTGAACTCGTGGCTTACGCGCGGTCGCGAGGCATCGGCGAGCTCTTCGGCATCGTGCTTGCGGACAACCCCGCCATGCGGGCTCTATGCCGCAAGGCGGGGTTCATCGAGAGTCCTGTCGCCGAAGAGCCGGGCGTGGTGCGCGTCAGCCTGCGGGTCGCATCCTGACGCGCCACCCGCAGTCCTCAAGGGATCTTCTTCATGATGGTGGTGAGGCGGCCCTGGTTCATGATCTGCTGCTTCTCGATGTTGGCCGCGGCCTTGCGGGCATCGGCAGCATCCGTCGCGCTGTCCACCACGATCACCCCTACCATGCCGAACATCTTGTGCGGGGTGCACTCATAGATATAGACGCCGGGCTTGGTGAAGGTCACCGTCAGTGGCTTGGAGATCTCGCTCTTCCAGCCCGCGGCACCTTCCGGCGTGAATGCCGACTCGGAATTGTGGCCCTCATCGGTCGGTGTGAAAGTCACCGTGTCGCCGGCATGGATCTGGATGTACGACGGACTGAAGACGAAGGTACCCTCCGGACCGCTGTTCATCTCTTTGACTACATGGTCCTCGGCCAGGGCCGTGCCGGCCCCCAAGGCGGCCGTAGCGAAGACGATGGCTGAGATAAGCTTCTTCATGTCATTGCTCCTTGAAAGGGATGTCACCAGAGGACCCATAGCGCCACGTAGAGCGTGTCGTTATCGGATGCGTTGCGGCCTGAACCGTCGTAGTTGCTGGAACGGCCGTTGAACTTGGTGTACCAGGTGTATTGCGCCGTGACCTGCACGTTCATGCTCGGCAGCCAGGTCCACTGCGCTATCCAGCCGCTGCTGTCCGGCGAACCGGTAGCGCTGCCGTTCAGCGGCGCCGGCGCATACAACAGCGGGTCGGTACTGCCGTCGATCTTGAAGTAACCCAGGCTCGGGCCGAAGGCGCCACCCCAGTAATAGCTGGCGTTCAAGTTCAGGTAGTTGACGTGATCGCTCGGCGCGGAACCACCGAAGCTGCTGGTGGCGTTCAGGTCCTGACGCTCATGGATGTATTCCGCATGGGCGGCGAAGGAATCGGTGCCCGTGATGTACTGATACTGCGCGTCGAGGCCGGTATCGCGGTACTCGTCCGTGGGCCCGCTCAGCGGATGGCCATTGCCCGGATATAGCCGGGCGCTCAGTTCCAGCACGCCCACTTCCAGGTCGTTCTGGCCTTGTCCGCCGGACCACGCGTGTTCCCAGGCCAGCCGGGTGTACGGTGCCATATTCTCCACTACGCCGGTGGCGGTACTGTCATAGGGCTGCCCGAGCCCCGGCTGGCTTGAGCGGTAGTAGCTCACTTCGCCATACCAGCTGTTGTCGAGCCAGCCATACGCGCCGGCACCCGCCACGTTCTGTGCGAGCGCTCCCGCGAGCAGCGGCGCGGCAGCGGGACCCGGTGCGGCATCCGAACCGACGAACGGGAAACCCCAGGCGGGTGTGCTATTCCACACGTCCTGTACCGTCGGGCTGTTGTTCAGCGTCACGCCCCACACCAGGCTATGGTCGCCCCAGTTCACGTCGCGTGCATAGCGGATGTCGGTGTTGTCGATGCTGAAATGGTCGGCCGGCTGTTCGTACGTGATCTGCACGAACGCGCCCATGTGTTCAGCCACGGCGCCGGCGTAGAAGACGCTGAGCTGCTGAGGGAAGGCCGCCGAGCCGTTCTGCGCGCCCGCGCCGGATATGGCGCTGTCGGGCTGGGACTTGCTGGTGTGGGTGTCAGAGACCAGCAACATGGCCGAGAGCGGCGGGAACTTGTCGATGCTGAGCTGATCGGTGCCGCCGTTGAGCTTGTCCGGCCCCAACACGTAACCGTGCAGCTTGAAGAACCGGCCGAAGGCGTTGAGTTGCGGCGCCACCGTATGGCAGGCGGTGCAGGCAAGGCCGGTCTGGCGCGCGAAGCTCGGCACTGCATGGGCGGGCGATGCCGCCATGAGCCAGAGCCCCGCGAGGACCAGCAACCCGTGGGTCTTGTGCTTCATAAATCTCATGGACTGTCTCCTTCACCCATGGCCCATGGAGGCCGTGTGGCACAGTCTCCAGAAGCGCCGATGTCCAGGCCATGACTTAGGTCAAGTCGCCGCCCGGAGAAGCCCTGCAGCCGTGCCGCCCTGTCGCGTTGACCCAGGTCAAGGCGAGCAGGGCAGGGTACGCCTAACTTGGTGCCAAGGACATCTGAAGGAGAGCAGCCATGAAGGTCGGGGACATCTGCAACCGCTTGGTGATATGCGTGGATGCCGATGAGTCGGTACATCGCGCCGCAGAGGTAATGCGCAAGTACCACGTCGGCTACCTGGTGGTCACCGAGTTCGGCGACAGCGACCGAGTGCCGCTCGGTACCCTCACGGACCGCGACATCGTGCTGGAAGTGACCGCTCCGGGGATCGACCCGGACGAGATTACCGTGGGCGACATCATGGACCAGGATCCGCCGTTGGTGGCCGATGAGCAGCACGAGCTCGCGGATACCCTGGAGGCCATGCGTCAGCACGGCGTCCGGCGGATACCCGTGGTGGACGCCAAGCGCAAGCTGGTCGGCGTGCTGGCCCTGGACGACGTGTTGCAGCTGCTGGGCTCCCAGCTCAGCGCCATCACCGACATCGTGAGCAACCAGCGCCGCCAGGAAAGCAAGGTGCGGGCGTGAAACGGGGCCTCATCGCCTACTACTCACGCACCGGCTATACGGCCAGCCTCGCCACCGAGGTCGCAGGCATGACCGGCTGGGACTGCGTGGAGATAAAGGACTTGCATCCGCGCGACGGCGCGTGGGGACAACTCCGCTGTGTCCTGGATGTGCTCTTGCATCGCCGGCCCCGCATCGAGTTTCAAGACAGGCCCATGGACCATTACGAGACTGTGATCCTGGCGGCGCCGGTCTGGCTGCAGAGCCTGGCCTCACCGATGCGCACCTTCATCGCGAAGCATCGCGGCCACTTCCCTGCCGTGGCTTATCTGTGCACGTACGGAGGGCGTGGCGCCGAGAAGGCCGCACGCCAGGCGGCCGAGATGGCGGGCGCGCCGCTGGTCGCCATGCTGGCCGTCACCTCCCACGAGCTTGAACAGGGCGACTATCGCTGGCGGCTGGACGAGTTCCTGAAGAAGCTCCATGCCTTCAGGATCGGGCCATGAGATCCTCCCATGCGTTGCTGGTCGCGGCGCTGCTATGCATCGGCGGCTGTGCCACGCTGGCCGGCGACAGTCATGCCCAGGAGTTGGCGGACAATCGCGCCGACGACGGATACTGCATCGATCATGGTTTGCGCTATCCCGATCCAGGGTATGTGCAGTGCCGCCGTCAGCTGGTGGACCGGCGGCTGTACCGCGACTGGCGCAACCTGCAGTCGATACAGCGCACCCGCCAACCCACCGGCAATATCGGCTCCGCACCGTCCTCGTCGTTCCGCAGTCCTGACCCCGCGAGTTTCCATTGCCATGTCGAGCCACAGTTCGGCAACGACTACATCTTCTGCGGTTATGACCTCGCTACCGGTCCGGGGTGATAATCCCGGGCATGCGCACACCTGAGACCCCGCCCCCCCGCGGCAACAGCCTGATACCCCGCCGGCTGGGGATCGATACCCATCAGGAGCCAGTGGTGTACATGGGTGCGGACTGTCCAGTATGCCGTCTGGAAGGCTTCGCCGCCCATTCCCGTGTGCAGGTGAGCCTCGGCACCCGGAGCATCACCGCGACCTTGAACACCGTGTACGGCACATGGCTTGGGGCGGACGAAGCGGGTTTCTCCGAAGCGGCTTGGATGATGCTGGCCCCCCAGCCGGGCGAGCGGGCGAGCTTCGCCCATCCGGTGGCGGTGGACTCCATGAGTTACGTCCGGGCCAAGGTCTATGGACAACGCCTGGTGGAACCGCAACTCGATGCCATCGTCAGTGACGTGGTCGCTGGCCGCTATACCGACGTGGAGCTGGCCGCCTTCATCACCGGCTGTGCCGACAGTCATCTCAGTCAGGAGGAGATCACGGCTTTGACCCGGGCCATGATCAATACCGGAGAGCGGCTGAGTTGGCCTTACCAGCGGGTCATGGACAAGCACTGCGTCGGCGGTCTGGCGGGCAACCGCACCACCATGGTGGTGGTGCCCATCGCGGCCTCGCTCGGACTCATCATGCCCAAGACCTCCTCGCGGGCCATCACCTCGCCCTCCGGCACGGCCGACACCATGGAAGTCCTGGCGCCGGTGGACCTTTCGCTGGCCCAGATGCGCAGCGTGATCGAACACGAAGGCGCGTGCATCGCCTGGGGTGGCGCAGTGCACCTTAGCCCGGCGGACGACATCCTGGTGCGGGTGGAGCGCGCCCTGGATCTGGACAGCGAGGGACAGATGGTGGCATCGGTGCTTGCCAAGAAGGCCGCGGCGGGTTCGACGCACGTGGTACTCGACTTGCCGGTCGGTCCCACCGCCAAGGTCAGGTCGATGTCCGCCGCGCATCGTCTGCAGAAGCTCCTGGAACACACCTCCCGCGCCATCGGCTTGAAGGCTCGCACCATCATCAGCGACGGCCGGCAACCGGTCGGCCGCGGCGTGGGTCCGGCATTGGAGGCGCGGGACGTCTTGACGGTGCTGCGTAACGAGCCCGGGGCGCCGCAAGACCTGCGGGCCCACTCGTTGGATATCGCGGCGAAGTTGGTGGAACTGGCCGGTCTGGGGCAGGGCGATGAAGCCAAGTCCCTGGCCACCGCGATGCTCACCGAAGGCCACGCCTGGGCCAAGATGCAGGCCATCTGCGAGGCCCAGGGAGGCATGCGGGAGATCCCCCATGCAAGCCAGACCCATGAGATCGTCGCGCCGCACGCTGGCCACGTGAGCGCCATCGACAACCGCCTGCTGTCACGGGTGGCCAAGCTCGCGGGCGCGCCGGCGGTCGCCGCCGCAGGCTTGGAGCTGCTGGTGCGGATAGACGATGCCGTGGAGAAAGGCCAGCCTCTCTATAGGATCCATGCGGACAACCCCGGCGACCTCGATTATGTGCTGGAGTTCGCGCAGCGACATACCGGCGTGGTGGAGATAGAGAGGCATTGATGCAACTGTATGCCTGCGACGGCAACGCATCGTTGGCTTCGCGCCTCAGTTCCGAACTGGAGGCCGAACGCGGTGCTGTGACCTGGCACCGTTTTCCCGACGGCGAGACGCTGGTGCGGGTGGATACCCCACCCAGCAAGGACGTGGCGGTCCTCTGTACGCTGGCGGATGCCGATGCACGCATGATGCCGTTGCTCCTCACCGTCGCTGCGTTGCGCGCCCAGGGCGCGGCACGCGTCGGTCTGATCGCGCCGTATCTCGCTTACATGCGCCAAGACAAGGCTTTTCACCCCGGTGAGGCGGTGGCCGCGCGGCATTTCGGCGCGTTGCTGGGAGAACGCTTCGACTGGCTGGTGACGGTCGATCCGCACCTGCACCGGATCCGCGATCTGGGCGAGATCATGTCTTGTTCGAGCCGCAGGCTGCACGCCGCGCCATTGCTGGCCGATTGGATCCGCGGCAACGTGTCCGATCCGGTGCTGGTGGGCCCGGACGGCGAGAGCGCCCAATGGGTGTCGGCGGCCGCTGACAGCATCGGAGCCGGCTGGTTCAACCTCGACAAGCAACGCCTCGGTGACCTGGAGGTGAAGGTGACCATGCCGGAAGGCATCGCACCCTCAGCCCGTACTGCGGTGCTGGTGGATGACATCGTCTCCAGCGGCCGCACGCTCGTGGCCGCGGCGGCGGCCTTGAAGCAGCGGGGCTTCCAGAACATACAGTGCGTCGCCGTCCACGGATTATTCTCAGGCGATTGTCGCGAGATCCTGCGACAAGCCGGGATCGGCGGGGTCACGGTGACCAACAGCATCCTCCAGCCTGAGTCACGCATCGATCTGGCGGCCCTGCTGGCCGCCGGAGTCCGCGATCTGGGAGTCTGCTGAATGGACATATCCTTCCCGGCACTGGACTTGAGCTTCCTGACCCATGCAGCCCTGGCGGTATCGCTTTCCTTCCTGATCGGCCTGGAATTCCACAACTACCTACGCAAGGAAGAGGGCGACCTCGGCTATGGCAGCTTGCGCACGCTGACCTTGCTCGGTTCGGCGGGGTTCCTGTTCTCGGCGTTGGATCGCTCGAACTGGTTCTTCTGCCTGGGATTCCTGGTGGTGGCACTGTGGGTCGGGTTGTACTACCAGCGGCGGCTCCAGGAAGGACATGCCTCGTTGATGGAGCCCCTCCTGGCATTGCTGGTCTATGTGCTGGGCTTGCTGGCGCAGCTAGCGCCGCCCTGGTTCACCGCGAGCTACGCGGTATTCATCATCTTCCTTCTCAACGCCAAGCCCAGGATCCACTCGTTCGCCGACACCGTCTCCGGGCAGGAGATCGCCACGGTCGCCAAGTTCGTGATCATGGCGGGGATAATCCTGCCCCTGCTGCCTGACCGGCAGATCGCGGATTTCGTGCCCATCACTTTCCGGCAGACATGGTTCGCGGTGGTGGCAGTCTCGGGCATCTCCTACCTTAGCTACGTGCTGCAGACGTACGTCTTCAAGACGCGTGGCGTACTGGCAGCGGGGTTACTGGGCGGACTCTATTCGAGCACGGCGGCCACGGTGGCCTTGAGCCATCGTGCGCGCGACTCTAGCAACAGCTTGACCTCGCCGGCACTGATCCTCGCGACCGCCATGATGTACCTGCGCCTGTGGGTCCTGGCGGCCGTGCTGGCCCCGGACTCCCTGCACCGGCTCTCACCGCCCTTCGCGATCGCCATGGCGTTGTCCATCGGCGCGGCGGTGCTGCTGGCGCGCATCGCGGCGCCGGTGCCTCAGGCGACCGAGGTCGTTGAGGATCAGCATCCCTTGGAGTTCCAGGTGGCATTGCTGTTCGCGATACTGTTCGTGGTGTTCGCCACAGCCACCGGCTATGTCGCCGAACACTATAGCGGCGCCGGCTTGCGGATGCTGGCGTTCGCCGTCGGCTTCACGGAGATCGACCCCTTCGTGCTCTCGGTGCTGTCCGGACACTTCGCCATCAGCCTGCACGATGCGGTGGACGTCGTGGTCATCGCTGCCGCCAGCAACAACCTGCTCAAGGCGGGCTTGGCCTTCGGCCTGGCGCGCAACCGCAGCGTGCTCCCGGCTTGTGGGTGGCTGGCGCTGCTGGCGGCGGCGTCCTTCGTCTTCGTGCTATTTTGACTGCGCCGGACGGTAGCCGTGCATCATCAGATACTGCGCTATCAGCTGGAACTCGTCCGCTGAGGGCAGGTTCACGCCGGTCTCGCCGCTGTGGGCCTGATGCTCGATGATGGTGGACATCCGCTGCGTGACGAACTGCCACTCGGCCGGAGTATTGAGTTTCGGCGGCGGCGGGTTATGGCATTGGCCGCAATACTGGCTGAACAGCGTGGCTCCCATGCTTTCTGCATCCGGAAGCTCGGCTTCCTTCACCGGTGTCCACATCCAGTCGCGTCCCAGCACGGTCTGCATGTCGCGGTAGCGGGTATCGTAATGCTGTCGCAGCAGGTCGAGGCGCACCTTCTGGTTCTTCTCCGCCGCGATGGCGTCCACCTGCGCGGTCAGCACGTTCAGTTCCTGATGCATCATCAATTGGAACAGCAGCGGTGAGAGTTGGTCGGGGAAAGGCAGTCCGGCCGCCGGGCCGCTGTCGTGCACCGTGGGACAGGGCTTATTGCCCGCGAAACCGCCGTTCTGCCCCGTGATCACCTGATCCTGCATGGTCCAGTCGTCACAGCCACGCGGCACCACGCCCGGCAGGTTGCGGACATAGCGCAGTTGCTTCTGCAGCATGTCCCAGTACTGGTGCATCAAGGACTGCTGCTCGGCGCCGCTGGCCTGATGGATGAGCAGCAATTGCCGGTTCAGGTCGTCGATCTGGGTCTGCAACTGCGCGACCCGCTGGTCCGGTGTCTGCCGCGTCACGCTGGAGCAGGAGGCCATCAGCGGCAGTGCCACCAGCAGGCTCAGCAACAGGGATCGGACGGCGGGGTACATGGTGACATTCCTTCAGCGCAAGTGTTCGGGCAGGTGTTTACGTATGTCCTCGACGCTGTGGCGCGTGAGGTCCTTGACGACGCTGGTCACGGGAGGCTGCGCCGGACGCGATGCGAGGCACGGCCGCAGCAGGCCGCTGAA
>DATIVR010000039.1:0-7145 GCA_035465695.1 Gammaproteobacteria bacterium
ATGCCATGGGATTCCATGCGGCTCGCGGTATTCACCGTGTCGCCCCACAGGTCGTAGATGAACTTGCGCAGGCCGATGACGCCGGCCACCACCGGACCGCTGTTGATGCCGATGCGGATATCCACCTGCACCTTCTGTTCCCGGCAGAACACGGCCAGGGCTTCGCGCATACCGAGCGCCAGCTCCGCAGCCACCGCCGCGTGGTCAGCGCGCTCCACCGGAAGCCCGGCACAAGCCATGTAGGCGTCGCCGATGGTCTTGATCTTCTCTACCCCGAGCCTGCCGCTCAGCTCGTCGAAGCGCGAGAACAGGTCGTTCAGCAGCCGCACGATCTCCGCGGGCGGCGTGTGCGACGAGAGCTGGGTGAACCCGACGATGTCGGCGAACACCACGCTCACGTCGGCGAACGAATCCGCGATGGCGCCGGGATCCTGCTTGAGGCGCTGGGCGATGGGTGCGGGGAGGATGTTCAGCAGCAACTGCTCCGACTTGTCCTGCTCTCGCAGCAGCAGCTCGTGTTCCTGCGCCAGCGCCGCACGCATGCGTTCCCGCTCCGCCACGAAGTGGCGCAGCAGTATGTAGACGAGACTGGCGAAGAGCAGCCGGCTTTCGGTGGCCACGAGGGACGCCTCCCCCTCGGACAGGCCGGCGGCGAAAAGCAGCGCAAGGCAGACCGCGAACCAGGGTATGGAGGCACGCGCGCCATAGAACAACAGCGCCATGAGCGGCGCCAGGATGGTCCAGAGGCCGGTATCCGCGGTCACGGAGCCGCCCGATAGGAACTGAAAGGCGGTAGGCAGCACCAGCAAGAGCGCCACCAGCACCGCCTGAAGGAGGCGGCGATCCTTGCGTATCAGGAAATGGGCGAAGGCCGCGGCCACCACCGCGGTGACAGCCGCCGCCGTCAGCGCGGCCGGCCGCCGCCCCAGCATGGCCAGGTATGCCGCGCCACTGCCGCCGAGCAACAGCGCGAATACGCCGAGGAATAACAGCAGCGACTTCAGCAGCCGTTCGTCAGGCGCATCCCCGTTGCGGACGGCCAGGTTGTCCACCCGCTCGATGCCGCGTCTTACCGCTGCGCGTACCGTGCCCATATCACCCCCATGGACATAGTAGCGATAAGCCCGCGATTTCCAAAGACTGGATCGTGAGTGGCGTATGCCGGCGAATACGCCTTGGAACCCCCGGGGGTTCCAAGGGTAGATCCCGACCGGAACCGATTGCGGTTCGACCGGCCGCCCCTGAGCGGTGCGATGGGCTTCTTGAAGCGTCCTCTGCATAGAGGGCATTAGAGAGCGGCGGATGTCGCTTATGTCATAGTGAGCAATCCGTCACTTGTATCCATGTTGCGACACAGCGCATGCTGGTGGCACTGCCATGGATCGGCAGCCTCCTTCAACCTGGAATTCCGGTTGCACATCGACCCCATCCGCGCCGGCAAGAACGATGGCCGCATCGGCCTGACCGTGTGCCCCGGCGTCAACGATCCCGCTGCCACCAACACCGGCCGGCGGCGGAGCCTGGAGGCGGATGTCAGCCACATCAAGGCCTGGAAAGCCAAGGCCCTGGTGAGTGCCTTGGAGTACGAGGAGTTACAAGGCTTGGGGATCCTGGACCTGGGTGTGTGCGCGAGCCGCGCGGGGATCTGGTGGTTCCGGGTGCCGGTGCCGAAAGGCAAGGCGCCCGATGATCGCTTCTGGCGCGCCTGGCCCAATGCCGCGCCTTCCCTGCTTCAACTGCTCCGGCAGGGAGAACGGATCGTGATCCACTGCGATGGCACGTTCGGCCGCTCCGGGCTGACGGCTTGCTGCCTCCTGCAGGAACTCGGTGACGGGCCGAATGATGCGCTACGTGCGGTGCGCGCCGCGCAACCCAAGGCCGTCGACGGTGGTGCACAAGAGCTCTTCGTGCATCAGTATCTGCCCCGCTTCCCGGAACACACGCGGCTCAAGAAAGACTGAGTTCGCGAACCATCAGTCGTGCACGGTGGCGGCGTCATACTCCTGCGCCACTTCGTTCAACAAGGCCTGTAGGGCGGTCACGTCATGCCAATGGCCCGCGGCCATCACGCCCAATGGCTTGCGCAAGGTGGAGAGGTCGTCGCGCGGATCCGCAGCGGACAGGATGAGGTCGGCGCGGTCGCCCACCGCGACCCTGCCGAAGGGAAGCTCTGCCGGGATGGAACGTTGGATGAGCTCACCCGGCGTGCGAGTCGCGGCGGTCAGCACCTGATAGCGGCTCAAACCCGCGGCTTCCAGGGTGTCCATGTCATCGTGCAGGGAGAAGCCCGGCACCAGACCCGGGATGCTGGGAGAGTCGGTGCCGGTGATGAGATTGACGCCGGCATCCGCCATGGCTTTGGTGAACAAGGTGAGGAACGCCTGGTTGGCATCCACGCTACCCGACTTCCTGATGTAACCGCTCTTGCTCCAACTGATACGCCGGATGGGCGAGAGATAGCGCAGCTCGGGGCTGTGCATGTACCCCGCCAGCACGTCCGGTTTGCCCCATTGGTGGGCGATGGTGCCATAGGTGTTGAGATCCGCGGTGACGAAAGCCTGGTCCCGCTTCAGGAAGGCGAGCACGCGTGGGATGTCCGCCGCCTTGGGCGGCGTGGGATCGGCGATGGCTGGATTGGCCAGCGTCAGGTCGGGATGCGAGAACACGGTGTAGAGGAACTCCTCGGTATGGGCCACCATGATCTGGCCCATGGCCAACTGCTTCTCGATACCGACGCGGGTGACACCATGGCCGATGACGCGCATGTGCTGGCGCTTGGCCTCCTCGATGATGGCCCGGAAACATTCCGGCGAGAGGTCGTTATAGACCTTGATGAAGTCGTAGCCGTTGGTCTTGGCGATGTCCACGATCGCCCGCGCCTCCGCGGGCGTGGTGACGAACAAGTCGCCGAACTGGGCCGAGCCGTCCACTAGCAGACCCGCGTAGATATGCGGCCCGGGCTGTCTTCCGGCGTTGATCGCGGGCCGCAGCTGGTCCATGAAGCCTTCGGAGGCATGGCCCATGTTGAGCACGGTGGTGACGCCGTTGGCGAGATAGACCTTCATGTCCTCGGCGGTGTCGGAATGCACGTGCATGTCCGCCAGCCCTGGGGAGAGATAGGCGCTGCCGTGGCCGTCGATGACCGTGGCGCCCGCCGGTACCGGGATGGAACTGCCCAACGCGGTGATCTTGCCGTCCTGCACCAGCACGGTCTGATCGGGCAACACATGGTCCGCATCCATGGGCAGCACGTTCACATGCACGAACGCGGTGACCGTGGCATTCGGTGAGCTTGGGGTCCCGGCGAGTACCGGCAGGCAGAAGCACAGACCGAGGACGAGCATGAGAGACCGGCTATAGGACGACATGAAGGACCTCAAGGTTATTTAACCTTTAGACGCTGGGAGAACAGCAAGGGTTTAGAGACGTTCTTCGACTAAATGAAGCCGACGGCCTCATCTTAGCGATAAGGCCGCGCCTCCTTCGCGAAGCGGCCGCGTCGCTAGATCTCCACTTGTCTTTTTGTTCCGCATACTGAGCTGCGAGATCGGACTTAGATAGCCCCGCCCCTACAAGGGGTCGGAATTTGATGAATCTTTTGTGACAAGGGAGGGGATTGCGCTGGCCCGCAACCTGTGGACTGTTTTCCTATCACACTTCCTTCTGCGCCTGCCCCTCGGCCAGGGTGAAGTAGAACGCAGCGCCCTTGTCTTCCTCGGCTTCCACCCAGACGCGGCCGCCGTGGCGCGCGACGATGCGCTGCACGGTGGCGAGGCCGATGCCCGTACCCTCGAAATCCTTCTCACTGTGGAGCCGCTGGAACGGGGCGAACAGGCGGCTGGCGTGCTCCATGTCGAAACCCGCGCCGTTGTCACGCACGAAGAAGGCATGCTCGCCGTCGTGCTCCCCGGCGCCGATGACGATCCGGGCATCGGACTTCTTGGAGGTGAACTTCCAGGCGTTGCCGACCAGGTTCTCCAGCAGGATGGTGATGAGGCGTGGATCGCCCTCGGCGGCCATGCCATCCTGGACTTCCACCTCGCAGCGCCGCGCAGAGTCGCGGCCCCGCAATGCGGCCACCACCCCCTGCGCCAAGGCGGTGAGGTCGACGGGACCGCGCTTCAAGGTCGCGCGGGTCACGCGCGAGAGGTCCAGCAGGTCCTCGATGAGCTCGGACATGCGTCTGCTGCTGGCGATGACGTATTGCAGATAGTCGCGCCCCTGTTTGTCGAGGGTCGCGCCGTAGTCCTCCTGCAGCAGCTGCGCGAACCCGCTGATGCTGCGCAGCGGCCCGCGCAGGTCATGGGAGACCGACACGCTGAAGGCCTCCAGTTCCCGGTTGATCTGCTCCAGCTCCCGGGCCCAGCGGCGGCGGAGGCGCGAGTGTTCCAGGTGGGTGCGCACCCGCGCCAGCAACTCGCGGCCGGAGAACGGCTTGATGAGATAGTCGTCGGCGCCCGCGTCCAGCCCTTGCACCGAATCCTCCTCGCCGGCGCGGGCCGAGAGCAGGATCACCGGGAGGTCGCGGGTGGAAGGCGCCTCGCGCAGCGCCCGCAGCAGGCCGAAGCCGTCGCGCCGCGGCATCATCACGTCACTCAGCACCAGGTCCGGCGGCGAGGCCAAGGCCCGTTCCAGGGCGGCCTGGCCGTCCTCCACCACTTCCACCCGGTAGTGTGGCTCGAGCAGTTCGCGGATATAGCGGCGCATGTCGGGGTTGTCGTCCGCCAGCAGCACGCGGCCCCGGTCCGTCATCGCCGCCGCAGCTTCGGGCTGCGGCCCGGACACCCATTGGCCCACCTCGTCGAGGTGCGCCGTGGCGCGCGCCGGCGAGACCGGCGCGGCCTGCTCCGCCTGCACCGCCTCCGGCGGCAGATGCGCCTTGCCCCGGGGGATGCACACGGTGAACGTGCTGCCCTTCCCGGGCGTGCTCTGCACGCTGACCTCTCCGCCGTGCAGCCGAGTCAGCTCCCGCACCATGGCGAGGCCGATGCCGCTGCCCTCGTGGCTGCGAGACTGCGCGCCCTCCACGCGGTGGAAGCGCTCGAACACCCGGGGCAGGTCCGCCGCCGGTATGCCGGTGCCGGTATCGCGGACCGTCAACTCGAAGTGCTGCTCCGCCGCCCGCAGGCGCACCGCGATGCCGCCTTCGAAGGTGAACTTGAAGGCGTTGGAGAGCAGGTTGAGCACGATCTTCTCCCACATCTCCGGATCGGCCCAGGCGGGCTCGTCCAAGGGCGGGCAATCCAGCTCAAGCCGCAGTCCGGCCTTGGAGGCCGCGGACTGGAAGGAGCTGGCCAGCTCGCGGGTGCGCTGGGCCAGGTCCAGTGGCGCGTAGAGGGCCTGCATGCGGCCCGCCTCCAGCCGCGAGAAGTCCAGCAAGGCGTTCACCAGCTTGAGCAGCCTGCGCGCGCTGCGGTGCACGAGCTCCAGTCGCTCGCGCTGCTTCGGCGGCAGCGCGCCGGGCGGCTCGGCCAGGCTGTCCTCCAGCGGGCCCAGCATGAGGGTGAGGGGGGTGCGAAACTCGTGGCTGATGTTGCTGAAGAACACCGTCTTCGCCGCGTCCAACTCACCGAGCCTGAGGTTGGCCTGGCGCAGTTCCTGGTTCATCTGCGCCAGCTCCTGGCTGCGGCGCACCACCTCCAGTTCCATCTCGCGGGTGCGGCCGCGCAGCTCCTCGCCCGCCTCGGTGGCCCGCACCAGCTCGGTGACGTCCTCCACGCGGTGCAGGATATAGAGCACCTCGCCGCCATCGGAGAGCACCGGGATGTTCTTCGGGCTCCAGTACTTGGAGACGAAGCGTCCCCGCTCGTCGCGGATGTCGTATCTCTGCACCGCCATGCTGTCGGGCGCGCGGGTCGAGAGCACCCGCTCCAGGGAGGCGCGCAGGTTGCTGGTGCCGCTGGCGCCGGTATCGTCCGGGTTGTCCGGGAACATCTCGAACAGGCTGCGGCCGAACTGCTCGGGACCGGTGTGAGTGATCGCGAGGCGGGAACGGCTCGCGCCGACGATGGTGAAGCGCGGGCTGTCCGGCAGCAGCACCAACAGGATGTCCGGTGAGGCCTCGAACAGCCGCTTGAAATCCAGACGTGGGGCGACGATCCGCTCCAGCAGCCCCTTCACGGTCGCGGTGAGCGTCGGGAGGTCCGACTTCAGCAGGCAAGCGGTGGCGCCGGCCGCCTGCAGCGCTGCGGGATCCTGGAACGTGCTGCAGACGAACAGGAACGGCACCGAGGGAAAGCGTTGGCGCGCCAGCTTCAGCGCTTCCAGGCCTTCGATGTCATAGCCGCGGTTGTCCGAGAGGATCAGGTCCGGCGGCGTCTCATCGAGGGCGGCCAGGTATTGCTTGCGCGTGGACGTAAGGCGGATGTCGCAAACGGGCTGCGAGGCTGCGAAGGCACGCCGGATCAACTCGGCGTGGGCAGCATCGTCCTCCAGATGGACGATACTGACATGAGGTTCCATGACGCGACTCCCTGGCTACGGACCTCCGATGGGAAATATATCCCTTACCAGCGCCGGCGGCCACCCGCGGCTCCCACCGCGGGACATCTGGCGTCATCCGTGATGACCGGCGGTGGCCTGCAAGTCCAGGCATCGCGCGACGTAAGTGTATTAAGTAAAGACCGGATCCCTTTTCCCCGCTCAGCGTGGAGTTTGCAAAGGCTACGGCGGCAGGGCCAAGAGTGCGCCTATACTCGAAGCAACTCCGGGAATCTCCCGGAGACTTGGGGAATGCACATGCGTATGGTCCGTGCCGCGGCCGCGTGGCCCTGCCTGTTGGCTTTGTCGTTATCGGCTTGTGCGAGCGGGCCGAAGCTGTCGGCGCCGGACCCTGGCGCTTCAGCGCAGGTGGTGCAGGCGCGCGAGGTGCTGGACCAGCAGCTCAACCGCGCGCCCTTCATCAAGGACCTGGTGTTCGTGACCGGCGCGGACCAGTTCCCCGCCATCAACTATACGGACGGCAACACCGGCAATGCCCTCGGCGTCATCCTTTCCGACGTGCTGCCGGCATCCATAACCATCAGTTACTCTCCCTCGCCTAACGCCTACACGGAACCGGCGTGGAAGGTCTCCTATCACAATTTCCAGGACGGACATGATTACTTCTGGCTGTGGTCCGGCTGGTCCCAGAGCGATGCTCAGCA
>DATIVR010000040.1:0-8716 GCA_035465695.1 Gammaproteobacteria bacterium
CCGCCTGCTTGCGCAGCTGGTTCGCCATGGATTGGCCATGGCGCGGCTTGCGCAGGTCGTGCAACAGCCGCGGCAGGTCCCGGTTCGGTGCGAGATCGAGATGCAGCGTCACGCTGCCCTGCGCTGCGATCGCGTCAAGCAACCGTGCGGACAACGCATAGATCAGACCACCTTCGACGCCTCGCGCCGTCACCACGAATTCGCCCTGAATGGGCACGTGATCCTCCACCCAGGCGGTGACCGGTTTCACCGGTGCCCCCGCGAAGCGGGCCCGGAAATGCTCGCTCCATAGGGTCTCGAACCCACAATTGGAAGGTCTGAGAGGATTCACCTGGATGCCGCGTGCCGCCAGTAGCTGAACCCAGGCCGCGTCGGAGCCCAATCTGGACCAGCTGCCGCCGCCCAATGCGAGTATCGCCACATCCGGCATCCGATTCAGGGCTCCTTCCGGCGTCTGGAACCTCAACGCCTCGCCATCCCAGCCGATCCAGCGATGCCGCAGGTGGAAGCGGACTCCCGCGCCGCGCAGGCGCCCCAGCCATGCACGCAATAATGGAGCAGCCTTCATCTCCTTCGGAAACACTCGGCCGGAACTCCCGATGAAGGTCTGCACTCCCAGGTCTTCCGCCCAGCGACGCAGCGCCGCAGCGCCGAAGACCTCCAGCCAGGGAGACACGAATTCCTTCTCGGTGCCATAGCGACCGCGAAACGCAATCTCGGGCTCGGAATGAGTGAGGTTTAGCCCGCCGACACCCGCTCTCAGGAGCTTGCGCCCCACCGACGGCATGGCGTCGTAGACATCCACGGCAATGCCGCCGGACTTCGCCAGCACCTCGGCGGCCATGAGGCCCGCGGGACCGCCGCCGATGATAGCCGCGGTCCGCGGGCTCATCGATGCGTCAGCGCGCCGGTTTGGCGTTGCCCGTCTGGGACATGAGCGTACCCACCATGGCGGAGAGGTCGCCCATGTTGGCGGGCACAACAGTCACGGTGGAAGACTTCGCGATGCCGCCCCATTGATCCACCCACTGCTGGGCCAGCTGGTAATGCAGCGCGTCCATTCCGCCCTCACCCGCCGCCGCCTTGGCGATGGTGTTGATGGCGTTGGCAGTGGCATTGGCCACCGTGGATATGGCCTGAGCCTCGCCCTCGGCGCGCAGGATGGCGGCCTGGCGTTCGCCATCGGCATTGTTGATCTGACTCTGTTTCTGGCCTTCCGACTGGTTGATCGCCTGCTGGCGGTCGCCCTCGGACTTCGCGATGGCGGCGCGCTTCTGGCGTTCAGCGGTGAGCTGCAGCTCCATGGCGCGCTGGATCTCGTCCGGCGGCGTCAGGTTGCGGATCTCATAGCGCAGCACCTTCACACCCCAGCCGGTGGCGGCATCCGTGAGTACGTCTACTACACCCTTGTTCAGCGTCTCGCGCTGGGACAGGCATTCGTCCAGCGCCAGCTTGCCTACCTCTGCACGCATGGTGGTCTGTACCAACTGCACCACGGCGGTGATCACATCGTTGGTGCCGTAAGCGGCGTTCTGCGCATTGGTGATCTGGTAGTAAAGCACTCCGTCCACGGACAACCGCGTGTTGTCCCTGGTGATGCACACCTGTTCTGGTACATCCATGGGGATCTCGCGCATGTCGAATCGGTATGCGACCCGGTCGACCAGTGGCATCACGAAATTCATGCCGGAACCCAGTACCGCATGGAAACGTCCCAGGCGCTCGACGATCCACGCCTGTTGCTGCGGCACGATGCGGATCGTGCGCAAGAGCGTGTACACGACCCAGATGATTATCAACAAGCCGATGATGGACATAATCTGCATGGACTACTCCCCTGAGAATTACTGGAAGAATGCTGGTTCAGCCGATCGGCTTGATGCGCAAACGGGCGCCGTCGCGCGCCACCACCTCAGCGCGCTGTCCCACGCTCGGGCTACCGGAACCCTCCCAGGCGGCCTCCCAGAGCGAATCCCGATATTTGACTCTAAGCCCTTGGACGGTCGTCTCCGCCACGGTCACCACGCTGCCCTTGTCCATGTCCAGCAACGGATCAGGATGGGCGCCCTGGATGCGATGCCGCACTGCATGCGCCAGCGGCAGGGAGACGACGGAGCCGACGGCGAACACCACTGCCGCTAACCAGGCTTCCATGGGATAGAACCAGGTGATCAGCGCGGTCACGAAGCAGGCGAAGGCCAAGGCAGCCATATAGAAGGTGAGGCTGACCATCTCCAGCACCACGAGGATTATCCCCGCGGCCAGGAAGGCCAGAGCGATGTAGTGTTCCATGAACCCCTCCCGCACCCCGATCCAGGGTGCCTGTGTCTCACATGATATGGCCGGTGGCGGGAGTTTCAACGCCTCAGAGAGGGCTGAAGCGCCCGAGTTCCCGCTCGCGGATGGTCACCTGCTCGCACACCACATCCAGGTTCTCGTATTCATGCAGGAACTTCTCGCGGAAGGATCGCCATGCCGCTTCCGATTCCCAGTAATCCACGGTGATGAAACGCCAGGGATTCGCCTGGTCTTGCAGCAGTTCACTGCGCAGGTAGCCCGCCGCGCGGCGGAACAGTCTGACCCACTCCCCGTCCTCGCCGTAGACACGCTTGAACTCCTCCAGCTTGTCCGGCGCGGCGGTGAATTCCCAGGCGTAAGCGTAGCCTGGCTTCATGTCTGGACGCAGATTGGCCATGTCATCGTGACGTAGAGCCCCTTTTTCCAGCGGCTCCAGTATAGCGCCAGACGCGGACGGTCGAGTCTATCGCTCCAGCGATATGCAGCCGGAGACCGTCCATGCACTATCGGTTGATTTTTCCATCCTCAACTGGAAGCGCGGGATTCCAGTTCCTGCCAGCGCGCATAGATGACCGCCACCCTGGCCTCGGCGGCCTGCAACTCCGCATATAGCTCCTTTAGCTTGACCGCATCGCACATGATGGCCGGGTCATGGAGTCTCTGCTGGATGGCAGCCACTTCGGCCTCCGCCTTCTCCACCTTCTTGTCGATGCGGTCCAACTCCTTCTTCTCTTCGTAGCTCAGGGCCGGAGCCGGCTTCTTCATGGGCTTCGGCGCGGCGGTGGTCACAGGCGCCGTCGTCCGGTAGGTCCCCAACCATTGGCTGTAATCGGCGAAGAACGTGGCCCTGCCACGACCGTCTAGATATAGCAGGCGGTCCGCCAGGCGGTCCATCAGGAACCGGTCGTGGGTGATGAGCACCAGCGCACCCGGAAACTCCTCCAGGCTCTCCTCCAATACTTCCAGGGTCGCGATGTCGAGGTCGTTGGTGGGCTCGTCCAGCAACAGCAGATCCGCGGGCTGCAGCATGAGCCGGGCGATCAACACCCGCGCTTGCTCGCCGCCGGAAAGACGCGACACCGGCAACCCCAGTTTCTCGGTGGGAAACAAGAAACGTCTGGCCCAGGCACTCACGTGCAACGGTTTGCCCTGGAACGACACGGTGTCACCCGTGGGCGAGAGTGCGTCCTTCAGGCTGAGACTGCGATCCAATTGCTCACGCTTCTGGTCGAAGCTGACGATCTTGAGGTCGTCCGCCCAGGTGATGCTGCCGGCGCTGGGCTCGAGTGCGCCTCGCAGGAGCTGCATCAGACTGCTCTTGCCCACCCCGTTCTTGCCCAGCACACCCAGGCAGCTACCGGGTCCCAGGGTCAGGTCCAGCCCGGAAAACAAGCTACGACCGCCGCGCTCCACCGCCACCTGTTTCAACTCCACCAGCCGGCGGGTCTTGCGATCGCTGGCTTCGAACTCGATGCCCGCCCGGGCGCCCAGAGCGTTGCGATCACGGGTCTCCAGCAGTTCGTCCTTCAAATCATAGGCTGCGTCTATGCGTCCCTTGGCCTTGGTGGTGCGCGCCTTCGGCCCCCGCCTCAGCCATTCCAACTCGCGTCGGAACTTGTTGGCCAGCACCTGCTCTTGCTGGTCCTGCTGCTCGAACACCCCCAGGCGGCGTTGCAGAAACTCACTGTAGTTGCCTTCCACCCGCAGGTAGCCGTCCGGATAACGCCGGTTCAGCTCCACGATGCGGTTGGTGACGTTTTCCAGAAAATATCGGTCATGACTCACCAGGATGAAGGCGAAACGTGCTTGCTTGAGCAGTTCTTCCAACCAGAGGATGCCTTCCAGATCCAGATGATTAGTCGGCTCATCCATGAGCAACAAGTCAGGCTCGCGTATCAAAGCGCAGGTTATGGCAAGCCGTTTCTTCCAGCCGCCGGACAGCGTCTCCACCTTCTGGCCGATGTCGCTGAACTCCATCTCACGCAGGAGGTCGCGGACGGCGTTTAGCCCGTTGTCCCTCTGATGCGCCGGCAAGGCCTCCAGCAACACCTCCTCCACCGTAGCGCCCGTGGGGAAAATGTCTTCCTGTGGCAGGTACACCAGATGCGCCGAACCCGTCCGCGCCACCTGGCCCGAATCGGGCGTCTCGGCATCCGCCATGATCTTCAGCAGTGTGGATTTGCCGGACCCGTTAGGGCCGATGAGACCCATCTTCTCGCCGGCATAGACGCCCAAGGTGATGCCGCTGAACAGTCTCTGGGCGCCATAGGACTTGGCGAGGGACTGGAGGCTGACGAGCAGGTCGGAGGCCATGGGGAAAGACTGGATTAGCCGCGCGCAGGGCGTTATGGTCTCACATCTTCATCACGCCTTCGAGGGTTGGCAGTCCATGAGCGATCAGGCGAAACGCGCGTTGAGCAAGGTGCCGGAGGTCACGTTGGTGTTCTGGATCATCAAGATCCTCGCCACGACCCTGGGCGAGACCGGCGGGGATGCCGTCAGCATGTCCATGGGACTGGGTTATCTCGTGGGGACGGCGATCTTTGCCGTGTTCTTCGCCGGTTTCGTCTTTGCCCAGATCCGTGCCAAGGCCTTTCATCCCTTCCTTTACTGGGCCACCATCGTCGCCACCACCACGGTAGGCACTACCCTCGCCGACTTCGCGGATCGTTCTCTCGGCATCGGTTATACCGGCGGCGCATCGCTGCTGCTGGCCCTGGTATTGGTCTCGCTGTTCCTCTGGCATCGCACCTTGGGTTCGGTCTCGATCAATACCGTGCATACGCCCAAGGCGGAGATCTTCTACTGGGTCACTATCATGTTCTCGCAGACCCTGGGCACCGCGCTGGGCGATTGGACCGCAGACACCATCGGCGAAGGCTACCTCAACAGCATCGGTATCTTCGGCGGCCTGCTGCTACTCATCGCACTCGCCTACTATTTCACCAAGCTCAATCGCGTAGCGCTGTTTTGGGCCGCTTTCATCCTCACCCGTCCCCTCGGTGCGGTGCTGGGTGATTTCCTCGACAAGCCCCACGATGCTGGGGGGCTCGCCCTCAGCCGCTATATGGCCTCCGGAGTGATCGCCGTGCTGATGGTAATCTCCATCCTGGCATTCCCACAGCGCGCCGCCAAGGCCGCGCATTGAGTGTCAACACCGGGAGAGCTTGAAGCACCAATGCTCGACGATCCTTGGATCGACCCAGCCTTCCGCGCAGGCCTCGCCTAGCAGTACCGAGATATAGATCGACGCAAGGTTGAAGGACAGCCGGCGAGCCCCGCGCTCGAGCGCTTCTCTCTCGCCTGCGGTGGCGCGTAACCAGGTGCCGATACCGCTCAATGCTTCCCTGATCTGCGTGGAGAGGAGTTCCATGGCCGGTCCCTGCATCTTGGCCAGCCTAGCGTTCACGTCTTCGGTATAGAACTGGAAGGCCTCCGGGTTCTCCAGCGCTCGCAGCACATCCAAGGACAACACATTGGTGGTGCCTTCCCATATGGAGAGCACCTGGCAATCCCGCAGCAGGCGCGGCAGCCCCGTATCCTCCACATAGCCCGCCCCGCCGAAGCACTCCAGCACCTCGCTGGCCACGGAGATGGATTGCTTGGCAGTGTAGAGCTTCGCGATCGGCGTCAGCAGCCGCAGCAGAGCGGCTTCTGCCGGCGATGCCTTACCCAGCTCGGTGCGGCCCAGCAACGCTCCCAGCTGAAGCACAAGATGCAGCGCCCCCATGTACTCCGCGCCCAGCTCCTCCAGCGTCTGTCGGTGCAACGGCTGGTCCGCCAGCAGCCTGCCGAAGGCGCGGCGCTTGTGTGCGTAGTCGGTAGCCAGGACGATGCCACGCCGCATGTAGCTCACGGCCGAGACGGCGTTGTAGAGCCGGGTGATATTCAGGACCGTGGCGATCTGCCGGACGCCCTTGCCTGGCTCGCCGATGCGCACGGCCGGCGTACCTTGCAAGGTCAATTCCGCGGTCGGTAGCGCCCGGGTGCCGAGCTTGTCCTTCAGGCGGTGTACGAAGATGTGGTTCAGCTTGCCATCCGTGTCCCGCAGCCGCAGCAGGTACAGACTCAGCTTGCCGCCGGCATCGGGGTCCTGGGCCAGTGTCACGGCGATCTCCGACGTGGTCGCCGAGGTGAACCACTTGGTCCCGTATAGTCTCCATTCCCCCGCCTCCGATCGTGCTTCGGTGGAAGTCCCGCTCACGTCGGACCCGCCGGTACGCTCGGTCATCCATTGCCCGGAAGTCCACATCTGCGCCGGGTCCCGGCTGATGAGGTGTGGAAAGATCTCCTTCCTGAGTCCTGCATCACCGAACAATTCGATGACCCGCGCCGCGCCATCCGTCATGGCCAACGGACAGGAATAGATGGCGGAGGACGGCGTATAGAGATGCAGGCGCACGAACTGATGCAGGCGCGACCACTCAGCTTGCGAGCGTTCGAAGGCCGTCGCCACGATGCCCTCTTCCGCGGCGATGCGATGCAACGCCTTCCAGGCGTGGGAGACCTCGATGTGGTCCACGCGGAGGCCCCAGGCATCATAAGGCACGTGCAGTGGCGGCTGTGCTTCCGCCTGGGCCGTGAGCTCAAGCATCTCGCCCGCCGCGCGCGCCCCCAAGCTATCCAGACCCGGCTCGATGGCTTGCAGGATGGCCGCGGGCACGCGCTTAGCGAGCCAGGTCCGCAAGGCCTCATCGTCCCGATACTGGTTACCCAGTTCGGGCCCTTCCTGGATGAACTCCGGTCCTCGCCGCGCCATGACCGATTCTTACATGTATCGGGCCGTCAGCCGAAACTGCATCTGTCAACTCAGTTTCGGTTTTGTGCAGCCCTGGGGTTCTAATGTCCGTCTTTAACCCAGGAGGTCTCCATGAACAAGTTCGCTTCCCTGCTCACCGGCTGTATCTCTGCCGCAGCTCTCACCACCGCCATAGCTGCCGGCGCGCCCGGCGCGGGCACCGGCATGGCCGCCAGCGGCAGCGCTAACCCCGACCAGGAGATCGGCACGGCTTTGCAGCACGCCGGCATGTCGGCCGGATCCACGAAGCTCGCGGACGTACATGCCCATCTACATCACGTGCTCAATTGCCTGGTGGGACCTTCTGGCCAGGGCTATGACTCCACTGCCGAAGATCCCTGCAAGGGCCAAGGCACCGGCGCCATCAACGACGTGCAGAACAAGAGCAAAGAACGTGGCGAGCTTGACGATGCGGTGAAGGAAGCCAACAAGGGCTTGAAGGAGAACAAGCTCAAGAAGGCGCAGAAGTACGCCAAGAAGGTGATGGAGGAACTGCAGGACGCTCAGAAAGACGCCAAGAAGGGAAAATAGTCGGCACGCGGATTTAAGGAGCCCAGCCTCCCGGCTGGGCTCCTTAATGCGTATTTTCGGGTGCGGGCCGTCCGCCTCGCAGTCACCGGGCCTGCAGGGGTGTAGGTGCTTGAATCCAGCTAAGCGTTTTTAAAGTTGAATTGGTCGGGACGAGAGGATTTGAACCTCCGACCCCCTGCACCCCATGCAGGTGCGCTACCAGACTGCGCTACGCCCCGACTGATTCAACTGACTGACGGCCGAAAATGGCCCTTGGCAGGCGCGTAATGATACGCGAAGCCTCAACCCCGGGGAACCTGTTTGAGATTCAGCGTTTTAGGAGCTGCAGGAGCTCTTCCAGCTCGACGCGCATCTGGCGCACGATCTGGTGGCTCTGGGTGATGTCCTGCTTGGCGCCGTCGCTAGAGAGTTGCTGGCGGGCGCCGCCGATAGTGAAACCCTGTTCGTAGAGCAGACTGCGGATCTGGCGGATCACCAACACGTCGTGGCGCTGATAATAACGGCGATTGCCACGGCGCTTCACGGGCTTGAGTTGCGGGAATTCCTGCTCCCAATAGCGCAGCACATGGGGCTTCACGCCGCACAGGTCGCTCACCTCACCGATGGTGAAGTAACGCTTTCCCGGGATCGGGGGAAGCTCGCTATTGTTCCCGGCTTCCAGCATATGTCTCCACCCGTGCCTTTAGCTTCTGTCCCGGACGGAACGTGACCACCCGGCGGGCGGTGATGGGGATTTCCTCCCCGGTCTTCGGGTTCCGGCCCGGACGCTGGTTCTTCTTGCGGAGGTCGAAATTGCCGAATCCCGAAAGCTTGACTTGGCGCCCCTCTGCTAGTGCCAGCCGGACCTCCTCGAAGAACAGGTCCACCAGCTCTTTAGCCTCCCGCTTGTTCAGCCCCAGTTCCGCGAACAGGGCCTCGGCCATCTCGGCTTTGGTCAGCGCCATAGGCTAGTCTCTTATCGTTGCACCCAGACCCCGTGCCAATCGGTCCGCCACCCGCTGCATGGCTCCGTCGGCATCTTCGTCGGTTAGAGTGCGGGAAGAGTCTTGTAAAATCAAGCCTAAAGCGACGCTTTTTCGTCCAGAATCT
>DATIVR010000041.1:0-17288 GCA_035465695.1 Gammaproteobacteria bacterium
GGCGTGAGTCGTCCGCGAGTTCCACAGGCTCATAGCGCCTTGAGGATCAGTGCCAGGCGTGAGTCGTCCGCGAGTTCCACAGGCTCATAGCGCCGGTTCCAGTAGACGGCGCGCACCCCGTGGCGCCGGCACAGCTCCGGCAACACCTGGCTGGCATCGCCTTGCAGGATGTTCAACGCACCTCCCCGCGACGCCAACGCAGCCTGCAGCGCCGCGAGCGAGTGGTGCAACCACCAGCGGCTGGCGGCGCCAGTGCCCCATCGCGCGGGACCCGGCTCATGCACGTAGAGGGCCATCACCTGGTCATGTTCCAGACAGGCGGCCGTCAAGGCCGCGTTGTCCGCGAGCCGCAGATCGCGGCGAAACAGCACGATCGCCGTCACTCGACTAGGCCTTCCTGAACAAGAGGTGCGAGACGAACCACTCGCTGCCGCCTCGAAAGGCGAACAGCTCCTCGCAGGCCATGAGGAACACGCGCCAGCGCACCTGCCAGCGGCGTGCCTGTTCCGACCCGTAGATCGTCCCGCATAACGCCAGGAACTCCTCGCGGCGGGAATCCACATTATCCAGCCAAGCCCTGCAGGTCCGGGCGTAATGGCAGCCATCCACGCGCCAGCGTGCCTGTACCCTCAGATCATCCTGGAAGTGCAGCAACAGGTCTTCGCTCGGCATCTGGCCGCCGGTGAAGAAGTGTCTCGCCATCCAGTCGCTGGCATCCTTTACCTCGAACGGATAGGCGTGCTCCCGATGGCAGAAGATGTGCACGAACAACAAGGCACCGGGCCGCGACCAACCGGCGATGCGCCGCAACAACTCCTGGTAATTGCGCATGTGCTCGAACATCTCGATGGAGATGACACGATCGAAGCGGCGCGTGGTGTCGAAGACGTTGATGTCGGCGGTCACCACCTCGAGATTCGTGAGACCTTGCCGCCGCGCCGCCGCCTCGATGTACTCCCGTTGCGAATTGGAGTTGGAGACGGCCAGGACGCGGCTGCCGGGGTAGGTCGCAGCGGCGTATAAGGAGAACGACCCCCAACCGCAGCCCAGGTCCAGTATTTCCTGACCGTCGTCGAGGTGCGCCCGGCGGCAGACCTGCTGCAGCATGGCTTCTTCGGCTTCCGCGAGGGACATGCGGGGCTTCGGCCAAAGACAGCTGCTGTATTTCAGGTGCGGCCCCAACATCATCTGGAACAGCCCGGCCGGCACTTCGTAGTGCTGTGCATTGGCGGCGCCGGTGGCGATGGCGATGGGACTGCGCTTCAACCGCCAGACCCAATCCGTGAGCCCCATGGCCTGGGCCTCGAAGCCGGCCTTCTCCTGCGCCGCGAGCCTTTGCGCGAGCAGCCGGCGAATACCCCGCCTGATCAGCGGGTCAGGTATCAGTCCGGCTTCGAGCAGCGGTTCGTACCAGGCCGGACGTGGCAGGCCTTCGCTCATCTCCACGGCGGCTTCATCTGGGCTCATCCGGACTCCTTCATGGGAAACCACGGGACGAACGCGCTGGTGGTGCGCTGGTAACGGCGGTAAGCCTCCCCCTTGCTGCGCAGAGCTTGGGCTTCAGTGGCAGGGATGCCCGTGACCTTGAACAGGAAGAAGAGCATGAGCAGCGGGCAGACGACCGCCGACCCGCCCCAGGGAGAGGCCGAGGCGAACACAGCCAAGGCCACCCAGAGCAGAAATTCGAAGAAGTAATTGGGATGCCTGGAGTATCTCCACAAGCCCACGTCGCAGACCTTCCCGTGGCCGGGATTCGCCTTCTTGAACTCCCGCAGCTGGATGTCGGCCGCAGACTCCCCTACGACCGCGATGGACCAGAGCACCAGCCCGAGGTATTCCAGCGCCGAGAACCCTGGCGCCGGATTCCGGGATGCGACGGCGACAGGGAGGGCGAAGACCAGCGCCAAGAGCGCCTGCAACTCGAAGAAGCCGAGGAACTTCAGTTGGACATTGCCGGTCCATCCCTTCCGTAATTGGGCGTAGCGCGGGTCTTCGCCTTCGCGCCTCAGCCGGCCGATGATGTGGGCGCCGAGTCTGAGCCCCCAGACCGCCACCATGGCCGCGACGACCAGGCGCCGCAGGGGCCAACCGGGACCGAATGCCGCGAACAGGGCGGCGCACCAGGGCACACCCAGGCTCCAGCCCACATCCACCACGCCCGCATTGGCGGTCTTGAGGTGTATGGCCCACAAGCCGGCCATGGCCACGGCCATGGTCCCCAGGCCCAGGATCGCAGCTGTCCACATGAACGCTTACCTCACGGATCCGTTCCACGCATCCTGCGCATACGTGCGAGACCCGCTACCGGATGCAGGTGACGGGTGAAATTTTCCGGGCCGCGGGCCGGGTCAGCTCGGCTACAATGCTTGGAGCTTCGCACCCACAAGAACAGCGAACGCCGTGACCGAAGAAGCCACCGAAATCCGCAATCGTGAGTTGGTCGACTTGCTGCATGGCTGCGCCTTGGGGCGGCAGGCCGATTTCGCCCGCCTTTACGAACTCACCTCGCCGCAACTGTTTTCGGTCCTGATGCGTATGTTCAAACGTAGGGACCTCGCGGAAGACGCCTTGCAAGAAGCTTTCACCAGCGTGTGGCGCAATGCCGGCAGCTACACGGCCGAACGCGGCACGCCCATGACGTGGCTGATGTCCATCTGCCGTTATCGTGCCCTCGACATGCTCCGGGACCAACGCCATGAAGTGCCATTGGGCCCAGGCGACGACGGCGACGGTGATATGGAAGAAGCGTTCCTGGATAGCGCCAGCGGCGCGGAGGAAATCAGCCACGCGGAAGCGCGGGCCCTCAGCCGCTGTCTCGACCGGCTGCAGCAGGCCCAGCGCAACAGCCTGCGCTTCGCGTATTTCCAGGGCCTGTCTCACGATGAGATCGCTGTCCGCCTGCAGGCGCCCATCGGCACCGTCAAGAGCTGGGTGCGGCGCGGATTGCAGAGCCTGAAGCGTTGCCTGGAGGCCGCATGAATTACCGCAATCAACCTCTGCGCGAACTTCTGGCCGGCGAGTACGTGCTGGGGTTGTTACGTGGCGCGGCCCGGCGCCGCTTCGAGCGGCTGCTCATGGAGGACGGCCGGTTGCGCGCCGAGGTGACCTTCTGGGAAGAGCGGTTCACCGCATGGGCCATGGCGCTCGCTCCGGTCACGCCCTCTGCGGCAGTCTGGAGACGCATCAAGAAGGGCGTCGCGGCCTCGGACCGCAGAGCAGGCGCGCAGCGCTTCCGGCGGCTGGCGCCGCTTTGGGCCGGCGCGATCATGGCCAGCGTGGTGGTGCTGGTGGTGGGGATCTACGCGGGCCGCAGCTTGGTGACACCGCCGGCTCCGGCTTCCTACGTGGCGGTGATGGCGAATCCCCAGGTGGGTCCGCGCTGGCTCATCTCGGTCAACGCCAAGTCCGGTCGCGTGGACATGAATGCGCTCGCCGACAATACCCCTCCCCCCGGCAAGTCCTACGAGCTCTGGATGCTGCCGACCAAGGGTAAGCCCGTGTCCATGGGACTCATGAATCCCACCGGCCATGCCAGCGAGACCTTGGGTCCGCAGACCATCGCCGCCCTGGCCGGCGCCAAGGGCCTCGCCATCTCGCTGGAGCCGGCGGGCGGATCGCCCACCGGCCAGCCCACGGGCCCAGTGGTCTATACGGCGAATATCGTTGCGGGCTGATGGGCTCCCGCATCCGCAGCCTGGTGATCGGCACCGCAGTCCCGTTGGCGATGCTTGCACCCGCAGGAGCGAGCGAAGCGCCCGCCCTCCCTGCGGAGGTGGCACGCGAGGCGCCCGGGCTGCACGAGCTTGGCGCAGGCAAGCTCACCTTCCTGTTCTGGAAGATCTACGACATCGCGCTATATGCCTCCGGCGCCCAGTGGCAGCCGCAACGACCCTATGCCCTGGCGGTGGTGTATGCACGAGGGTTCACCGGCGCCGAGATCGCGGATGAAGGGGTGAGGCAGATGCGCCGGCTCGGATATGCGGATGGCCGCGACCTGGAGCGCTGGCGCGCCGACATGCTCCAGGCCTTCCCCGGCGTCGCCCCCGGTGACAGGGTCGCGGCGGTGTGGCTCCCGCCCGGGGACCTGCAGGTCTACATCGACGACAAGATGACCGCCGAGTTCAAGGACCCGGCGTTCGCCACGGCCTTCTTCGGCATGTGGCTGGACCCCAGGACCAGCGAGCCCGCGCTGCGCCGGGCCTTGCTGGGCGCGGACCGCTAGCCCACTGCCTCCGATTTCACCCCTATGGCGTATCGTCCTCCAGCCCAGCATTCACAGGTGCCATGAACATGCTGTATCCCGAACTGTTCCGATCCCTCGAGAAACTGCGCTGGAGCATGGAGAAGGACGTGCCCTGGGACCGCTTCGATGCGGCGCTGCTGAGCGACGAGCAGGCGCACACCATCAAGATGAATGCCATCACGGAATGGTCGGCATTGCCCGCCACCGAGATGTTCCTGCGGGACAACCGCCATGACTCGGACTTCTCCGCCTTCATGTCCATCTGGTTCTACGAGGAGCAGAAGCACTCGCTGGTGCTGCAGGAATACCTGCGCCGGTTCCGGCCGGACCTCTGCCCCACCGAGGAAGAGCTGCACGCGGTGCGGTTCGAGTTCGATCCGGCGCCACCGCTGGAGACCCTGATGATGCACTTCTGCGGCGAGATCAGGCTCACGCACTGGTACCAATGCGCCTCTGAGTGGCATACGGAACCGGTGATCAAGCACATCTACGATCTCATCTCCAAAGACGAGGCCCGCCATGGCGGCTGTTATCGCCGCTTCATGGAACGGGCGGTGGAGACCCAGGGTGACCAGGCGCGGCTGGCCTTCGCGAAGATGGGCGTGCTGATGGCCAGCATCCGCACCGGCAATGCCCTGCACCCCACCAACCTGCACGTGAACCGGGCGTTGTATCCCAAGGACCGGGTGCAGGACCGCGTGCCTGACCCGGGCTGGATGGAGCATTGGCTGAACCGGCAGATCAATTTCGACAGAGGCTGGCAGGAGAAGGTGATCGGCCGCATCCTGCATAACCTGTCCCTGATCCTCAAGGTGAAGCTGGAGTCGGTGCGGGACCTCTCCCAGTACCGCAAACAGCTCGGTGCGGGGGCTTCCGCGGCCGCCTGACGCCGGCGTCCCTGCATCCAGATCGGGCTTTCCGGCGTATACCCCGGCATCGGGGTAACCGGAAAGACCATGAAGATCGCCATCGTCGGGACCGGAATCTCAGGGCTGGCTGCCGCCTGGCTGCTGCGTCAGCACGCCGAGGTCACGGTCTATGAGAAGAACGCCTATGCCGGTGGCCATACCAACACCGTCGCAGTGCGCGAGGATGGCCGCGAGATCGCCATCGACACCGGCTTCATCGTCTTCAACGAGCACAATTACCCGAACCTGACGGCCTTCTTCCACCGCCTGGGTGTGGCGTCCCATGCCAGCGAGATGTCGTTCTCGGCCTCCATCGACGGCGGCCAGGTGGAGTGGTCGGGGGATAACCTCAACACCTTGTTCGCCCAGCGCCGCAACCTCGTGAGCGGCGGCCATTGGCGCATGCTCCGCGACATCTGGCGCTTCAACCGCGATGGTAAGCGGGCGCTACGGGAAGGGCTGGACGCCCACATCAGCCTCGGTCAGTTCCTCGATGTGCGCGGCTACGGCAGGGAGCTGCGCTATCGTTACCTCCTGCCGATGGCGGCCGCGATCTGGTCCTCCCCCATGGACCGGATACTGGAATTCTCCGCTACAAGCTTCCTGGCTTTCTGCGAGAACCATGGCCTGCTGAACCTCGTGGACCGGCCGCAATGGCGCACGGTCACCGGTGGTGCCCGCGAGTACGTGCGCCGCATCCTCCAACCCTTGGAAGGAAGGGTGTTCCTGGGCCGCGCCGTCACCTCCATCCGGCGCGACGCCTCCGGCGTGGTGATCTCCGACGTGCATGGCGGCCGGGAACGCTATGACCAGGTGGTCATGGCGGCCCATGGCGACGAGACGCTGGGCCTCCTCGCCGATGCCGATGGCGCCGAGCGCCGTCTCCTGGCGCCGTTCCGCTATCAACCGAACCGGGCCGTGCTGCACACCGATGCACAGCTGATGCCCAAGTCGCGGCGGGTGTGGGCTTCGTGGAACTATTTCGCGGATGGGCCGCAGCGGGAGGGAGCGCAAGTCTGCCTGACCTACTGGATGAACCGGTTGCAGAAGCTGCCGTCGCGCAGACAGTATTTCGTGACGCTGAACCCCATGCGCAAACCCGCGCCGGGATCGGTGCTGTACGAGGCCCAGTATCAGCATCCGGTCTTCAGCGCGGAGACGCTGCGGGCCCAGCGGGAGTTCGGCGCGATCCAGGGCCGCCGACGCACCTGGTTCGCCGGCGCCTGGCGCGGCCACGGTTTCCACGAGGACGGCCTGAAGTCCGCCATCGAGGTGGTGGAAGGCATGGGCTATGACGTGCCCTGGCGGCGCGCGCATCTGGGAAAGCGCGCCGAGAGAAATGCTGGACGCTGGACCGCTCCGGCGCTGGAGCAGGCGTGACGAGCTGCCTGTATCAGGGCCAGGTCATGCACCGGCGCAATACGCAGCCGCGCTACCGCTTCGTGTATGACGTGTTCGCCCTGTACCTCGACATCGACGAGCTGCCTTCGCTGCAGCGCCGATGCCGGCTGTTCTCGCACAACACGTTCAACCTGTACAGCGTGCATGACGCGGACCTGGGTGATGGGCGCGGCGACCTGCGGGCTTGGGCTGAGACGACCTTGCACACCCACGGCATCGAGATCGCCGGAGGCAAGCTGTATGTGCTGACCTACCCGCGGGTACTGGGATACGGGTTCAGCCCCTTGAGCGTCTGGTACTGCCACCATCGGGATGGCCGGCTGCTGGCGATCCTGGCGGAAGTCCACAATACCTTCGGCGAACGGCATCACTACCTCCTGCCAGCGGACGGTGAGCGTCCTTGGCGGCACCACTATCTCGCGAGCAAGGCCCTCCACGTCTCCCCTTTCATGCCGTTGCGGGGCGAATACCGCTTCCGCTTCCGGGAACCGGATGACGAAGTGGCGGTGTTCATCCACCAGTCTTGCGATAGGGCTGCGGCGCTGGACGCGGCCATGACGGGCAAGCGGCGCGCGCTCAGCGACGCGGCATTGCTGGCGGCGTTCTGCCGGCTGCCGCTGCTCGGCCTGAGGATCATGGCGCTGATCCATTGGCAGGCACTCAAGATCTGGCTGCGCGGCGCGCGCCTGTTCCACAAACCCGAACCACCGACACGCGGAGTCACAGCAGGATGGATGGGATCGAAGAACTGACCATGCGCGCGGCGCGGCCGCCCATGAGGATGAGGTTCCTGCACAAGGCCGCCGCGGCCTTGCACACCGGCACACTGAAGGTGGTCTCGCCCGACGGCTCGGCCAGGACGTTCACCGGCCAGGCGCCCGGCCCTTCGGCCACGCTACGGGTGCGCGACCTCGGCATGGTGACGCGCCTGCTGGTCAGCGGCGACCTTGGCCTGGCGGAAGCCTACATGGACGGCCAATGGGACACGCCGGACCTGATGGGACTCCTGCACCTGGGTCAGCTGAATGCCCAGACCCTGCGGGAGGTGGAGCGGCCGTCGTCTCTCCGCCGCCTGGTCACGAACCTGCTGCATGCCGCCCGGCGCAACACGCGCAGCGGCGCACGGCGGAACATCGAGTACCACTACGACCTGGGAAACGATTTCTACCGGCTGTGGCTGGATGAAAGCCTGACCTACTCATCCGCCATCTTCGCCTCCGGGGAACAACCGCTCTTCGAGGCACAGCAGAACAAGTACCGGCGCCTCGTGGAGGCGCTGCAACTCGGCCCTGAGCATCACCTGCTGGAGATCGGCTCAGGCTGGGGCGGCTTCGCCATCCATGCCGCGAGACACACGGGTTGCCGCGTCACCGGCATCACGCTCTCGCCCTCGCAGCTCCAGGAAGCGCGGGCCAGGGCCGCGGCCGCGGGACTCTCCGGCCGCGTGGAGTTCCAGTTGCGCGATTACCGGGACCTGGACGGCAGCTACGACCGCATCGCCTCCATCGAGATGTTCGAGGCGGTGGGCGAGGCCTATTGGAGCGGCTTCTTCCAGCAGTTGCAGGCCCGCCTCAAGCCTGGCGGCCGCGCCGCGCTCCAGGTGATCACCATCCGTGACGCGGCGTTCGACGAGTACCGGAAGACCGCCGACTTCATCCAGCGATACATCTTTCCCGGCGGCATGCTACCCAGCCCCTCGCGCTGGCAGGCGGAGGTGGAGAGAGCCGGATTGCGCACCGAGGTGCGCAGCTTCCACGGCCGCGACTACGCCCGCACCCTGCAGCTTTGGGACCAGCGCTTCGGCACCGCGCGGCCGGCCGTCATGGAGCTCGGTTTCGACGAGCGCTTCCTGCGCATGTGGCACTACTACCTCGCCTATTGCCACGCGGGGTTCGCCACCGGGCACGTGGACCTGATGCAGACCGTTTTAACCAAAGATCCTTGAGGTATCCATGAAGACATCAACCCTGCTCGCCATCACCTCCCTCGCCATCCTGGCCGGATGCTCGTCCATGAGCGCCAAGGAGTACGCCAAGGAACAGCCGACCTTCGATATGGTCAAGTACCTCACCGGACATACCGAGGCATGGGGCCTCGCCCAGTCACGCTCCGGAGACGTGGTACGGCGCTTTCGCATCGAGATGGACGGCGTCGCGGTCGGAGACGACGAGGTGAAGGTGACGGAGCATGATTTCTATTCGGACGGCAAGACCGAGCAGCACGAATGGGTCATCCGCGATACCGGTCCGCACTCCGTGACCGCCGAGTCCGACCAATTGGACGGCCCGGCGACAGGCGAGCAATACGGCAACACGCTGAACCTGCACTACACGCTCAAGGTCCGCATGGCGGACGGGTCCGAACAGGAGTTCACCGTCAGCGACTGGTTCTTCCTGCAGGACGATTGCCACCTCATCAACCGGACCTACGGCAGCAAGTGGAGCTTCCACGCCTTCGACGTGATGACCTTCTTCGACAAGGGCACCTGCGGAAGCAAATGAGCCGACGCAAAAAGAGGCCGGCGGTGGTCCGCCGGCCTCGGTCACGCACATAGTCTTGAGAAGGACTCAGTGCCGGCTGGAGCTATCCCGCCGTCCCGGCTGCTCCGACTGCTTGCCCATGCCGCCGCCGCGGCTCTGGTTGCCGGTCAAGTTCTCGTCGGTGCCGGTCTCGCCGGACTGGTCCGCCTGATCGGCGCTTTGACCCTGCTGGGTGCGGCCCGATTGCTGGTTGCTACCCGCTTGCTGACCACTGCCGGCCTGCTGGCTCCTGCCGGACTGGCTGCCGCTCGACTGCTGGCTGCTGCCGGTATTCCGGCTGGAGCCCGTCTGCTGGTTGGTGCCGCCCAGCTTGGATTCCTGGATGCCGCTCCGGTCCTGGTCGTAGGAACGGTCGGATTGCGGGTTGCCCTGGGATTGACTACCGGAACGCTGGTTCTGATCCCGCTGCTTGCTGCTGGCGCCGGCGTTCTGCTGGCTACCGGACTTCTGCTGGGACTGCTGTCTATTCATGTCGGTCATGGGAAGTCTCCACATATTCACCTTGGGATGTGGAGCCATTGTCGCGGCAAGTGGCGCGCACCAGTGTGACGGCATCCACAGTGCCTCCCATGCGAGAGCAAATGTAGCCTGGCCGTGCAACGGCTGGGGTGATCCAATGCAGATGCGTCGCAGACCGCATCGCGGAGTCAGTCTGTCAGGCGCTTTCGTTCAGCCAGCCCACCGCGCTCGTGGGCTCCCAGAAGAGCCGGACCTGATAGCCGCGGTTGGTGGAGACATCATCGAAGAAGATGTACTTGTGCATGTTGGCCGGATCCGCCGGCAAGACCACGGCGATGCGGGTCCACTGCGGCAGGTTGCGGGTCTCGAACCAGTCCGGCAACTTGGAGATGTCGACGATCGACATCTCCAGCGTCGCGAGGGAGAAATCCACCAGTGCTCCCGGGAGTTCCAGGTCGATGATGAGATTGACGGCCTCATCGACGCTGTTCGCTACGTCTTCCGTGACCACCGGGCCTTCGCCCACGACGTATAGATATCCTTCCGCCGTGCGCGGATGGAACCACAGAGCCATTTCGTTGTTCCCTTGTCGAGGGAGCCCGACCGCCCCCACCCCGGCGGGAATCTTATCCCAAAAAAAGCCCGCTGTACCGCGCGCGCACGTGCCTTATGCGATGCGGAATGCGAGAATACGCGCCCCACGACTCCCGAATTTCCCACGAGGTCGATGATGAAGAAGTGGATCATGCCCGGCGCCATCACCGTATTCGCCATCGTCGGACTGGTGTTGATCATCGTCCGGCCTGACACCACGCCGGACGACTCGGACGCGCCGACCAATTCCTTCGGTGCGGACCTGACCTATACCTTCGACTGCAAGGGCAAGAGCCCATCCGTGCAGGCCATCCAACAGTTCATGGCCGACAAGGGCTTCCAGACCCTGGACAAGGTGGCCGCCGGCAAGAAGCTGACGCCGGACTTCAGCTGGATGAAGCTGGACGTGGTGGGACTCGACAGCGCCCACCGCCAGATCAGCTTCAAGACCTTCGCCGACCAGCCCGACGATTACCACGTGAGCCTCTACTCCGAGCCCCCGACCCAGCATGATACGGACCTCGAAGGCGCGCTGATGGCGTTCACGGGCAAGACGCTGGGCTGCAAGAACCACCGGAAACAACGCCTGGACAATCCCGCCGGCGCGAAGGGTATCTACGACAAGTCGGTGACCACCACGGAAGGCTGGTTCCAGCAAGCGGCGGGAACGGCTCCGGCTGCGGCTACCGCAACGGCACCGGCCGCGAATACAAGATGATCGGGGGCGGCCCCCGTCATTCGCATTAGCAGGTCATTCGCAGAAGAAGAAGTGCCGATAGACGTGCGCCCCACTTGGCAGTGGGGCGCCGTGTGCCTTCCCCTGGTTTGCCGTCAATCTGATTCGACGATCAACTCGACGCGCCGGTTCGCCAGCCGCCCCTCCGGGGTGTCGTTGGACGCGATGGGGTCCTCCTCACCGAAGCCCTTGGCGGACAGGCGGGCCGAGTCGACGCCGTGGTCGATGAGGTATTTCTCCACGGATTCGGCGCGGCGATGGGACAGGTCCACGTTGTAGGCCGCGTCACCGACGTTGTCGGTGTAGCCGGCCACCATGACGTGGACGCCGGGGTGATCCTTGAGCGTCTGCACCGCCTCGTCCAGCACGCCGTGGGAATCGGCGGTGAGCACATCGGAATCATGGTCGAAGTTCACGCCCTTGAGCAGGATGACATGGGGTAGCTCCGCCGCTTGCTCCATCTCCGGCGACATCTCGACCGGCGCCGCGGGGGCGGCCGCCGGCGGCTCGGGAGCAGGCGTTGCCGCGGCCGGGGCCGGGGCCGCACGTGTACCCAGCGGTATCTGCAGGCCGACACTGAAGATGCTGTCGCCGAAATTGCCGTTGCGGAACATCTTGAGGTGCTGTACCTGGACGCGGATCGCGCCGTCCCAGCCATCCCAGGGGATGCTGAGGAAGCCCGCGCCCACGGTCAGGTTAGGGTCGGTGCTGCTGGTGCCGAAGTCCGGGTTCTGGTCGGTGACGCCGCCGCCCACGAGCAGGAACGGCGCGAAGACACGCGGGCGATCGAAGAAGAACCACAGGCCATTCACGTCGAAGGCAGTCTGATGGGTGGAGCCGGTGAGCGGACTCTTGAAGTCCAGCTTGTAGTCGTTGATGCCGCCCTCGATGTTCCAGGTCTCCGCGATCGGCTTGCCGAATTCGACCCGAAGGCCGGTGCCGTTATCGGTCTGGCGCGCATGGTCGGCATACACGAAGCTGACCCCCGGCGCGATATACCAGCGGTCGTCATAGGTCTGATCGGCGGCCCGTGCAGGGAGGGACGACGCGGCGAGCGCGATGCCCAGCATCAGGGCCAGAAATCCATAGCGAGGTTTCATCTTGGTTCTCCTAATCCCGGCGACTCAACGCCGGGCTGAACGTGCGATACCTAGACGCTATGGTATGCAGTGCCGCCGCGAGGTCACTGACTCACATCAACCGGGTTGCAGAAACTTGCACACATGCCAGGTATTCCTGCGATACGCGCACGCGCCAGACCGAATGAACGGGAAGTTTAGATGCGGTCTATCCCCATTTGACGTTGTTCAAATTTGACTTATTCAATCAGTCCCTATTCTGAGCCCCCGAGCCAGCACTCCAGGATCTTGAGGATGTCGGCGGCTGCCACCCAACAATCACTTTCGCTTCCGCCGCCGCCACCACCCTATCGCCATGGGGATCAGCGCCATCATCGCCAGCAGCGACAGGGCCACGATGATGCCGGGCGACAGGAGGTCATGCGCGGACTTGAGTCTCGCCAGGTTGGCGCCGATGTTGGCGAAGACGAAGGTATCCGGGATCACCCCCACCAAAGTGAGCAGCGTGAACCGCAGCAGACCGATGCCGGTCAGACCCGCCACGATGTTGGCCAACCACAGCGGCATGCCCGGTTCGAAACGCAGGAACAGCAGGTAACTGTTGGGGTGCCGGTCGAAGGCCTTCAGGATCTGCTGGGCCTTGGGATGCCGCTGCACACGACGGCGTGCGAAATCCTGGAACAGGTGGCGCACCACGATGATGGCGAGCACTGATCCCACGGTGGTGGCCAAGACCTTGAGTGCGGTCCCCACCCAAAGTCCGAAGACCATGCCCGCCAGGATCACCAGGAACGGTGAGAACGGCAGGCTGATGGCCGTCTGCGCGACGGTGGCCAGGCCCAGGATCCAGAACGACATCCAATAGTGCGCGCTGACGAACTTCAGCAGTCCGTCGCGATGGCTGCGCAGGGTATCCAACGACAGCCATTGCTTGCCGGCGGCGAAGAGCAGCACCAACACCACCAAGACGCCGACGACGCGGGGCCAGGTGACCTTCGGGTGACGGAATCTGCTGACGGAATGGGACCGGGACGACATGGGTCGTCCCAGCGTGACGTCAAGCGGCCTTCCCCGGCGGGCGCTGCTTCACAGATTGCACAAGCTGCTGTGGCCTGGCCTTACTCCGAGGTCAATGACTTACGGAACGCCTGATCCTGGAGCAGGTTCTGCATCGCGTCCACCAGCGCATCCGACAAGCCCTCGTAGTAGTTCTCCGCTCTATATGAATGTCCGAAACGGGTGTTGGTGCCGCTGACGACGCCCGACCACAGCTTCTTGCCTGTGGCGTCGGCCGCTGTGATGCGCAACGTCACCTCGCTGCGGTAGACATCGGTCTCCGCCACGAAGAAATCCGTGACCTCACCGCTCAAGACCACCTTGCCGCCCGTATCCACCACGTCCAGGCCGGTCTTCTGCAGCGTCTCACGCAGGTGGTCGGCGACGAAGCGCCCTACGTCGTCCCGGGTGGTGACCGGCTTCGGCACGGGATCTTCGCGGTTCTCGCCGATGGCTGCGTGGTCGCTACGCGTGTCCACGAAGTTGCCGACTTGGATACCCACGTCCGAAGCGCTGCTGATCCCGCTCTCGACGACGGTATCGGTGGGCTGCCAGTGCAGCGGGATATCGGTCAGGGGGACCGGCGCATGGGCGCAACCGATGAGACAGGCCAAGAGGACAGTAGAGATGATGAGATGACGCATGGCTACTCCCTGAGAAGACCGCTCCTGTTCCTGATTATGCTCCAACGGACTAATATTGAGACCGCCAGGGAATCCGCCGAGGCAGGCGCGAGCGAGGCCTGACCATGTGCGGACGCTTTACCATCCGCGATCCCCGCAACCATCCCATCAGCTCGTACTTCGGGATACTGGAGGGCGCGCAGCCGGCGCGCTTCAACGTGGCGCCGAGCAACACCATCCTGGTGGGCCGCGCGCTCTACAAGACCGGTTCCGACAACATCGAACTGATGCCGCTCTGGGCCCGCTTCGGTTTCCTGCCCCACTGGGCCAAGCCCGGCACCCAGCCGCAGATCAACGCCCGGGGCGAGACCGTCGCCGAGAAACCGTTCTTCCGGGATGCCTTCAAGCGGAACCGCTGCCTGGTGCCGGCGGACGGCTGGTATGAGTGGAAGACCGAGGCCGGCAAGAAGGTGCCCTACTACATCCAGCGGCCGGATCACACCGGCTTCTTCTTCGCCGGGCTCTACTCGTCCACCACCAACCCGGACGGCACCAGCAACGTGACCTTCTGCATCGTGACCTCCGAGGCCTCGGAGGACTTGCGGGAACTGCACGACCGCATGCCGGTGGTGGTGGAGGAATACAACTGGGTGAACTGGCTGGACAAGAACACCCGACCCGAAGTGCTGGCGGAGATCCTCAAACCCGCACCGCCGGGCCTCTACCTCGCCACTCGCGTCTCCACCTTCGTGAACCGTCCTGCGAACGAAGGGCCGGGATGCATCGAGCCTGAGAAATAAGGGTTCGCCCGTCCCCAGTCATCTCTGATCAGATAAACCAGTCATCCGCGACGCCCTCACTGGTTAGTGCCGCTGAAATACCCTGTGAGTTGCCGCTTGAGCGAGGTGAGCGCCATATCCAGGTCATCCGCAAAGGGTGCCGGATCCCCGCCGAACAACCGGTCCAATCGATCCTTCACCTCCGCCTCGGGCGGTTGCCGGCCATTGGAACCCAGCTCGGGGCCGGGGTTGCCGAGGTCCGCCACGCCATCGAGCCGGTCGCTCGTGAAATGCGCGGGCCGGTCCGTGGAAGTGGCAACCTTCTTGGTATAGATATCCAAATTGACGGAGGTGTGGAGCTCGTCGACATAGGAGTACAGCGTCGCGCCGGCCTCGATCACGATCACCACCCGCCCGACGGCCTTCTCGGAAGTGGCGAGCTGGAAGTTGAACTCATTGAAATCCGCGTCGGTCTTGCGGATGCGCGTCCAGGTCGCGTCCTTCAACCAGGGTACGGCCGAGAGCGCCGCGTGGACGGCCTCGTATTGCCGGTCCGCGACGCCGAGTTGCTGCGCGCGAGGCTGGTAGGGCTCCAACTGCGTCTTGAACTTGCTGATCAGCCGCAGATCGCCGAGTTGCGCGCCCAAGTCCTCCTGGCGTTGCCCTTGCCCTGAAAGATTCCCGTCGAGCACAGCGATTGGATCCACGTAGACCACCGCCACCGGTTGCATGGCGGACAGGCGCTGTACGTCGCTGGCGTCCAACTGCGCCGGACCGGTCGCACAACCGGCAAGAGAGGTGCACACCGCCAGGATCGGTAGCAGATTTAGAGCTTTCATCGGAGACCTCTATGAGTGACGTCTTCTCTTCAAAGCATAAGGTCGAGACCTTTATGCAGGTTTCGCGCTTATCGCGATCTCTTCCGGAGCGCGCTGTCAGAAGTGATACTGGGCGCCCAGGGAGAGCAGGCTCACGTCGAACTTCCCGAATAGGGTGAACACCTGGGTCTGTAAATTCCCGGTGACATAGCTCCCGAACAGTTGGTCGTCGCCGATGCCCCGGTACCGATCCCATGCCAACAGCACTTCCCAGTGTGTCGCGAAGTTCCAGCCGACGCTGATGCCGTAGATGCTGCCGGTACCGTTCCGGACGATGCTGTAGGGCGCGGGCGGCGCGCCGCCCGGCGTCAAAAGGACGTTACCGCTATCATCATAAGTCGCCCTGTTCCGGAACACGCCTAAGCGCCCGATCACCTCGAAGCCCCCAGCGAAAGGCCATGCGCCCGTGACGACCAGAGTCTGGCCGCGCACCTTGACGCGGGGAGAGTCGATGAAACGGAAGTTGCAGGTCGGTCCCTGGCAATTCTGGAACTGTCCACCCGCATGGACCATAGCCTGTGCAGAGTAATCTCCGAGATCCACGACGCCAGCTTGCAGCCCTAAATAGGGGTTGAACCAGTAACCACCCTCGAAACGCTTGCCGGTGGATTGCTGATCTGAGGACTGATCTGATATCACACCGCCGTATGAGGTCTGAAATTCGAAGGTCTGGGAGGAGTACGGCGGCGGCTCAGACGCCCGCGCCTGGCCCTGGCTATATCCGATATACCATCCGGTATCGGCGGCGGCGGCGGCGATGGAAGGCACGAACAGGCAAGCGGCGACGGCGCCGATGGCGAAAGCTCTACGCATGAATCCCCCTTTATCGATTCTTCTTAATTCCCTGACCCATTATCCCAAGAAATCGCCAGCTGCCAAAATTTCCCAAGCGCTGGGACCGTTTTCCCATATCGATTCCGCGCACCGAATCCACATCACCAGCCGCGGATGCTGGACTGATGCCTGCCCACTGTCTATCCCCTCCCCCTCACTTAACACTTCGCGGTCAATTTGAATGAAATCTTTGTTACAAGGGAGGGGATTGCGCTGGCGCTCGAACGGCGCTGGATATAAGCCGGCCTGCCCGGTCCCTCCATCCCCCACCCCTCGACCTACATAGGCTTCTTCTAGTCTCGTATCTTCAGCGGCTTGATATCCCAAGCACCGTCATTACCGTAAAGATTCATCAGCAGCTGCACTCGATAGTCTTGGTGCGTAACGCCGTGAATGACGTAAGTTATCTTCTTTTCGTCTACGCACAGCGCAATGGGAGCGTTGGGATCGCGAGTCTCGTCATTCTTGAGTGCGAGATGTAGCTGCACCAGGTCGCCCACGACCTCGGCCCTGAGAGAATCTTTCGGCAAAACCGAAGATGACGAAACGCCGAATATAAGCGTGACCTGGAGCGTATCGGTCGATAGCCAACGGCCGTAGATGCGATCCGAGTCCGGCCGCGCCAATTCGCGCATCTCCCGATCAGTCAAATCACTGATCGAATACTGGGGGCCACCGCTCGCGCAGCCAACCAATAGGCACGCGGCTATGACACTCAGGCCAATTGAGGACCGAATCATTTCATTTCCCTTAAGCGATATTGACTGCGCCCACCGCCCACTGTCTATCCCCTCCCCCTCACTTAACATTTCGCGGTCAATTTGAATGAAGTCTTTGTTACAAGGGAGGGGATTGCCGTTGGTATACAAATGATGTTTGTCAGCCAAGCCAGCCGCGCGTCCACTTTCGTCAACCGGTCATTCCTGATCGAACCAACACAAAGAGACGATCCGCCAGCCATCTTCCAGGTGAGCCAACTGGAATAACTTGGTGCCGTGACCTCCGTAGGGTCTCGATCCAAGCATGCCCGATTTCGAATATTCCGAGATCCGGACAGCGAACTTGCCATGCTCGCTGGTCGTATTGGAAGTCTCCCATTCGCGGAAATCCCGGATATCGCCTGACGTCAGCAACGCCACTCGCGGCTCGGCGAATTCC
>DATIVR010000042.1:0-1847 GCA_035465695.1 Gammaproteobacteria bacterium
GCAGCGCGTCGAGCGCGCGGTTCCTGGCCGTGGCCATCAACCACGCTGAGGGATTCGCCGGCGTGCCGCGGATTCCCCACACCTCCAGGGCGCGGACGAAGGCATCCTGGACCACGTCTTCCACCAGGTCCAGGTTATGCACGCCGAAGAGGCGCGTCAGCGACGCGACCAGGCGGCCATATTCGTGGCGGAAGAAGTGCTCGCTCGGTTCCATCTACATCTCTAGCGGCAGCACCGGCCTGACTTCGATGGAGCCGCCGGACTCCAAGATCGGGCAGCCTCGCGCGAGATCGGTGGCCTGCTGCAGGTCCTGGGCGGTGATCAGGGTGAAGCCCCCCACCACGTCCTTCGCCTCCGCGAAGGGCCCGTCGCTCACGAGCTTCCGGGCGCCCTTGATGACGCTGCCCGACTTGTCGAGCGGCAGCCCCGGGTCTTTCAGGTGCCCGCTGGCTTCCAGCTCCTTGAACCAGGCGCGCCAAAGATCGACGGTCTTCTGCATCTCCTCGGGCGAGGCCGAGGCATCCCAACCGCGATAGACGAAGGCGAAATCATTCATAGACGTGCTCCACTAGTTGCTGACAGGCGCGGGCACTAGCCATCCATAGTCCCCATGCTCAGGTTGACGGTCACCATCATGCCGCTGGCCTTGTCGGAAGCCGCGAAGGCCGCCACGTCGGCCAACTCCGCCAGCGTGAGGGCGCGCTTGGGATGGGTGTTATCGGCAAGATAACCCGCGAATTGCTCCCAGGTCAGGCCTTGCTTCCCGGGCATGCTCTCGAAGATGTCCCGCAGGGTCTTGGTCTCCAGCATGGCATAGGACCTCAGGCAGACGAGACGCAGGCCCTGGGGCGCCAGCTCAGCCGAGAGATAGCGGGCCAGCGCCTCCTTGGCGGCTTGTGCCGGACCGTAACCGCCGTTGTTGGGACCGATCTTCGCCGGCGGCGCGGTGATGGTCATGATCACGCCGGACTTGTTCGGGAGCATGCGTTTTGCGGCCAGCCGCGCGGTCAGGAAGTAGGAGGTGGTGTAGCTCGCGATGGGGGCGGCGAACTGCTGCAGGTCCATGTCCACCAGCGAGGCGCCCAAGGCCTGGCTCATGGAATAACCCACCGCGTTGAACGAGATATCGATACGGCCGGCCTTGGCCTCCACCGACTGCAGATGCCGATCGATGGCCGTCTCGTCGAGCGCATCCACCTCCGCCGCCTCGGCGAGGCCGCCGGCGGACTGGATCTCCCTGGCGACCGCGGCGACGGGCGCCGGACGGCGCCCGGTCAGGAAGACCCTGGCCCCTTCGCCAGCGAAAGAACGCGCGACCGCCGCGCCGATCGCGCCGCCCGCGCCGTAGATGACGGCGACTTTGCCCTTCAATCCGCCCATAGACCTCTCCTCTGTGGCTGTGGATGACGCGTGATCTCTTCACGTTCCACACCAAGACGTCCGGGGAGGAGGGTTCCGGACATTTTTCTCGGCCTCAAGTGATGGCCGAGGGCCTGCTCCGTGGACTCCATGGCCCGGTTCCAGGAAGTGGGTTTCGGGCAGGCAAAAAAAAGCCCCACCTTGCGGTGGGGCTTTCTGGGAAGCGATCCGCGGCTGTATTACCAGCGCGGCGGACGAGCACCCCGGGTCTCACGCGGCTTGTCGGTGGCCACGTTGACGCGCAGCGCGCGCCCGCCCACGTCCTTGCCGTTCTGTTCCAGCGCCTTCTCGGCGGACTGCTGGCTTACGAAAGTGATGAAGCCGAAGCCCTTGGGGCGTCCGGTATCGCGGTCCATGATGAGCGAGAGGTTCTCGATCTCGCCATACTGCGCGAAGATGTCGCGCACCTGGTTCTCGTCCACGGAGAA
>DATIVR010000043.1:0-8901 GCA_035465695.1 Gammaproteobacteria bacterium
AGCAGCACCAGGCATCCGCCCAGGATGGGCAGCCACAACAGGAGACTCAGGATGGGGAAATGGCCGGTCATCGTCGTTGGTTTCCCGTCATCGAGTGATCAACCAGCCGAGCAGGATGCACAGGCCGATGATCATGGCGAAAGCATAGTGATAGAGATACCCGGACTGGCCGCGGCGCAGCACCGTGGCGAAGCGGCCGATGCCGTTGGCGGTGCCGTTGATGGCCACGTTGTCGATGAGCGTCACGTCGCCTACCTGCCACAGCAGCCGGCCCAGGGCGCGGGTACCGCCGGCGAAGAGGAACACGTAGATCTCGTCGAAGTAGAACTTGTTGACCAGGAGCTTGTAGAGAGGCTTGGCCTTCTCCGCAACGACGGCCGGCAGATCCGGCCGGCGGATGTAGAAGAACCAGGCCACCAGCACACCGCTCAGGGCCAACCAGAGGGTCGGCGCCGCGACGCTCATCAATACCGCGTGCAAGGGGCCGCCGAACTCCTCGCCCATCCTGGCCAGCACGTCGTTGGCCTGGGCCACGTGGATTGCGTCGCCGAGCCAACCGCCGTACAGCAGCGGCTGCACCGTGATCCAACCGATGATCACCGAGGGGATGGCCAGCAGGATCAGCGGTATCGTCACCACCCAGGGTGACTCGTGGGGTGCATGGGCCAGGACGCCCGGTTCATGATGGCCGTGGGTGTCGTCGTGGCCGTCGTGATGATGCTTCACGACCTTGAAGCGTTCCTGGCCATGGAAGGTCATGAAGAACATGCGGAAGGTGTACAGGGCGGTCACGAAGGCGCCCAGCAACACGCACCAGTAGGCATAAGTCGAACCGGCGCGGGTGGATTCATGCACCGCGTCGATGATGGTGTCCTTGGAGAAGAAGCCGGCGAAACCGGGGAACGCGATCAGCGCCAGTGAGCCGATGAGGCAGGTCCAATAGGTGATCGGCAGGTACTTCTTCAACCCGCCCATGTAGCGCATGTCCTGTTCGTGGTGCATGGCCATGATCACGGAGCCTGCGGCCAGGAACAGCAGCGCCTTGAAGAAGGCGTGGGTCATGAGATGGAACATGCCGGCGCTATAGGCGGAGGCGCCCAAGGCCGTGGCCATGTAGCCGAGCTGCGAGAGCGTCGAGTAGGCCACCACGCGCTTGATATCGTTGTTCACGATGCCGATGAGGCCCATGAAGAACGCCGTGGTGGCGCCGATCACCAGCACCACCGAGAGCGCAGTGTCGGAGAGCTCGAACAAGGGCGAGAGGCGCGACACCATGAAGATGCCGGCGGTCACCATGGTGGCGGCGTGGATCAGCGCCGAGATGGGCGTCGGGCCTTCCATGGAATCCGGCAGCCACACGTGCAGCGGCACCTGGGCGGACTTGCCCATGGCGCCGACGAACAACAGGATGCACATCACCGTGGGCACCGCCCACACGTGACCATGGAACAACTCGATGCCCTGCCCCACCAACGTCGGCGCCTTCTCAAACACCGTCGCGTAGTCCAGGCTGCCGGTGTAGTACAGCACCATTGCGATCCCCAGCAGGAAGCCGAAGTCGCCGATGCGGTTCACCAGGAAGGCCTTGAGGTTGGCGTAGATCGCCGTCGGCCGCGTGAACCAGAAACCGATCAGCAGGTAGGAGACCAGGCCCACCGCTTCCCAGCCGAAGAACAGCTGCAGGAAGTTGTTGGCCGTCACCAGCATCAGCATCGAGAACGTGAACAGCGAGATGTAGGAGAAGAAACGCTTGTAGCCCGCGTCATCGGCCATGTAGCCGATGGTATAGACGTGCACCATCAGCGAGACGAAGGTCACCACCACCAGCATCAGCGCCGTCAGGTGATCCGCCAGGAACCCGACCTGGAACGCCACGCCGTCCGACAGTCCCCACTGATAGACCGTCATGTTGGCGTCCGACAGGCTGCCGCCCATCATGCCCACCAGCACCCATGCCGAGAGCACGAACGAAAGGCCGACGCCGGCGATGGTGAGCCAATGCGCGGCGGCGCGCGGGATGAAACGCATGCCGAGGCCGACGATGGCCGCCGCCACGAGCGGCGCCAGCACGATGATGAGCAATACGTTCTGCAGGTCCATGTCAGCCCTTCATCCGGTCCAGGTCTTCGACGTTGATGCTGGCGCGGTTGCGGAACAGCACCACCAGGATGGCGAGGCCGATGGCCGCCTCCGCCGCCGCCACCGTCAGGATGAAGAACACGAACACCTGGCCGGCCGCGTCGTTCAGATAGCGCGAGAAAGCGATGAAGTTGAAGTTCACCGCCAGCAGCATGAGTTCGATGCACATCAGCAGCAGGATCACGTTCTTCCGGTTGAGGAAGATGCCCGCCACGCTGATCGCGAACAGCGTCCCCGAGAGCGCGAGGAAGTGGAACAGCGTGATCATGTCATTTCCCCTGCCGCTTGTTGGAGTCGGACGACATGCGGACCAGCCGCACGCGGCCGGCCGGAGTGGCCTGCACCTGCTTGCCGGGGTCCTGACTGCGGGTGTTCTCGCGGCGACGCAGCGTGAGGGCGATGGCCGCCACGATGCCCACCAGCAGGATCACCGCCGCGATCTCGAAGGGGAAGGCATAGCTCGTGTAGATGAGGTCGCCCAGCTCGCGGGTGTTGCTGTAGTCCGCACCGTGTTCCAGCGGCGTCCCGAAGGTCACCCCGAGCTTGCGCGACCACACCACGTAGCCGATCTCGCCCAACATGACGAGCGCCACCAGGATGCCGATGGGCGCATAGCGCGCCATGCCGGAGCGCAACGTGGCGACGTGGATGTCCAGCATCATCACCACGAACAGGAACAGCACCATCACCGCGCCGACATACACCAGCACCAGCACGATGCCCAGGAACTCGGCCTCCATCAGGATCCAAAGGCCCGCGCTGCCCACGAAGGCCAGCACCAGGAACAGCACCGCATGCACGGGATTGCGGGCGGTGATGACGCCGAGGGCTGACCCTACCACCAGGGCCGCCAACACGCCGAAGATGACTTCCTGCACCATGCCGTGCCCCTAGCGGTAACGCGCGTCGGCCGCGCGGTCGGCGGCGATCTGCGGTTCGAACTTGTCGCCCACGGCCAAGAGCTTCTCCTTGGTCATGATCTGCTCGCCGGCCTTCTCGAAGTGGAAGTCGGTGATGCTGGTCTCCACGATGGCGTCCACCGGGCAGGCCTCCTCGCAGAAGCCGCAGTAGATGCACTTGAACAGGTCGATGTCGTAGCGCGTGGTGCGGCGGGTGCCGTCGGCACGCATCTCCGAGTCGATGGTGATGGCCAGCGCCGGGCACACCGCTTCGCACAGCTTGCAGGCGATGCAGCGTTCCTCGCCGTTGGCATAACGGCGCTGGGCGTGCAGGCCGCGGTACCGCGGTGACTTCGGGGTCTTCTCCTCCGGATACATGACCGTGAACTTGGGCTTGAAGAAGAATCCCAGCGTCAGCGCCATGCCTTCCAGCAGTTCCGCAAGCAGGAGGCTCTTGATCCAGGTGCGCAGTGTCTTCATGGTTGCCTCAGGCGCGCCGCGGCCGGTTCAAGAGGAAGTTCAGCAGCAGGCCCGCGAACGCGGCCGCCACCGTCCAGGCGCCCAGCGCCATGAGCGACATGCCGGACACGATCACGAAGCCCAGCACCACCAGCCACAGGATGGTGAGCGGTATGAAGATCTTCCAGCCGAGCCGCATGATCTGGTCGTAGCGGTAACGCGGGAAGGTGGCGCGGAACCACAAGTACAGGTAGAGGAAGAAGCACATCTTGATGAACAGCCACCAGAACCCTTCGACGCCGATCCAGCCCCAGGAAGCAGGGAACGGCGAGAGCCAGCCGCCCAGGAACATGATGCTGGCGAGCGCGGTGATCAGGATCATGTTGGCGTATTCCGCCAGGAAGAACGCCGCGAAGGCCGTGCCGGAGTATTCCACGTGGAAGCCGGCCACGATCTCCGACTCGCCTTCCGCCACGTCGAACGGTGCGCGGTTGGTCTCGGCCACCCCGGCGATGAAGTAGATCACCGCCAGCGGCAGCAGCGGCCAGATGAACCAGTGCCCTGCTCCGCCCGCTTGGCGCAGCACGATGTCGTTGAGGTTCAGGCTCTCGCTCACCATCAGCACGCCCACCAGGGCGAAGCCCATGGCGATCTCGTAAGCCACCATCTGCGCCGCCGAACGCATGGCGCCCAGGAACGCATACTTGGAGTTGGAGGCCCAGCCCGAGAGGATCACGCCGTACACGCCGAACGACGTCAGCGCCAATATATAGAGCAGTCCGGCATTGATGTTGGACAGGATCGCGCCCTGCCAGAACGGCACCACCGCCCAGGCGGCGAAGGCCGTGCCGATGGAGATGACCGGCGCCAGGAAGAAGATGAACTTGTTGGCCCGGGTGGGCAGCACGATCTCCTTGAACACCAGCTTGAACACGTCGGCGAAGGGCTGCAGCAAGCCCCAGGGGCCGACGCGGTTCGGACCGATGCGCACCTGCATGGCGCCTATCACGCGCCGCTCGGCCAGGGTGAGCATGGCCACCGAGATGATGAGCGGCACCATGATGCAGACGATGTAGCTCACGATGCGCAGCAACCACTGCAGGTCGCTGGGGTTGGGTCCCCAGATCCCGAAGAACCAGGTCAAGGCGCTGTGGATGACATCCATCAGGCCTTCTCCACTTCGATGACGCCGCTCAACGGACCGAGCGCTACGGTGGCGCTGAGCCCACCCGGCACCCAGACCTCGCCCACGGCGATGCTGTCGTCGAACTTCACCGGCAGGATCACCCGCGTGCCGTTGGACTTGAGGCTCACGGCGTCACCCGCCTCGAGCTTGAGACGCTTCGCGTCCTCCGGCGAGAACTGGGCATAGGCCACGTCCGCGTCCTTGGTCTGCTGCAACGGCGCGGCGCGGCGCACCAGCGCGTCGACCGCATACATGGGCGTCTCACCCACCCGCAGGAAACCCTTCACGGCGGCGGACGCCGCGACCTTGCGGTCGCCGGCATAACGGTTGTCGGGATGCACCTGACCCACGGCGTCCTTCACTTCCTTCAGCACGTCCTCCGAGGACTCCTGCTCGAAGCCCTTGAGCTCGCAGAGGTTGCCCATCACCCGCAGGATCTTCCAGGCCGGGCGCGCCTCGCCCTGCGGCTGGGTGAGACCCGTGAAGCTTTGCCAGCGGCCTTCCGCATTCACATAGGTGCCGGAAGTCTCGCCGTAGGCGCCGGCCGGCAACAGCACGTTCGCGTACTGCTTCATGGTCTCGGTCACGTACGGGATGATCGCCACCACATGCTTGGCGCTCTTCAGGGCCTTGAGAGCCTGGGCACCATCCCAGCAATCCAGTTCCGGCTCGGTGTTGAGCAGCAGATACGTGGAACGCGGCTCCAACAGCATGGCCATCACGTTGCGGCCCGCGGCGTCGAGGCGGCGGCCGCCGGCGGCGCGATGCGGTACCGCACCCGCGAGCCAGGCGCCGGCGCTGTTGGCGCCCTCGCTGATGTAGCCGAGCTTGGCGCCGGTGGCTTCCGCGAGCGCCGCGGCCAGCGCGCGCAGGTCGTAGTAGTGGGGATGGCTGAGCGCCAGGTGTCCCAGCAATATCGTCTTGCTCTCGCCCTTGGCGAGTTCCGCGGCGATCTGCTCATGCTCCGCCGTCGGCTTCTGGCCGGACACCACGTCCTTGAGATGCACCGGCACCGGCTTGGCCGTCGCCTTCAGCACCGCCGCCAGCTCGTCCACCATGTCCTGGGCCGCCGCGACGACCTCGGCCTTCACCGGGAACAACATCGGGTACTTGCGCGGATTCAGGAACATCACCGCGGCGCCTCTCAGGGCGGCCTTGCGCAGGCGATGCGCCAGGAGCGGCACTTCCTTGCGCACGTTGGAACCGATCACCAATGCCGCCTCAAGCTTCTCGATGTCCTGTATGCCCTGGCCGAGCCACGGGAACACCGGATCCGCGGCGTCATCGCGGAAGTCCGCCTGGCGCAGGCGGGTATCGATGTGCGGGATATTGAGGCCGCGGGCCAGTTTCTGCAGGAGGTACAGTTCTTCCACCGTGGAGCTCGGCGAGGCCAGCACGCCGGCGGCATCGCCACCCTTCACGCTGGAGGTCTCCTTCAAGCCGTTCACCGCGGCTTCCAGCGCCGTCTCCCAGTCGGTCTCCTGCCACTTGCCGGACTTCTTCACCATCGGCCGCAGCAGGCGTTCCTCGCTGTGCACGCCGGCGTAGCTGAAGCGATCGCGATCCGAGAGCCAGGTCTCGTTGATATCCTCGGTGGGTTTCGGCACCGCGCGCATGAACAGGCCGCGCAGCACGTGACCAAAGAGGTTGGAGCCGACGCAGTCATGCGGCGCCACGGTCGCCACTTGCGTCATCTCCCAGCCACGGCCGCGGTTGCGGAACGGCTTGGAGTTGAGCGCGCCCACCGGGCACAGGTCGATGATGTTGCCGGAGAGCTCGTGGTCCACGGCCTTACCGATATAGGTGCCGATGCGCAGGTTCTCGCCGCGTCCGGTGCCACCCATCTCCTGGATGCCGGCGATCTCCTGCCCGAAGCGCACGCAGCGGGTGCAGTGGATGCAGCGAGTCATGTCGGTGGACACTAGCGGGCCGATGTCCTCGTCCTTCACCACACGCTTCTTCTCGCTGTAGCGGGAGATGTCGCGGCCGTAACCCATGGCCAGGTCCTGCAGCTCGCACTCGCCGCCCTGGTCGCAGATCGGGCAATCCAGCGGGTGATTGATGAGCAGGAATTCCATGGTGGCGCGCTGCGCAGCGATGGCCTTCACCGAGCGGGTGAACACCTTCATCCCTTCCATCACCGGCGTGGCGCAGGCCGGCAGTGGCTTCGGCGACTTCTCGGCCTCCACCAGGCACATGCGGCAGTTGGCCGCCACGCTCAGCTTCTCGTGGTAGCAGAAGCGCGGGATGTAGACGCCCTCGCGGTCCGCTGCCTGGATGATCATCTCACCCTTGCGTGCCTTGACCGGCTTGCCGTCCAGCTCGATGTTGACCAGTTCGTCTGCCATATCCGCTCTGTATCAGGCCGCCGCGCGGCGGGCGCCCGGGCCCACCATGCAGCAGCCGTTGTCGATGTGGTACTGGAATTCCTGGCGGTAGTGCTTGATGAAGCTCTGCACCGGCCAGGCCGCAGCGTCGCCGAAGGCGCAGATGGTGTGACCTTCGATCTTCTTCGACACATCCACCAGCATGTCCAGGTCTTCCTGCCGTCCCTGTCCGTCCTCGATGCGCTTGATGACGCGGTACATCCAGCCGGTGCCTTCGCGGCACGGCGTGCACTGGCCGCAGGACTCGGAGTAGTAGAAGCGCGCGATGCGCTCCAGCATCTTCACCATGCAGGTGGTCTCGTCCATCACCACCACGGCGCCGGAACCCAGCATGGAACCCGCGTTCTTCAGCGAGTCGAAGTCCATGGTGCAGTTCAGCATGGCCTCGGCCGGCAGCACCGGCGCGGAGGAGCCGCCGGGGATCACCGCCTTGAGCTTGCGGCCCTTCCACACGCCGCCGGCCAGCGCCAGCAGTTCCTGGAACGGGATGCCGAGCGGTACCTCGAAGTTGCCTGGCTTGGCCACATGGCCGGACACCGAGAAGATCTTGGTGCCGCCGTTATTGGGTTTTCCCAGCTCCGCGAACCATTTGCCGCCGTTCAGGATGATGCTCGGGGCGGAGGCGAAGGTCTCGGTGTTGTTCACCGTGGTGGGACGGCCGAAGGCGCCGAAGTTGGCCGGGAACGGCGGCTTGAAGCGTGGCTGGCCCTTCTTGCCTTCCAACGACTCCAGCAGCGCCGTCTCCTCGCCACATATATAAGCGCCCGCGCCGAGATGGTTGTGCAGGTCGAAATCGATGCCCGACCCGAGGATGTCCTTGCCCAGCAGGCCCTCGCGGTAGGCCTCCTTCACGGCCTGTTCCACGCGCTCGTAGGGTTCGTCCATGAACTCGCCGCGGATGTAGTTGTAGCCGGTCTTGCAGCGCATCGCGTAGCCGGCGATGGCCATGCCCTCCACCAGCGCGTGCGGGTTGAAGCGCAGGATGTCCCGGTCCTTGCAGGTACCGGGCTCGGATTCGTCGGAGTTGCACACCACGTAGGAAGGACCCGTGGGGTTCTTCGGCATGAAGCTCCACTTGGTGCCCGTGGGGAAGCCCGCGCCACCGCGGCCGCGCAGCCCGGAGGCTTTCATCTCCTCCACGATCTGCTCCGGCGTGATCTTCTCCTTGAGGATCTTGCGCCAGGCCTTGTAGCCGTCGACCTTGAGGTAATTCTCGTAGGTCCAGGGCTTGTCGAACTGCAGGGTGCGGTAGCAGACCTGGTTGAGGGTGGTCATTTCAGGCCCTCCAGGATCTCGTCCACCTTCTCCGGCGTCAGGTTCTCATGGTACTTGTGATCCACCATCATCATGGGCGCGCCGGCGCAGGCGGCCAGGCACTCCTCCTCGCACTTGAGGTAGACGCGGCCATCCTTGGTGCTCTCGCCGGTCTTGATGCCCAGCTTACTCTCCAGGTGGTCCACGATCTCGTCTGCGCCGCGCAGCATGCAGGAGATGTTGGTACACACCGAGATGCTGTGGCGTCCCACCGGCTTGGTCTCGAACATCGAATAGAAGCTCGCCACCTCATAGACCTTGATGGGCTCAAGTTTCAGGTACTCGGCGACCGCGTCCATGAGCGGCACGGTCAGGTATCCCTGGTTCTCGTGCTGCGCCTCGCGCAGCGCCGCGAACACGGCTGAACGTTGCCGTCCTTCCGGATACTTCTTGATCCACTCATCGATGACCTGGCGGGCGTGCTTCGAGAGCAGGCCTTCTTTGGCTGCCGTGTCGCTCATCAGCGGTCCACCTCTCCGAACACGATGTCCTGGGTGCCGATGATGGCCACCAGGTC
>DATIVR010000044.1:0-9206 GCA_035465695.1 Gammaproteobacteria bacterium
TTCCTGGAGTCGAGCCAGGAACACGTCACCGGCGAGGTGCAGCTCACCCTGTATCCCCGCACCTTCGGTGTGGACGGGGTGCGCTCGCCCCATTCGCTCATGGACGCCAAGGTGGCGAGTTACGGCGAGGCCAACCGCTTGTGGACCGGCGCCGAAGCCGCCGGCTTCGCCAAACTTTACGGCGTGCAGCAGATCCTGGCACTGCAAGCGGGAGGTGGGCATGAGAATTAATGCTGACAAGATCGCATCGGTCACCCGCAACCTGAAGCTCGACCGCACGCTCACGCTTTCGCCGACCGTGAGAGCCGAGCACGGCGCCGTGGTGGCAGGCCGCATCCTGGGCGACAAGTCAGGATACAACCAGCTGGAAGACGTGCACGGGCGCATGAACGTGATCCACGGCGACGACGTCATCGTGGGCGCCCTGGGCCACCGCAACGCGCTGCACGGTTACGAAGGCGTGCTGCCGAAGCAGGTGGAGCAGGGCCAAGTGCTGCACGTGCTGAACTTGGGCGGCGTCATCGGCGAATGCGTCTCCCACAACCCCGAGGTAGGCACGCCTTTCGAATTCGAAGTGCTGGGCCAGGTGCTGGTTTATCCCGAGTTCCAGTCGCGGGAAGGCCAGTCCGCCAACATCCGCATGGGTTCCTTGCAGAAGGAAGGCCGTAAGCTGGACTGCAAGGTGATCTACGTGGCCGGCACCTGCATGAACGCCGGCAAGACCGCCGCGGCCTGCGCGTTGGTGCGGCGGCTCTCGCAGGCGGGTTACCGGGTGGGCGGGGCCAAGCTCACCGGCGTGTCCCTGATGCGCGATACCCTGAGCATGCGCGACTACGGCGCCGAAGTGACCTATGACTTCACCGATGCCGGCGTGGTCTGCACCGGCCAGGACAGCGCCAATCAGGTGGCGCACACCTTGTTCTCCCAGCTCTCCGGCCGGGGCCTGGACGTGATCGTGGCGGAGACCGGCGACGGGATCATGGGCGACTACGGCGTGCAGACCATCCTCGCGGATCCAGAATTGAAGGCGCTCACCGCCGGTTTCGTGTTCTGCGCCAACGATCCGGTGGGCGTGGCGGGCGGCGTGCGGCACCTGCAGAGTGAATATGGCATCACCGCCGACGTGGTGACCGGCCCCGCCACCGACAACAACGTGGGCGTGCGTTTCGTCGAGCGGGAGGTGGGCATGAAGGCCATCAATGCCCGCACCCATTCCAAGGCTTTCGGCGAGCATATCCTCGGGCTCCTGGCGGAGCGGGGCATCCGCAGGCCGTGAGCAGCTTATCGGTCTATATATTGGGCGGTTCAGGCTATGGCGGCGGCGAGTTGCTGCGCCTGCTCTCCCAGCATCCGAAGGTGGGTGTCATCCGCGCGGTATCACGTAAACAGGCGGGCGAGCCGTTTTGGAAGGCTCATCCGAATCTGAGAGGCGTGGCGCAGGGAGACTTCGACGGTGAACCGGACTGGGACGTGTTCGCAGGCGCCGAATATCCGGTGGTGTTCTCCGCCATGCCGCACTTTGAACTGGCGCAACAGCTACCCGGATTGGAAACCGCCTGGAAGGGCTTGGGTCTGGCAGAGAAGTTGACCCTCATCGATCTCTCCGGCGATTTCCGCCTGGATGATGCCGGCGCCTTCGAGCGGGCCTACGGCAAGCCCCATCCGAATCCACTGAGTCTGGGGCGATTCACCTATGGCCTGCCGGAATGGCGCCGTCAGAAGCTGGCGGGCGCAAAGCGCATCGCCAGCCCAGGCTGCTTTGCCACTGCGATCCAGTTGGCGTTGCTGCCTTTCGCGGGGATGAAAGACCTAGGTTTCATCGCGGTGAGCGCCGCCACCGGCTCTTCCGGCTCCGGCGCCTCGCCGGGAGAAGGCACGCATCATCCGACCCGTGCCCAGGACTTCCGTGCCTACAAGGTGCTCTCTCACCAGCATGAGGCGGAGATCGCCCGTCTCCTGGATGCCGAGAAGACGCCCGGCTATTCACTCGGATTCGTGCCTCACTCGGCGCCCATGGTGCGGGGCATCCACGCCACCGTGCAGTTCCAGGCCAAGGGCCTGGACATGGCTGCCGTGACTTCGCGCATCGAAGCGGCCTTCGCCGGCGCGCCGTTCATCCGGTTGCTCGGCAGCGAGCCACCGCGGGTAGGCGCGGTCGCTGGCAGCAACTTCTGCGATGTAGGCTGGCAGGTGAAGGGCGGCAGCATCGCGGTGATGACTGCCATCGATAATCTGGTAAAGGGCATGGCCGGACAGGCGATCCAGTGCATGAACCTGGCCTTGGGTTTCCCGGAGACGGAAGGGCTGCTTCACGCCGGTACCTATCCGGGGTGAACGCCGCGCACCCGCGGATGCCAGCGGTGGCGCAGCCAAAGCTGGACTGAAAAAGCACTGGGGCCTTGCGGCCCCAGTTTCTTCCAGGTGATCTGTATCGGTCAGTGTGTCGCGGCTGACGGAGCGGCAGTGGTGCCGGCCGCGGGCGTCATGTAGGTCGATGGCGCCATCGGCAGGTCGCTGTTGTAGATGTCGCGGTGGATCTTCCAGCCCTTGTCCGTGAGTTTCAATACCTCCACGAACTTGCCGCGATCCATCACCGAGCCGCCGTTGCCCAGCAGGCTGTAATAGCCATAGCAGTAGGCCCACGACCCGGCCACTTCGGTCTCGTTCACGTTCAACAGCAGGCCCGAGACCGGCGGCGCCAGCTCCTGGCGCTCATAGGTCTGGATGGCGATGGCCGACTTCACCGCCTCGTGGTTCGGCGGCATGAGGATGGCGTCATCGGTATAGGTGTTGGCGACCCCCGAGGCATCCATGGCGTTGAACGCCTTGGTGTACTGGGCATGCAGCACGCTGATGTCATCCTGGGCGTTGGCGATGGCGCGGGCATCGGGCTGCACGGCCTCGCCGCAGGCGCTGAGCAGGCTTAAGCCGGCGATGGTCAGGAGCATGAGGCTGAGACGACGAATGGTGTCCATCGAATGGGCCCTTTTAGGCTGATGACGGGTCCCGAAGTATAGCCCGTGATTCAGATGCGGGCTAAGACGGAATCCAGCCAACTGGTGGGCAGCAGGCAGCGGGCGGTGGCCAATATATAGGCAGGCAGGGTGACGTAGTAACGGGCCTTGGGCCGCCGGCTTTCCAGGGCATGGGTGATCTTCGCTGCCACCACTTCCGGTCCTACGGTGAAAGGCTGGTCGTCCTTCTGCGCGCCGGTCACGGCCCGCAGGCGGACATAGTCCGCTTCATACGCGCTGCCCTGGGCATCCACCTGCCGGTCGAAGTTCTCCAGGGAGTTATCCCGGAAGTGGCTCCGCACCGGACCGGGGTTCACCAGCGCCACCTGGATATGGCTGCCGCGCAGTTCCAGGCGCAAGGTGTCGGTGATGCCCTCCAGGGCATGCTTGCTCGCGTTGTAAGCGCCGCGCCAGGGCATGGCGACGCGGCCCAGGATGCTGCTCACCATGACGATGCGGCCATGGCCCTGCCGGCGCATCACCGGCAGCACGGCACGGGTCAGTTCCAGCAACCCGAAGAAGTTTACGTCGAACTGGCGCTGCAAGTTGTCCCGGGAGAGATCCTCCACTGCGCCGGGGATGGCCATGCCGGCGTTGTTCACCAGCGCATCCAGGGTACCGCCGGTGAGTGTCAGGGTCTCCTCCAGGGCACGCCGGATCGAAACACCGTCAGCCACATCCAGCGGTACCGCATCGAGACCGAGTGCCTGGAGCTTCGCAACATCCTCCGGCTTGCGGGCGCTGGCGATGACGCGCCAGCCGCGGGACTTCAGCAGTTCAGCGGTAGCGAGGCCGATGCCGCTGGAACAGCCGGTGATGAGCACAGAACGGATGGCGCTCATTCGAGCCGGAAACCCGCGACGGGCTGGACGCTGGTCTGTTTCTGCTCCTCGGCCTCACGCTGCTGCAGGGCCCACATGCGCGCATACAATCCCTTGGCCTTGAGCAACTGCCTATGGGTGCCGCGCTCGCTGATGCGTCCGGACTCCAGCACCAGGATCTCGTCTGCATCCACGATGGTGGAGAGGCGATGGGCGATGACCACGCTGGTGCGGTGTTGCGCGAGTTCCTCCATGGCCGCCAGGATCGCGCGTTCGGCATTGGAGTCGAGGCTCGAGGTGGCCTCGTCGAAGATCAACACCGGCGGGTTCTTGAGGATGGCACGGGCGATGGCCACCCGTTGTTTTTCGCCGCCGGACAGCTTGAGGCCGCGCTCGCCGACACGGGTCCGGTAGCCTTCCGGCAGGGATTCCACGAACCGCTTCAGGTGCGCCATCTCGGCGGCGCGCTCCACCTCGGCCTTGGGTGCGGCGGGGTTGCCATAGGCGATGTTGTACTCGATGTCGTTGTTGAACAGCACGGTGTCCTGGGGGACGATGCCGAGCTGGCTCCTGAGGCTGGCGCGGGTCACGTCGCGCAGGTCGTGGCCGTCGAGGCTGATGCGCCCGCTGTCCACGTCGTAGAAGCGGTAGAGCAGGCGCGCGATGGTGGACTTGCCGGAGCCGCTGGGCCCCACGATCGCCACCTTGGTGCCCGCCAGCACCTCGAAGTCCACGCCATGCAGGATCTCGCGGTCCGGGCCGTAGCCGAAGTGCACGTTCTCGAAGCGGATGTGGCCGCGCGCGTGATGCATGCGTTCCGCGTCCGGCCGGTCCGCCACCTGGGCGTGCCGGTCCAGCAGCGAGAACATGCGCTCCATGTCGGTCAGCGAGCGCTTCATCTCGCGGTAGATGAATCCCAGGATGTTCAGCGGCTGGAACAGCTGCGTCATGTACGCGTTGACCATCACGAAGTCGCCCAGGGTCATCCTGCCGTGCACCACCTCGCGACCTGCCAGCAGCATCATGGCGGTGACACCGAGCGCGATGACCAGCGCCTGGCCGCTATTGAGGGTGGAGAGGGAATACTGGGTCTTGAGCGCCTCGCGCTCCCATTTGGCCAGGTCCGCGTCGTAGTTCCTGGCCTCGAACTCCTCGTTGCCGAAGTACTTGACCGTCTCGTAGTTCAGCAGGCTGTCGATGGCGCGGGTGTTGGCGGCCGAATCGAGCTCGTTCATGAGCCGCACGTGGCGCGTGCGCCACTCGGTGACGGCGATGGAGAAGGCGATATACAGCGCCACGCAGGTGAGGATGATGACGGCGAACCAGCCGGAGAAGTTCCACAGGAACACCACCGTCACGAGACCCACCTGGATGATGGTGGGCAGCACGTTGAACAGGATGGCGCTCATGACGAAAGCCACACCGCGGCTGCCGCGCTCGATGTCCCGCGACAGGCCGCCGGTCTGGCGTTCCAGGTGGAAGGCCAGATCCAGGTCATGCAGATGGCGGAACACCCGCAAGGCGACCCTGCGTGCGGCGCGCAAGGTGGCGAGTTCGAACACCACGTCCCGAAGCTCGCCGAGGAAGGTGCCGGCGAAGCGCACCGCGCCATAACCCACCAGGAGAGCCACCGGCAACACCAGCAGGCCGTGACCCGGGCCCAGCTGATCCACCGCCCGTTTCAGGAACCAGGGCACCGCCACCGTGGCCAGATCGGCCAGCAGCAGCAACACCAGCGCCAGGCTGGCCCGGCCGCGGAATTCCCAAAGGTAAGGCAGCAGCGAGCGCAGCGTGCTGTGGTGACGGGGGGCGGGTTTCAACGTGTCTCCGGGAGGTTTAGGGGGCCGAACGGCTATAATGGCACGCCCCGCCGCCGGCGGGACTTGAAGCAGATGCGGCCATCCTTACATATGGTTCCGCCCTGTTTCCGACAAGAGACCGTCCCATGCCTATATATGAGTATCAGTGCCAGGCCTGCGGTCATCAGCTGGAGATGCTGCAGAAGGTCAGCGATGCTCCGCTGAAGAAGTGCCCGGAGTGCGGCAAGCTGAAGCTCCAGAAGCTCGTCTCGGCGCCTTCGTTCCGCCTGAAGGGCGGCGGCTGGTATGAGACCGACTTCAAATCCGGCAACAAGAAGAACCTGGCGGACGGCGGCAAGGAAGACAAGCCGGCCAAGGACGAGAAACCGGCCGCCAAGGCTGAGACCAAGGCCGATGCCAAGCCGGCTAAAGAAGCACCCAAACCCAAATCTGACAAGCCGTCCAAGGGCGGCAAATCCAAGGCGGCCGACGCATGACCGACGATCAGCAGCTGTTGGGCAGGCGCTCGCTGATGGCGCGTCTGCGCCGTTACCTCTTCACTGGATTGGTGATCTGGATCCCGCTCGGGGTCACCCTCTTCATCATCCAGCTCTTCATCGGCTACATGGACGGCTTGGTGACGCTGTTCCCGACCGCCTGGCAGCCGGCGCAGCTGGTGGGCTTCAACATCCCCGGCCTCGGCGTGGTGCTGGTGGTCCTGGTCCTGCTGTTCACCGGCTTCCTGGCCAGCAACTACCTGGGACGCGTGCTGCTCAGCCTCGGCAACGAGCTCCTGGAGCACATCCCGCTGGTGCGCTCGATCTACACCACCGCCAAGCAGATCTCCGACACCATGTTCTCCAAGACCGGGCGGTCCTTCCGCAAGGTGGTGCTGATCCGCTATCCCAATAAGGACACCTGGAGCCTGGCGTTCCAGACCGGGGAGAGCCTGGGCGAGGTCAACGCCAAGATGCCCGAGCACATGGTGAGCGTGTTCGTGCCCACCACGCCCAACCCCACCTCCGGCTTCCTGCTGTTGGTACCCCAGGACGACATGGTGGAACTGCAGATGAGCGTCGATGAGGCCCTGAAGATGATCATCTCCCTGGGTGTCATCGTGCCGCCCTGGCCGCCGGTCAAGCGGCCGCAGGATCCCACCGGCGGCGATACCGTGCCGGAGCTTGCAGACCCCGTGCACCGACCTTAATATGCGCGGCCGCCGGAAGCGGCTGGTGCACACCTAACTTACTGAAATCTGAGTAGTTCCATGCGTACCCACTATTGCGGCCAGGTCAACGAAAGCCTCCTCGACCAGGAGATCCAGCTCGCGGGCTGGGTGCACCGGCGCCGCGATCACGGCGGGGTGATCTTCGTGGACCTGCGCGACCGTGAGGGCCTGGTGCAGGTGGTGTTCGATCCGGACCGCGCCGAGCTCTTCAAGGCCGCCGAGGGCCTGCGTAGCGAATACGTGGTGAGCGTGAAGGGGCGCGTGCGCAAGCGCCCGGCAGGCACCGAGAACGCCCATCTCGCCAGCGGCAAGGTGGAAGTGCTGGCATTGGAGATGCAGCTGCTCAACAAGGCCGAGACGCCTCCTTTCATGCTGGATGAGGAGGATGTGAACGAGGAACGCCGCCTGCAGTACCGCTACGTGGACCTGCGCCGGCCGGTGATGCAGCAGCGCATGCGCCTGCGCCACAGGATCGTCAGCACGCTACGCAATTATCTGGATGAGCACGGCTTCATCGACCTCGAGACGCCGATCCTCACCAAGCCCACGCCGGAAGGCGCCCGCGACTACCTGGTGCCGAGCCGCACCCATCCGGGCCGCTTCTTCGCGTTGCCGCAGTCGCCCCAGATCTTCAAGCAACTTTTCATGATGTCCGGCTTCGACCGCTACTACCAAGTGGCGCGTTGTTTCCGCGACGAGGACCTGCGCGCCGACCGCCAGCCGGAATTCACCCAACTGGACATCGAGACCTCGTTCCTCGACGAACAGCAGATCACCGACATCATGGAAGGCATGATCCGCCACACCTTCAAGAAGGTGCTGGACGTGGACCTGCCCAATCCTTTCCCGCGCATGAGCTATGACGAGGCCATGCGCCGCTACGGCTCCGACAAGCCCGACCTGCGCATCCCGCTGGAGCTGGTGGACGTGGCGGACCTGGTCAAGACCTGCGACTTCAAGGTGTTCGCCGGTCCCGCCAACGATCCTGCCGGCCGCGTCACCGCGCTGCGCGTGCCGAAAGGCGGCGAGATGCCGCGTAGCGAGATCGACGAGTGCACCGCCTACGTGGGCCGCTACGGCGCCAAGGGCCTGGCTTATATCAAGGTGAACGAGATCGCCAAGGGCAAGGACGGGCTGCAGTCGCCCATCGTGAAGTTCCTGTCGGACGACGCCATCGCCGGCATCCTCAAGCGCACCAGCGCCCAGGATGGCGACCTGATCTTCTTCGGCGCCGACAAGGCCCGCGTAGTGGCGGACTCCCTCGGCGCGCTGCGTCTCAAGCTCGGCCATGACCGCGGCCTGGTGCAGGGCAAGTGGGCGCCGCTGTGGGTGGTGGAGTTCCCGGCCTTCGAGTGGGACGAGAAGGACAAGCGCTGGGTGTTCCTGCATCACCCGTTCACCGCTCCGCGGGTCGACGATCCAGCGGCCCTGGCCAGGGACCCGGGCGGCATCCGCTCCCGCGCCTACGACATGGTGCTGAACGGCACCGAGCTGGGCGGCGGCTCCATCCGTATCCACGACCAGGACATGCAGGCGGCGGTGTTCCGCATGCTCGGCATCAGCGACGAGGATGCGCGGCAGAAGTTCGGTTTCTTGCTGGACGCGCTCAAGTCCGGCTGCCCGCCCCACGGCGGACTGGCCTTCGGCATCGACCGGCTGGTGATGCTCATGGTGGGCGCCCCGAACATCCGCGAGGTCATCGCCTTCCCCAAGACCCAGACCGCCTGGTGCCCGCTCACGGATGCCCCCGGCACCGCGAGCGAGGAGCAGCTCAAGGAGCTGCACATCCGTGTGAAGCTTCCGGCCACCGAGCCCAAAGCTTCTTGAGGCTGCTTGTTCAAGAGGCCTGAATCGGTGCTGGTCGTGGTCCATACGGACGACGGCCAGGTACTGCAGTTGCTGCGCCGGGAGCCGCAAGGTTTCTGGCAATCCGTCACCGGCAGCCTGAAGGAAGGGGAGACGCCCCTGAAAGCAGCCCGCCGCGAGTTACGCGAGGAGACCGGCCTCGATGGCGAAGCCGGCCTCGTCGATGGCGGCGTCATCAACCGCTACCCGATCCATCCCGCCTGGCGGCACCGCTTCGCGCCCGACGTGCTGGAGAACACCGAATACGTGTTCCATCTCGCGGTCCCCGAACCTTGCGACATAAGCCTCTCCCCGGAACACATGGATTACCGCTGGTTACCACGCGAACAGGCGGCGGAGGCCGCGGGCTCGGCCACCGATAAGGCGGCGATCCTTGCTTTATTGCCTGCCCGCCCCCAGGTGTAAAATACCGCGTCAATCGCCGGCGCGCCGGCGTCCTCGAGACCTGAATGGCAGTCCCCGCACTCGCTTACGAACT
>DATIVR010000045.1:0-8090 GCA_035465695.1 Gammaproteobacteria bacterium
TGACACCTACGGGCACGAGAGCGGCGACCGGGTCTTGCGGGTGCTGGCGGACACCTGCCGCTCCAGTCTGCGGCAGCAGGACGTGCTCGGACGTTATGGCGGCGAGGAGTTCATCGCATTCCTGCCGGAGACTCCCGTGGAGGTGGCCCAGGAGGCGGCGGAGCGGCTGCGCCGCAACGTGGAAGACCTCGCGATCAGCTCATCACAGGGTCCTCTCCGGATCACGGTCAGCATCGGGGTGGCGACCTTGGACCGCTCTTCCACCACCGTCGGCTCGCTCATCAATGCCGCCGATCGCGCACTATACGAGGCGAAGCAGAAAGGCCGGAATCGCGTGGTGGTGTCGAGCTAGCGGCCGGGGAGGCCGACGTCGAATCAGCGGGTGGTGACGGCTGACGGAACGGATGGGAAAGTCGCGACATCCGGCAACGGATGCTTCTCCTGCATCTCGACGATCTTAGATGGCGCCACCAGCATCACGTTGGCAGCCGCCAGTTGCGGCAACTCCTGCTCCAATACGCTGAGGGTGGCGGGACGGGGATGCCCGATGGCAAGCGCGAAGCCATCGCGTCTCGCGAGCTTGAGCAGCCGCTCCCATTGCTCACGCACCGCAGCCTCGGTATTCACGTCGTCAAGGAATACATTCCGCCGCGCCGCCGGCACCTGTTGTTCCCGGGCGATCTGATATGCCACGCTGTCTGCGGTGGTGTAGCTGTCGATGTAGTAGTAATTTCCGGCAGCGCGCAAGGTCTGCAGTATCCAGGCCATGTCCCCGGGATGCTGGGTGATGAGGCTGCCCTCATGATTGTTCATCCCCGAGAGATGAGGAAGCGAGGCGAGATCGTCCGCCACGGTGGCGCGTATCTCGCGCTCGGTCATCTCCAGGGTGATGCCGCCGGTGCCGAGAGGCTTGTCCTCGATGGATTCCATGGGCAGATGCAACAGCACTTCCTTGGATGCGGCATGTGCCAAGTCGGCGAGCTCCGGTCCATCGATGGTGTGCGGCAGGATCGAGCAGGCGACCGGGCCCGGCAGCGCCACTACCCGCTTGCCCTCCTGCAGGCTGTTGCCCATGTCGTCGATCACCACGGCGATGACGGGTGGTCGTGCCTGTGAGTCGGCCACGGTGCCAAGTGGCACTGCCAGCAATGCCAGGACCAGCAGGGCTCTCATCTGCGGTGGCCGGTCTCCGCGCTTACGGCGGCAAGGCCCTTGAGCACGTTGAGCGCCTGATAGAGCTGGAAATCCTTGGCTGCCAGCGCGTCTTCTGCGCGGATGGCGGCATTGCCGGTGGCGGGCGCCGCCGCGGTGGTCGGGTTGGCCAAGTGGCTGTGCAGGCTGGACTCCTTCTCCGGCCCGGTGCGATCCCCCGCGGGCTGGTCCGCCAGCTGCAAGGCATCCACTTCCACGTCGGGTTCGATGCCTTCCGCCTGGATGGAACGGCCCGAGGGCGTGTAATAGAGCGCGGTGGTGAGCTTGATCGCGTCGCCCTGGGGCAGCGGGATCACGGTCTGCACCGAACCCTTGCCGAAGGTCTGCTCGCCGACCACCAGCGCGCGGTGGTTGTCCTTGAGCGCACCGGCCACGATCTCCGCGGCCGAGGCGGTGCCTGCGTCCACCAGCACCACCAGCGGCGCGCCATCCAGCATGTCGCCGGGAGTGGCGCTACGCGTGAGGTTTGCGTCCGATGCGCGGCCCTTGGCGGTGACGATGAGACCGTTGTCCAAAAAATCGTCCGCCACCGTCACCGCGGAATCCAGCAGCCCGCCGGGATTGTTGCGCAAGTCCATCACCAGGCCCAATAGCGGTCCGCCATTCTTCCGGGCGAGTTCCTTCATGCTGCTCGCGACCGCGCCGGGGGTGTCGTCGCCGAAATCCGCTATGCGCAGATAGCCATAGCCCTTCTGCAGCAACGTCCCATGGGCCGACGCCACTTTCACCTCCTGGCGCACCAGCTTCACGGTGTAGGGCCGATCCTGGTCCTGGCCCTGCAGCTCGAGCGTGACCTTGCTGCCGAGCTTGCCGCGCAAGAGCTCGCTGGCTTGGTCGAGCGTGAGGCCTTCGGTGGAGTTGCCGTCGACGGCGAGGATGACGTCGCCTGCCTGGATGCCGGCCTTCGCCGCCGGCGAACCATCGATGGGCGCGACCACGATAATGTTGCCGTCATCGTCCAGGCCCACGTCGATGCCGATGCCGTTGTATCGCCCGGAAGTGAAGTCCTCCATGTCGCTGTACTCTGACTTGTCGAGGAAGTCCGAGTGCGGATCCAGGTTGCCGAGCATCCCCTTGATGGCGCCCCGCAGCAGCGTGGCGTCACCCACCGGCACTACATATTGCTCCTTGACCAACTGCATCACGTCGGCCAACTGACGCACCTCGTCCCAGGGCAACTTGGGGATCGCGGTCGCCGCGGCCGGGGCCTTGCTCGGAACCGGCGCGGCAAGGGCGGCGATGGCGAAGAGAGCGAGCGGGATCACGAGGACGAGGCGGATGTTCATGGAGGACCTGGAGTTGGGACTGTTAGGGCAGGATGTGGATTCTATACCTTGAGTGTCAGCCGCCTGGCAGGCGGCCGCGGCACCAACGGCGCGGATCGAGGGTGTCGTTGCCGTGACGCAGTTCGAAATAAAGCGCAGGCTGGTCTTGGCCGCCGCTATCGCCGAGCGAAGCGATGGTCTCGCCGGCTTTCACGTAGTCGCCCACCTGATGGGTGGCATCCTGGTTGTGGGCATAGATGCTCAGGTATCCCTGGCCGTGATCCACGATCACGAGCAGGCCGAAATGCGGCATCCAATCGGCATAGACCACGCGGCCGGGGGCGATGGCGCGCACCGGTGTGCCGGCCGGCGCCGCGATCAGGTCCCCTTCCCAACGCAAGTGTCCGCCCGCGCGGGGCTGGCCGTAATAATCGAGCATCTTGCCGCCCACCGGCCACAGCAGGCGTCCTCGCAACGCAGCGAAGCGCTTGCCCTGCGTGAGCTCAACGGGGACGTCCTGCATCGCCTGGCGCAGGCTGTTCACCAGCGACTGCATCGCCTGTTGGTCCTTGTTGAGGCGCTTCATCTCCACGCCGCGGTTCTTGATCCCCGCGTCCAGGGTCGCGAGCAGGCGCCTGCGAGAACGACCGCGGTCCTGCAACTCCGACAACATCCTGGCACGGCCGTCACGCAGGCTTTTGAGCGATTCCAGCTGATGGCTGATGCGTTGGTTCACCTGGTCCAACGCCGCCAGTTCCTGGTTCACCGCCTGGATGCGTGTGGTCCGTGCGCGGTTCACGTAGTCGTAATCGGCCAGCAGCCTGCCCACGGTCTCGGGGTCCTGTGCATCCAGCAACAGCCGCAGTTGCGAGTCCTCGCCTTCGCGGTAGGCGGCCTGCATCTGCAGGGCCAACGCCTGCTTCTGCTGGTCCAAGGCCTGCTGGCGCACGGCCTTCTGCCGCTGCAGTCCCGCAAGCTGGCCTTCCGCGGCGCCGACCTGCCGGTCCAGCTGCTGATAGTCGCGAGTGGCGTCAGCGATGGCGCGCTCGCTGGCGCGCAACTGCACCTGCACCGCATCACGCTTCTGCAGCGCCGCTGCCTGATCCTGCTGCACCTTGGCGAGCTTGGCGCGCAACTGCTCAAGTTGCTTCTGCTTGGCAGCCGCATCGTCCGCACCCCGGGCGGCGCCGACCGCCAGGCAGGCCGCGGCCACCAGGACCATGGGTGCGAACCAGCGGGAGGGGCGACGTCGGGACATGCGGTACCTGGGCGGGAGATGCCCGATTTTACCCGCTCCCCATGACGGGCAGACCGGTTTGACGCTTGGTTTCAAGGGTCCGGCATGCCGCTGCTATACTACGCAGCCTTTTCCAGTCGCCTTCCCGGCCCCCTATACAGACCATGTCGCGCCTCCTCGAATTCACCCAGCATCACCCCTTCCAGGTAGGTCTCTTGGGCCTCGCCGTGCTCGCGCTGATCGGCGATGAGCTCCTGCGGCGCATGCGCAAGTACAAGGAAGTGGGGGCCGCCCAGGCGGTGCTGCTCATCAACAAGGGTGCGCCGGTGCTGGACCTGCGCGCGCCGGGCGAGTTCTCGGCTGGGCACATCATCAACGCCCGCAACGTGCCGCTCTCCGAGCTGGAGGGGAGGGTCAGCGAGCTGCAGTCCCTCAAGGGTCAGCCCCTGCTGCTCTGCTGCAAGGACGGTAACCAGTCCGGCAACGCCGCTGCGCGCCTGGCCAAGCTTGGCTTCGGACCACTGACCATGCTGAAGGGCGGCATCGAGGCCTGGCAACGCGAGCAGTTCCCCTTGGAGCGCGGCTCATGAGCATGCCGGTCACCATCTATTCCACGCGCGTGTGCCCTTATTGCGTGCGCGCCAAGGCCCTGTTGGACGGCAAGCACGTACCCTACACCGAGGTGCTGGTGGATGAGCATCCGGACAAGCGCATCGAGATGGTGCAGAAGACCGGCCGGCGCACCGTGCCGCAGATCTTCGTGGGCGAGCACCACGTAGGCGGCTTCGACGACCTGTATGCCCTGGACCGGCAAGGCGGCCTCGATCCGCTGCTGGCCGGCGGCTGAATCCGACCCATCCATATCTATAAGTAAACCGAGGGAGACATGGCCGAGACCCCGAACTCCACCAAACAGGTGCTGTTAAATCGCATCTACGTCAAGGACAGCTCCTTCGAGTCGCCGCGCGCGCCCGAGGTTTTCTCCCAGCAGATCAATCCGGACGTGAAGGTGGCCATGCGCACCACCAACCAGCGCCTCGACAACAACTTTGTGGAGGTCACGCTCATCGTCACCGCCGATGCGCAGGCGGAAGGCCGCAGCGTGTTCGTGGCGGAGGTGCATCAGGCGGGCCTCTTCACCATCGCCGGTTTCAACGAGTCCGAGCTGAATGCCATCCTCATGAGCTACTGTCCGAGCATCCTGTTCCCGTATGCCCGCGAGGCCATATCGGACCTGGTGCTGAAAGGCAGCATGCCGGCGTTGCTGTTGCAGCCCGTGAACTTCGATGCGGTCATGATGGAAAGCATGGCCCAGGCGGCAGAAGCCGCGAAGCAGCAGTAGTACCGGCATGGCCGGCGCTCGACCCATCGGTATCGTCGGCGCCGGTTCCTGGGGCACCGCACTCGCCATCGCGCTGGCGCGCAATGGCCGTGCGGTGCAGCTCTGGTCAGTAGACCGGAGCGAGCTTGAACCTCTGCCCAAGGACCGCGAGAACAAGCGCTTCCTGCCAGGCTGCCCGTTCCCCGAGCCCATCACCATCGAGTTCGAGCTGTCCAAGCTCGTGGCGGCGTGTGACGACCTCCTGGTGGTGGTGCCGAGCCACGGCTTTCGCGCGACGCTCAAGCTCATCGCTGACTGCAAGCCGAAGACCCTGCGCCTTGCATGGGCGACCAAGGGTTTCGAGATGGAAAGCGGCAAACTGCTCCATGAGGTGGCGAAGGAGGTCTTCGGCGGCAAGGTTCCCTTCGCCGTGCTCTCCGGCCCCACCTTCGCCAAGGAAGTGGCGCGCGGCATGCCCACTGCCGTGACCATCGCTTCCGGCGACCTCCGATTCGCTGCCGATCTCGCGCAGGCCTTGGCGAGCCCGGTATTCCGGGCCTACACCTCCGACGACCTCACCGGCGTGGAGGTGGGAGGCACCGTCAAGAACATCATCGCTATCGGTTGTGGCATCAGCGACGGACTGGGCTTCGGCGCCAATGCCCGCGCCGCCCTCATCACCCGCGGTCTCGCGGAGATCGCGCGACTTGGTGCCAAGCTCGGCGCCAGACCCGAGACTTTCCAGGGCCTAACCGGCCTCGGAGATCTGGTGCTCACTTGCACCGACGATCAGTCCCGCAACCGGCGCATGGGGCTTGGACTCGCCACCGGCAAGAGCGTGAAGCAGGTGGGCACGGAGATCGGCCAGGTGGTGGAAGGCGTGTATGCCGCTGAAGCCGTGCATGTGCTCGCCAAGCGTCTCGGGGTGGAGATGCCCATCTGCGAGCAGATATATCGCATCGTGTACGAGGAGCAAGCGGCCCGTAGTGCCGTGGAGGCCCTCATGGGCCGCGCGCTCAAGCAGGAAAGTGCCTGAAATAGCCGTTCTTTACGCGGGTGACCGCTATGGGCGGAACCTTTGCCCCGGTCGTATCATCTAAACCCCTTTCATCCCCTCTTCCCCCCGTATCGCGAGGTCTCCCATGCGTCGTCCGTGGTCCGCGAAACTCCTGACCCTGCCGCTCACCGCCCTGGCAGGCATCCTCACCCTAAGCGTGGCGGCGGCGGGCGAACCGTCGCCCACCATGGTCGGATTCTCCACCGATGATGCGAGCCAAGAGCAGAGCCTGGAACAGCGCTTCGATGCCCTGCTGTCAGCCCAGCGACAGAGCGACTGGGACAAGGAGATGGCCTCGGGCGCCAACAACGTGGGCACACCCCACGACAAGGCCAACGCCGAGATGATGCTGAAGCTGTTCCAGTCCTGGGGTTGGGACGCGCACATCGAGACTTTCTATGTGCTGTATCCCACCCCCAAGGAAGAGGCGCTGGAATTGGTGGCGCCGACGAACTTCAAGACCACGCTGCATGAGCCCCCGGTGCCGGGTGACAGCACCTCCTCGCTCACTGCGGACGTGCTGCCTCCCTATAACGCCTACGGCGCCGATGGCGACGTGACCGCGCCCCTGGTCTACGTGAACTACGGCATGCCGGACGACTACAAGGAATTGGAGCGTCACGGCGTGGACGTCAAGGGCAAGATAGTGATCGCCCGCTATGGCGAAGGCTGGCGCGGTCTCAAGCCCAAGCTCGCCTGGCAGCACGGCGCGGTCGGCTGCATCATCTATTCCGATCCGGCGGACGACGGCTATGTGCAGGGCGACGTGTATCCGAAGGGAGCATTCCGTCCCGAGGAGGGCGTGCAGCGCGGCTCAGTCGCGGACATGTCGATCTATCCGGGAGATCCGCTGACTCCCGGCAAGGGGTCGCCTTCGAAACCGGGTCACTTCAACCTGGACGATGCCAAGACCGTGTTGAAGATCCCGGTGTTGCCCATCTCCTATGCTGATGCGAAACCGCTGCTCTCCGCGTTGGAGGGTCAGGTGGTGCCGGAGGCCTGGCGCGGCGGCCTGCCTCTCACTTATCACATCGGGCCTGGTCCGGCGAAGGTGCACCTCAAGGTCGTCAACGACTGGCAGCAGAAACCGGTGTATGACGTGATCGCCATGGCCAAGGGCAGCGAGTATCCCGACCAGTGGATCGTGCGCGGCAATCACCACGACGGGTGGGTGTTCGGTGCCGATGACCCCTTGACCGGCAACGTGGCGATGCTGGATGAGGCTCAGGCCATCGGCACGCTGATGAAACAAGGCTGGAGACCCAAGCGCACCCTGATCTATGCGAGCTGGGACGGCGAGGAGCCCGGCCTCCTGGGTTCCACCGAGTGGGCCGAGACCCATGCCGAGGAGTTACAGAAGAAAGCGGTGCTGTACTTCAACACGGACAACGACAGTCACGGCTTCCTGTTTGCCGAGGGTTCGCACTCGTTGCAGACCATGTTCGACCAGGTCTCCAAGGGGATCACCGACCCTGAGACCCGTGTGAGCCTGGATGCGCGGAAACGTGCTCTGGTCCGCGTCGACAACTTCCGTAATCCCGATGACAACGGTGACCAGGCGACGCTCGCAGCCACCGGCCAGGACCTGCCACTGGGTGCGCTGGGTTCGGGTTCGGACTACACGGTGTTCATAGATCACCTGGGGATCGCATCGCTGGACGCCGGCTTCTTCGGCGAGGGCGAGGGCGGTGACTATCACTCGCTGTACGATTCCTGGGACCATACCAACCGCTTCAGCGATCCGGGCTTCAGGTACGGGGTGGCGCTGAGCGAGGTGGCGGGCCATACGGTGCTGCGCTTCGCTGACGCCGATGTATTGCCCTACAGCTATGGCTCGTTCGCCGACATCGTGGGCAAGTACGTGGACCAGTTGCAGAAGCTGGCCAGCGGCATCCGCGAGAAGAACGAGCAACAGGACAAGCTCCTGGACGCCAACGCTTTCGTGCTGGCGGCGGATCCGGCCCAGACCTATGTCCCGCCAACCCAGGCTCCGCAGGC
>DATIVR010000046.1:0-1651 GCA_035465695.1 Gammaproteobacteria bacterium
CGCATAACCGTGCAGCATGGTCATCCACTCCCCATCCATGTCCATGATGCCTTCCATGGGCGCTGCCTCCGGCTGCCAGCTGGTGCCGGAAGCCTCGCGGCTCATGCCATAGGCGCCGAAGGCGCCGTGCATATCCATCCCGCCGCCGGGTGTGCCGGTCATGTCATCGGCGCCCGCCACCTGGGCGATGAGTCCGAAACAGAGGGAAAGCACCGTCACAGCGATATGGGTCTTTCGCACGGATCATCCCTCAGAGCCTGGCGCGCCGCAGCCGGAGGGCGTTGCCGATGACGGAGACGGAACTGAAGCTCATGGCGGCCGCCGCCAGCATGGGGCTCAACACCAGGCCGGATATGGGGTACAGCACACCAGCCGCCACCGGCACGCCCAATGCGTTGTAGACGAAGGCAAAGAACAGGTTTTGGCGGATGTTCCACAACGTCTGCCGGCTCAGGTTGCGGGCGCGCGCGATGGCACGCAGGTCGCCCTTCACCAGCGTCACCGGCGCGCTCTCCATGGCCACATCGGTCCCCGTGCCCATCGCGATGCCAACGTCGGCACGGGCCAGGGCGGGCGCGTCGTTGACCCCGTCACCGGCCATAGCCACCACGCGACCCTCCTGCTGCAGGCGGCCGACAATCTCGTGTTTGTCCTGGGGCAAAACGCCTGCATGCACTTCGTCGATGCCGAGTGCCGAAGCGACAGCCTGGGCGGTGACAGCGTTATCACCTGTGAGCATCACGATGCGTATGCCGGAGGCCTTGAGCAGGCCCACCGCCTCCGCGCTGCTCGGCTTGATGGGATCGGCCACGCCGATGAGGCCGGCGGGCATGCCGTCCACCGCCACCAGCATCAGGCTCAAGCCTTTGCCACGCAGCTCTTCGGCTTGCTGCTCGAGCGAAGTAGCGGTTATACCCGCTTCTTCCAGCAGCTTCGCGTTACCCGCGAGTACCTGTCTGCCTGCGAGCGTCCCATGCACTCCTTTCCCCGGCACCGCTTTGAAACTCTCGGCCTTGACCGGCGTGATGCCATGCGCCTTGGCACCCGCCACGATGGCGGCGGCGAGCGGATGTTCGCTTGCGGACTCGAGTCCTGCCACGAGACCGAGCAGTTCCGCTTCGGTGAAGCCTCGCATGACCTTCACCATCTGCAGCACGGGCCGACCTTCGGTCAGGGTCCCGGTCTTGTCCACTACCAGCGTATCAACCTGCTCCAGCCGTTCCAGGGCTTGCGCATCCTTGATAAGCACGCCGGACTGGGCACCGCGGCCCACGCCTACCATCACCGAGATGGGCGTTGCGAGGCCGAGAGCACAAGGACAGGCGACGATGAGCACGGACACGGCAGCCACCAGAGCATGACCGAATGCAGGCGCAGGTCCCCACAGAGTCCAGGCCGCCGCCGCCAACAAGGCGCAGAGCACCACCGCCGGCACGAACCAGCCTGATACCTTATCCGCCAGACTCTGGATGGGAGCGCGGCTGCGCTGCGCTTCGCCCACCATATGCACGATGCGGGCCAACAGTGTGTCTGACCCGACCCGTTCGGCCTGCATGATGAAGCTGCCTTGCTGATTCAGGCTGCCACCGCTCACACGCTCGCCGGCAGATTTCTGCACCGGGATCGATTCGCCGGTCAGCATGGATTCGTC
>DATIVR010000047.1:0-11691 GCA_035465695.1 Gammaproteobacteria bacterium
TCGATGTCGTCGCCGCGGGTGCGGCGGGTGATGGTGACGATGCCCTTCTGCCACAGCAGTTCTGCGAAGCGGTCGATGGCCGCCTGCGGGGAGCGCCGGTACTGGGTGCCGGGGAAGCTATTGAAGGGGATCAGGTTGATCTTGCAGGGCACGTCCTTCACCACGGCGGCGAGCTGCTTGGCGTGCTCCAGGCTGTCGTTCACGCCCTCCAGCATCACGTACTCGAACGTCACGTGCACATGCCGGTGGTCCTTCGCGTCCACGTAGCTGCGGCAGGCCTGCATCAGTTCTTCGATCGGATGGACCTTGTTGATGGGTACCAGCACGTCGCGTAACGGGTCGCTCGGCGCATGCAACGATACGGCCAGCGCCACGTCGCAATCCTCGGCGAGCTTATACATGGTCGGCACCAGGCCCGAGGTGCTCACCGTCACGCGGCGCTTGGACAGGCCGTAGCCGAAGTCGTCCACCAGCACCTTGATGGCGGTGAGCACATGCTTGTAGTTGGCGAGCGGCTCACCCATGCCCATGAACACGATGTTGGTGATGGCCCTGTCGGTGCCGGGCTTCGCGCCCAGCCGCTGGTTCGCCATCCATACCTGGCCGATGATCTCGGACGCCGTGAGGTTGCGGTTGAAACCCTGCTTGCCGGTGGCGCAGAAGCTGCAATCCATGGCGCATCCCACCTGCGAGGAGATGCAGAGCGTGCCGCGCTCGTCGTCGGGGATCAGCACGGTCTCGATGTTGTTGCTGGCATCCATGCGCAGCAACCACTTGCGGGTGCCGTCTTCCGAGAGTTGCTCGGTGATCACTTCCGGCGGCCGCACCTCGGCAGAGGCCTTGAGCTTCTCGCGCAGGCCCTTGCCGAGGTCGGTCATCAGGTCGAAGTCGGCGACGCCCTGGTGATACACCCACTTCATGAGCTGGCGGGCACGGAACGGCTTCTCGCCCAACTGGACGAAGAAAGCCTCCAGCGCCTGGCGGTCCAGGCCCAGCAGGTTCACCTTGGTTGTGGCGTCGCCGGCCATCGTTGTATCAACGGGTCCGCGGAGCCACGTCGAGGTCGGAGAAGAAGTACGCGATCTCCTGCTTGGCCGTCTCGGCGGCATCGGAGCCGTGCACCATGTTCTCGTCCACGGTCTGGGCGAAGTCGCCGCGGATCGTGCCCTTGGCGGCCTTCTTGGGATCGGTGGCGCCCATGATGTCGCGGTTCTTGAGGATCGCGCCCTCGCCTTCCAGCACCGTGACCATCACCGGACCCGAGATCATGAAGTCCACCAGCGGCTTGAAGAAAGGACGCTCGCGGTGCACCGCGTAGAAACCCTCGGCCTGGGCGCGGGTCAGGTGCAGCATGCGGGCGGCGACGATCTTGAGACCGGCCTTCTCGAAGCGGGCGTAGACCTCACCGATGAGGTTCTTCGCCACGCCGTCGGGTTTGACGATGGACAGGGTACGTTCGATAGCCACGAGACGGTTCTCCGGACACTTGGAAGTTGATAGGGAACCGGAGACTCGGGCACAGGACGTGCGAGGCGGGTCAGCCCGCCCTGGAGCCCTCAGGGGCCCGGGACTTCCGGCGATTTTCAGACGGCAGATTTTACCGGCTGGGGGCCGGTACAGGCAATGAAATCAGGCGTTTAGAGAGGGATTTGGAGCAGAAAAACCGGCTTTAGACCGTGAAACTCTCACCGCAGCCGCATTCGTCCTTCACATTCGGATTCGTGAACTGGAAAGACTCGTTCAGCCCCTTACGGACATAGTCCACCCGGGTGCCATCCAGCATAGGGAGGCTCTCGCGGTCCACCACCACCTTCACGCCCTGATCCTCGAACACCACGTCGTTGGCCGCAGCGGTCTCAGCGTAATCCACCACGTAGGCGAAACCGGAGCAACCGGTCTTCTTCACGCCCAGGCGCAAGCCCATGGCACCCGCCTTCTGCTGCAGGTGGCTCTTGACGCGCTCGGCGGCGCTGGGAGTGAGGCTGATGCCCATATCAGTCAGCATTATACCGCGCCGGGCCCAGGGCCGCCCGTAACGCGTCTTCCAGCAAGAGCGCCGCGGCCCGCTTGGGGACAGGCAGTTCCAGCTCCTCCGCGAGACTCAAGCCGCCCAGATCCACCGCCTCTTCCCGTGTGCAGCCCACGACACGTTCACTCAGGACCGAACAGAGCGCGATGGTGGCCGGGCAGCCATACACACGATAACGGCAGGCCTCCACGCGGCCGTCCGCAAGCTTCAACTCCAGCCGGATCTCGCGGCCGTGCTTGCGGTTCCCTGCCTCACCTACCGTCACGTCCGGCGTGCCCTCCGGGAAACCGCCTGCGTTGCGCGGCGCACGGAAATGCGCCATCACGATATCGCTGTATTCGAGGGGATCACGCGCCATGGCTCAGGCCACCAGCGCCGTGAGGCGCCGGTATTGCTCGGTCACCAGCGCCACCACTTGGTCCACGTCTGCCTCCGTGCTGAAGCGGCCCAGGCTGAAACGCAGGCTGGCGCCGGCCAGTTGATCGTCCCGTCCCAGGGCCCGCAGCACGTAGGACGGTTCCCGGTCCGCGGCGTTGCACGCGGAGCCGCTGGAGATGGCTACGCCCTCACAGGCATAGAGCAGGCTCTCGCCTTCCACTCCCGGGAAGCTCACGTTGAGGATGCCAGGCAGGCGCTGCGTCTCATGACCATTGAGGATCGCACCGGGGATCTGCTGCAATCCCGCCCACAGTCGCTCGCGTAGCGCGGCGATGCGCGGCGCTTCGGTCGGCAAGAGTTCCTGCGCCTGCTTGAACGCCTCGCCCATGCCCACGATCTGGTGCGTAGCGAGTGTCCCGGACCGCAGACCCTGCTCGTGGCCGCCGCCGTGGATCAGGGGTTCCAGATTCACGCGCGGTTCGCGGCGCACGTACAGCGCTCCCATGCCCTTGGGTCCGTAGACCTTGTGGGCGGCGAAGGACATGAGATCCACGTCCAGCGCCTTGAGGTCGATGGGCAGTTTGCCCGCGGATTGGGCCGCATCCACATGGAACACGATGCCCCGGCCGCGCACAAGTTTGCCGATGGCGGCGATGTCCGTGAGCGTGCCCAGCTCGTTGTTGGCATGCATGAGCGTCACCAGCACCGTGTCCGGCCGCAATGCGGCTTCCACCGCTTCCGGCTGTATCAGGCCGTCGGCGTCGGGCTTCAACCAGGTGATCTCGAACCCTTCCTTCGCCAGCTGCTTGCAGGCATCCAGCACCGCCTTATGCTCGATGCGCGAGGTGACGATGTGCTTGCCCTTGTCGCGGCGGAAGCGCGCGGTGCCCTTGATAGCCAGGTTGTCCGACTCGGTGGCCCCGGAGGTGAATACGATCTCATCGGGAGAGGCACCCACCAGCGCCGCCACCTGGGCGCGCGCCTCCTCCACCGCCGCGCGGGCGGCACGGCCCGGCGCATGGGTCGATGCGGGATTGGCGAACACCCCGTCGGCGGTGAGATGTGCCGCCATGCGGATCGCGACTTTCGGGTCCAGCGGCGTGGTGGCCGCGTAATCCATGTAAAGCGTCATGTCTTCACCATCCCACTGCCGCCACCTTGGCGGAACGCGTGGCCACGATCTCCTGCAGAGCCTTCAAGACCGAAGCGACATCCTGCTGGGTATTGCCGAGGCCGAAGCTCACCCGCAGGGCGCCCTTGGCGATCGCCGGCTCGTAGCCCATGGCCGTCAATACATGGCTGGGTTCGCCGCTGCCGCTGTGACAGGCGGAGCCACTGGACACCGCGATGCCGCGCTTATCCAGTTCCATCACCAGCCACTCGCCGTCCAGGCCTTCGATGCCGAACTGCAGGGTATTGGGCAGGCGTTCCGCGCTGCCCGAGAAGATGCGTGCGCCCGGCAACCTGCGCACGTCCGCTTCCAGCGCGTCGCGCAGCTTCTTCGCATGGGCTGCCCGTTGCGGCAACTCCTGCTTGGCCAAGGCCGCGGCCTTGCCGAAGCCCACGATGCCAGCCAGGTTCTCGGTGCCGCCGCGCAGACCTTGCTCCTGACCGCCGCCATGCACCAGCGGCGTAAGGTCCACCCGCCGGTCCATGATCAGGGCGGCCACGCCGCGAGGGCCGTTGAGCTTGTGGGCCGAGAGCGTCATGAGATCCGCTCCCAGGCTGTGGAAGTCCACCGGTATCTTGCCCACAGCCTGCACCGCATCGCAGTGCAGCAGCGCGCCTGCCGCATGCGCGCGCCGGGCGATGCCGGGCAGGTCCTGCAGCACGCCGGTCTCGTTGTTGGCGAGCATGGTCGAGACCAGCGTCACGTCCTTCCCCGCCAGCGCCGCATCCAGCGCGAGCAGATCGTAATGTCCATCCTGGTCCACCGGCAGCCGCCGCACGTCCCAACCCAGCTTGGCGAGGGCGTCCGCCGGGCCCAGCACGGCGCTGTGCTCGATGGCACCCACCAGCAACCGGCCCTTCGGCGCGCCGGCGCAGACGCCCTTCAGCGCCAGGTTGTCCGCCTCGGTGCCGCCGCCGGTGAACACCACCTCGGCCGGTTTGGCGTTGACGAGCGCCGCCACCTCGGCGCGGGCCTGCTCCAATGCTTCGTGAGCCGCGCGACCCGGCCGATGCACGCTGGCGGGATTGCCGTGCGCGCCGGCAAGCCAGGACTGCATGGCCTCCAGGACCCGTGGATCCAGCGGAGCGGTGGCGTTATGGTCGAGGTAGATGCTCATGGACATCTGGAAGTCTAAGAGGCCACGCGGCTCCGGGGCATGAACTTGATCACGTGCTCCTGCTCCTGGCGCGCCGCCACGCTGCGCACCGCATTGGATTGCATGAGCTGGGCCAGCGTGACGCCGCGCAGAAATCGGTGCACCTCGCGGCTGAGGTCCTCCCACAGCTCGTGAGTGAGACAGGCCTTACCGCCGTGGCAGTCGCGCTCGCCGCCACACCGGGTGGCATCGAACGACTCGTCCACCGCGCTGATGATCTCCGCCACGGCGATCTCCGCCGCGGGTTTGCCCAGATTGTAACCGCCGCCCGGCCCGCGGGTGCTGGCCACCAGGCCGCGGCGCCGCAGGCGCGTGAATAGCTGCTCCAGGTAAGGCAGCGATATGTCCTGACGCGTGGCGATCTCGTTAAGGCAGACCGGTCCTTCACTATCGTGCAGGGCCAAGTCCAGGAGTGCGGTGACCGCGTAACGTCCTTTGGTGGTGAGCTTCATGGGCGCCTCGTGGGGACCCTTGAGAGACGGCCGTCATTATAACCAAGCTTTACTGTCAGGTATTGCCGCGGCGGGTCTTCGGCCTTTGCAGCGCCGAGAGCAGCCCCCTCAGGATATGCACCTCGTTCTGGTCCGGCTGGGCCCGGTTGAACAGGCGCCGGATACGCCGCATCAAGTGCTTGGGATTGGCCGGGTCCAGGAAACCGGTCTCCAAGGCGGCGGACTCGACGTGTTCGTAGAACCGTTCCATCTCCTCCGCGGTGGCCGGGATATCCTCCGACGGCGTCGCCACAGGACCGGCGCCCTTCGCCAGCATCCACTCATAACCCAATACCTGTACCGCGGCGGCGAGGTTGAGTGAGCTGTACTCTGGATTCGACGGGATGTTGACCAGGATATGGCAGCGGCTGAGTTCATCGTTGGTGAGTCCGGTGCGCTCGCGGCCGAACAGCAGTGCCGTCTCCTGGCCAGCCGCAGCAGCCGCATGCAGCCGCTCCATGCATTCCCGGGGCGAAAGTACCGGCGGTCCGATGCCCCGCTGCCGCGCGCTGGTGCCCGCCACCAGGGTGCAGCCCGCCAGCGCCTCATCCAGGGTCGGCACCACCTGCGCCTGCTCCAACAAATCCGCCGCCCCGGAAGCCCGCGCGCTGGCGTCGCTGTGGGGGAACTCCGCCGGATTCGCCAGTACCAGACGGCTGAGACACATGGTCTTCATGGCGCGCGCGGCCGCGCCGATGTTGCCCGGATGGCTCGTCTCCACCAGCACGATACGCAGGCGATTAGCTAAGTCCTTGTCCATTCTGATATTCTACGCATGCGCGCCTTCGTCCGCGCCTGTTCTTTTCCAACTTCGCTCACGTTTCCTGTCGTCAGGAGAGGTTCCATGCAACCCTTGTTGAACATCGCCATCCGCGCCGCGCGCAAAGCGGGCGACCTCATCGTCCGCTACGTGGACCGGGTGGATACCCTCACCGTGAAGGCCAAGGAACGCAACGACTTCGTGAGCGAAGTGGACCGCCAGGCCGAGGACGAGATCGTCCAGATCATCCGCGCCGCCTACCCCGACCATGCCATCCTCGGTGAAGAAGCCGGCGTTCGCGGCGGCCGTGATGCCGAATGGACCTGGGTCATCGACCCCCTGGACGGCACCACCAACTTCCTGCATGGCTTCCCGCAGTTCTCCGTGTCCATCGCCGTGAAGCACCGCGGCCGGCTGGAGCACGGGGTGGTGTTCGATCCCCTGCGCAACGAACTCTTCACCGCCGCCCGCGGCGGCGGCGCCCAGCTCAACAGCAAGCGCATCCGCGTCACCGGTCAGAAGACGCTGGATGGTGCCCTCATCGGCACCGGCTTTCCGTTCCGTGAGCAGCAGAACCTGGAGCTGTACATGAAGATGTTCGGCGCCGTGGCCTCCAAGACCGCCGGCATCCGCCGTGCCGGCTCTGCCGCCCTCGACCTCGCCTACGTGGCTGCGGGCCGCATGGACGGCTTCTGGGAGCTGGGCCTCAAGGAATGGGACATGGCCGCCGGCCTGCTCATGGTGCAGGAAGCCGGTGGCAGCGTCGGCTATCTCGACGGCCGCACCGGCATGCCGGAAGACGGCAACGTCCTGTGCGGCGGCCCAAAGATCTTCAAATTGCTGGCGGACGAATTCAAGCCGTTGCTACCGAACTGATACTCGCCGACCCTCGCAAACGAGAAGGGCGCCTCGCGGCGCCCTTCTCTTTTCTGCCTGGACCGCCCTATCAGGGCATATCGTCCACGACCTTATCCTTTTGAACAGGCATCAGGTCAGACTTGCTTACGCCCAGCAACAGCGCCGTGGCACTGGCGATGTAGATCGACGAATACGTGCCCACGATGATGCCCACGAACAGGGCCAGCGAGAAGCCGTGCAGGATCGGGCCGCCCAGTATCAGCAGCGCGATCACCACCAGCAAGGTCACGCCCGAGGTGATGATGGTGCGGGACAGGGTCTCGTTGATGGCGGCATTCATGATCTCGATGGGCGTGCCCTTGCGCATCTTGCGGAAGTCCTCTCGGATGCGGTCGAACACCACCACCGTGTCGTTCACGGAGTAGCCCATCACCGCGAGCACCGAGGCCAGCACGTTCAGGTCGAACTCGATGTGCAGCAGCGAGAAGAATCCCACCACGAACACCACGTCGTGCAGGGTCGCGGCCACGGCGCCGACCGCCAAGCGCCACTCGAAGCGCCACACGATATACAGCAGGATCATGATCAGGGTGGCGAAGAAGGCGATGGAGCCCTTGTTGGCCAGGTCCTTGCCCACCTCGGGACCCACGAAGTTCACACTCATGAGCTTGACGTTCGGTTCAGACTTCTGCAGCGCCGCCAGCACCTTGCTGCCCGCATCCTTGTCGGATTCACCCTTGGCGGTCTGCAGACGGATCAGCACTTCTTGCGGAGTGCCGTAGTTCTGGGCGATGGCCTTGTCGTAGCCGGCGGCCGCCAGGGCCGCGCGCACCTTGCCGAGGTCGGCGGCGCCCGGGTAGGCCACCTCCACGGTCACGCCGCCGGTGAAGTCGACGCCGAAGTTGAGGCCGCGGACCGCCAGGGAAGCGATGGCGGCGATCAGCACCACCACCGACATGGTCATGGCGAACTTGCGCAGGCCCAGGAAGTTGATGTGGGGAACTTTGTGGAAGAATTCCATCGTCGTCTACTCCGAATCGGTCAAACCGGCAGCTTGTTGAGCTTGCGGCCGCCGAAGATGCCGTTCACCAGCGAGCGTGTGCCCATGATGGCGGTGAACAGCGAGGTGATGATGCCGAGCGACAGCGTCACGGCGAAGCCCTTCACCGGACCCGAGCCGAACAGGAACAGCATGAACGCCGCCACCAGGGTGGTGACGTGCGCGTCCACGATGGTGGCGAAGGCGTGCCGGTAGCCCGCATCGATCGCCGCCTGCGGCGAGTTGCCGTTGCGCACCTCTTCGCGGATGCGCTCGTTGATGAGCACGTTGGCGTCCACGCCCATGCCCAAGGTCAACACGATGCCGGCGATGCCGGGCAGGGTCAACGTCGCCTGGATCAACGACAGCAGCGCCACCGTCAGTACCAGGTTCATGAACACGGCGAGGTCCGCGATCACGCCGAAGAGCTTGTAATAGAGGCCGATGAAACCCACCACCAGGGCGAAGCCCAACAGCGCGGCGTAGAAGCCCTGCTTGATGTTCTCGGCGCCGAGGCTCGGGCCTACGGTGCGCTCCTCGATGAAGTCCATCGGCGCCGCCAGCGAGCCGGCGCGCAGCATGATGGCCAGGTCCTTGGCCTCATCCTGACCCAGTCCCGTGATGTGGAAGCGGCTGCTGAAGATGCCCTGGATGGTCGCCACGTTGATCACCGAGTAGACCTTGCTGTGGGTGATGACCGGCTGGCCGTTCACCATGTGGGTCTCGCTCTTGGTCTCGATGAACAGCACCGCCATGGGCTTGCCCAGGTTCTCGCGGGTGGTATCCGCCATCTTGGCGGCGGCGGCGGAGTTCAAGGTCACGCTCACGTCCGGCGTGCCGCTCTCGGTGTCGGTGCCGGATTGCGCGCCGGTGAGCTGGTCACCGCTGGCGATCACGTCACGCTTCAGCAACACCGGGTTGTTGCTGCCCTTCATGGTGAACAGCTGGTCGTCCAGCGGCACATGGTTGGTCTGCTGGGCCTCCAACGCGTTGCCGGTGTAGTCCACCAGCCGGAACTCCAGGGTGGCGGTGCCGCCCAGGATGTCCTTGGCATGGGCTGCGTCCTGCACGCCGGGCAGTTCCACCACGATGCTGCTGGGACCCTGCTGCTGCACGATGGGTTCACCGACACCCAACTCGTTCACGCGGTTGCGCAGGGTGGTGATGTTCTGCTCCACCGCCTGCTGCCGCAGCTGGTTCATGTCCTGGTCGCTCAAGGAGGCCAGCAGCGTGTTGGGCTGGCTACCGGCGACCACGTGGTACTCGGGGTAGTTGCTGGAAAGCAGGTCGCGGGCCTTGGCCAGGTCCTCGGGCGAAGAGAGCTGCAGCGTGATGGTGTTGCCGGTGAGCGAGATGTCCTGATAGCGGATCAGCTTCCCGCGCAGGGTGCTGCGCATGTCGTTGGTGGACCGCTGCAGGCGGTTCTGCGCCGCCGCGTTCAGGTCCACCAGCAGCTGGAAGTGCACGCCGCCCTGCAAGTCCAGGCCCTTGGCCATGGGCTTGAGGCCGATGGCCTGCATCCACGCCGGGGTGCGCGGCGCCAGGTTCATGGCCGCGGTGTAGTTCGCGCCCAGGGTCTGGCGGATCACGTCCAGGCCGTGCAGCTGGGTGTCGGTGTCCGGGAAACGCACCACCAGGGTCTTGTCCTCGATGGTCGCGGACGTGAAGGGCACCTTGGCGGCCTTCAGCGCATCCTCGGCCTTGTTCTCGTCATCGGTGGTGAGCGTCGCGCCCTTCGTCGATACCTGCACCGAGGGGTCCTCGCCATACAGGTTGGGCAGCGCGAACAGGAGTCCCGTCAGGGTGATCACCACCACCAGCAGGTTCTTCCACAGGGGATAACGGTTCATCGCGGACATGGGCTGGATTCCCGGATCAGATGTTCTTGAGAGTGCCCTTGGGCAGCACGGCGCCCACGGATTGCTTCTGGATCTTCACCTCGACGCCTTTGGCGATCTCGAGGCTCACGAACTGGTCGCCCACCTCGGTCACCCTGCCCAGCATGCCGCCGCTGGTCACCAGTTCGTCGCCCTTGGAGAGCGCCGAGAGCAGCGCAGTGTGCTCCTTCTGGCGCTTCTGCTGGGGACGGATCATCAGGAAATAGAAGATGGCGATCATGCCGGCGAGGGTCAGGATGAAGCCCAAGCCGCTGCCGTCCTGGGCGCCGCCCGCGGCGGCATAAGCATCGGTGATGAAGAAACTCATGGGAAGCTGTCCTCGGCAAACGAAACCGGGCATCAGGCCCGGCTTTGGAAGGCCGGATTCTACAACGTCCGGGGGGTGGGCGGGACCCCTCGGCACCGCCCTGGGGCCTAATCGGCCAGGGCTTCCGGCACGGATGGGACGCGGCGGCGGGCCAGGAAGTCGGCCGCCCAGGCGCCGAAGCGGCCTGCCTCGATGGCCTCCCGCATGGCACGCATCACCGACTGGTAGAAATGCAGGTTATGCAGCGTCATGAGGCGGGGCGCTAGGATCTCCCCGCACTTCTCCAGGTGCTTGAGATAGGCCCGGCTGTAGTTCCGGCAGGTGTAACAGCTGCAGGCCGGGTCCAGGGGCCGCGTATCCTTCAGGTAGGCGCTGTTGCGGATGCGGACCACCCCCTCGCTGGTGAAGAGGTGCCCGTTGCGGGCATTGCGGGTGGGCATCACGCAGTCGAACATATCCACGCCGCGAGCCACCGACTCCACCAGGTCCTCCGGGGTGCCCACGCCCATCAGGTAGCGTGGCCGGTCCTTGGGCAGATGGGGTCTGAGGGCCTCCAGCACGTCCAGCCGTTCCTCCTCGGTCTCACCCACCGACAGTCCGCCGATGGCATAGCCGTCGAAGCCGATGGCCGTGAGCCCCTCGAGGGACTCGCGACGCAGTCCTGCATACATGCCGCCCTGCACGATTCCGAACAACGCGGAAGAATGGCCGTCGTGGGCCGCGCGGGAGCGCTTGGCCCAGCGCAGCGACAGCTCCATGGACGCACGGGCCTCCGCCTCCGAGGCGGGATACGGCGTGCACTCGTCGAACACCATGACGATGTCCGACCCCAGCTCATGCTGGATGCGGATGGACTCCTCCGGCGAGAGGAACACCTTGTCGCCGTTCACCGGCGACTGGAAGCTCACGCCCTCTTCCGTGATCTTGCGCAGCTCGGCGAGGCTCCACACCTGGAAGCCGCCGGAGTCGGTCAGGATGGGCCGGTCCCAATGCATGAAGTCGTGCAGGTCGCCGTGAGCGCGGATGACCTCGGTGCCGGGACGCAGCATGAGGTGGAAGGTGTTGCCGAGGATGATCTCGGCGCCGATCTCCTTCAGCTCCTCCGGCGTCATGGCCTTGACGGTGCCATAGGTGCCTACCGGCATGAACGCGGGTGTCTGCACGACACCGCGATCAAATAGCAGGCGCCCACGGCGCGCACCGTCAGACTCCTTGATGAGCTCGAATTTCATGGCGCGGAGTTTACCAAGAATATCCCGCATCCCTGCGGGGTTCCGGCCCCTCCCGGGGGCCGGGTTACTTTTGGCGGCGCCAAAAGTAACCAAAAGCGCTCGCCCGGAGCGCGGGGTGCGGAAGCCGCACCTTCCCTGCGCGCTTCCTTCGCTGCGGAGTCCCGCACACGGCATATCCCTGTGCCGGGTGCGGGAGCTCGGCATCCTGCCTTCGCCCCCTTCGGGGCTTGCCTTGCTCAGTCCAGTGCTCGGCTCGCGCTACGGGGGTAAGAGCAAGTGCCGCGAGTTCTCCCGTCCCCTTGGATGCCGGCGAGCACTGGAGCGAGCAAGCTCAGCCGAAGGGCGCCGCCAGGGACGGCGGCGCCTTCACAC
>DATIVR010000048.1:0-10419 GCA_035465695.1 Gammaproteobacteria bacterium
GAACTGACTGCCCTCAAAGAACGCTGGGAAGCCGCTAGGACTGCAGGAGACGAAGACTCCTGGGCGCTGGGCAAGATACTGGCGGGTGAGCCCACGGTCTATCCCGAGACTTCCGAGCACTTCGTGGCGCAGATGCTGAACCTTGACCAGCTGGGCGCCATCGACTTCAAGAAAGGTTGCTACATCGGCCAGGAAGTCATCGCTAGGGCCCACTACCGGGGCGGCGTGAAACGCCACATGCTGCGGGCCGCTTGTGAGAGCACTTCCAGCCTGAGGCCCGGTGATGAAGTCCTCGCGCAAGGTTCGCCGGTGGGAGAAGTGGTGGATGCCCGGCGCGATGCGAGCGGCATCTGGCAGATGCTTGCCGTGATCCAGGATGACTTCCGGACTGCGCCTCTCGACATCAGTGGAGCGCCGATGACGCTCCTCTGATTTAACACTTCACGCTCGATTTGAGTGAATCTTTTGTGACAGCGAGTCGCATGCGACGAGCGACCATGCAGGACAGAATGGGCCGTCCCGGCTGCGGCACAGGGACGTGCAGCAGCGCAGGTGGCGCGAGCCACCCGGCATTCTTCACGTCTCTGAAGCCAACTCCAGCACAAGCGAACCGTGCCGCCTAGCCCCTCCCCCATCCGACGCCACCCCAATGACATCAGTGAACCAGAATAGAACGGGCGCCGAAGCGCCCGTTAGGACAATGCTGTCTATCTCCATTTGCCCGGCGTCTTCTATCCCTGTCGAAAATGCATGATGTCACGACCTGACCCTTAACTCATCCGTATCAGGTCTCCCTACGATCGGCTTACCGCAATCGCAGCCATGATGCCTTTCAGCAAAGCTGTAGGCGATGGTGGGCACCCCGGAATCTCCACGTCCACGGGGATCACGTCAGCCACCCTGCCGCACACCGCATAACTCGGGCAGAAGATCCCACGTCCACTCCCGCAATCCCCGACGGCGACGACCAGTTTCGGTTCCGGCGTCGCTTCGTAAACCCTTTTCAGGGCGCCGACCATGTTCTTGGACACCGGACCGGTCACGAGGAGCATGTCTGCATGCCGCGGACTCGCGACGAACTTGATCCCTGCCCCTTCGATGTTGTAGTAGGGATTATTCAGTGCATGGATCTCCAGTTCACAACCGTTACAGGAGCCCGCATCCACATGGCGGATACAGAGAGCCCTGCCCAAGGCTGCCAAGATGCGTCCTTCGATCTCGCTACGCAAGCGCCATCGTTCTTCTGCCGCTGGCATGGGCTCGGAGACGAGGCCGATGTCGGTAATCTTTTTCAGCGTCCTTAGCATATGTGCTTCTCGCTCAAAGATCGTGGCCACTGTATGACAGGTTGAACGACTTATTGATCAGCGGGAAATCCGGGACGATGTTGCCGATGATGGCGTGCTCGATCACAGGCCAGTTCTGCCAGGAACAGTCGTGAGGATGACAGCGGCGGATGAGGCCATCGTCAGCCACCTCAAGCGCCACCAATACAGGTCCGCGCCAACCTTCCACCCAGCCGAGGCCCAGCAGGCCGGTTGCCGGCGTGGCGAGACTCGCCTTCACATCACCACCTGGTAGAGCGTCCAGGATCGCCTCGCAAAAGCGCAGAGATTCGAGTGTCTCGTCAAAACGGACGGCGACTCTAGCTGCCACATCTCCCTCGAGACGCCCGCACATACGCATGTCGAACTGATCGTAGGGAGTATGAGGATGGTCGGTCCGCAGATCCCAGGCTTGGCCGCTGGCTCGTCCAGCGAGGCCGATGAGACCGAGTTTCCTGGCCAGCTCCGGTGCTACTCGTCCTGCGCCGACAAATCGGTCCTGTAGGCCCGCGTGGTCATCGTATATCTCGCGTAGAGCCTGGATCTCGGCACGGAGCGGCGCAACATCCTTCATCAGGGCTTGGCGCTCAGTATCGTTCAGGTCGGCAGAAAGTCCTCCGGGGACGACCACGTCCATCGGATAGCGGGCACCTACGGCGCGCTCATTGGCGCGCAGGAGGTCTTCCTTGAGTCTCGAGAACTGCGCCAGCCCCATGCCGAACCCGGCGTCATTCCCCAAGGCACCGAGGTCACCCAGGTGATTGGCGATGCGCTCCCGCTCCAGCCATAGGGCCCGCAACCAGAGGGCGCGCGGCGGCGGGGTCATGTTGCTCAGGCTCTCGACTGCCATGCAGTAAGCCCAGGAGAAGGCGACCGCCGAGTCTCCGGACACCCGAGCAGCCAGTCTCTGGCCGGTCTCCACTGTCATCCCCTGAAAGCGGCGCTCGATACCCTTATGTGCGTACCCGAGACGTTCTTCCAGCCGCAAGACTTTCTCGCCCACGACCGAGAACCGGAAATGCCCCGGCTCGATGGCGCCAGCGTGCACGGGGCCGACGGCGATCTCGTGGACGCCTTCGCCTTGTACCGGGACGAAGCGGTAGTGTTCGTCCCTGATAGCGGCAGATTCCACGAGTACGGCATCGCTACGCAGCGGCAGATAGTCCGCGGGCCAGGCGGCGTGTCTCAGCCACGGCCGAGTGTCACCGCTCCAACTCCTCAGCCCCAGAAGATCGTCCACCGCGCGCTGCATGCGGCTCGCAGCTGGAAAGATCTCAGTGAGATCCGGGTACCCTGTTTCCTCCGTTACCATCGGCAGTTCAGCGATGAGGAGCCCTTCCGAATCTTGCAGCGCCACGCGCAGCAAAAAGCCTGCATCGCGATCCCGCTCGTCCGACGCCCACATCGCCTGCAGCAGACCACCTTCCGCCATGACCTCCTGACATAGAGCGCGCAACTGTTCTGCGTCGACCCGCGCAATACGGACCGGAGCGGCACCGGGGAGCGCTTTGGCTGTCAGGCCCAGCTTTCCTGTATCCATGGCAGTTATCCGATCAACAGCGCCGCCTCGCGGTACCACTCCGCGAGGTAAGGCGGCATGTACAGGCCCAGCATCAGCACAAGGGCCATATGGCTGAACACCGGAAGCAGCGACGGTGAATGGGGCAGGCGTTGTAGGTTGGTCTCACCGAACACCATGCCCTGCACTCGCACGAAGATGGCACCGAACGCCACTCCCAGCGCCAGCAGCAGCACCGGCGTGGCCCAGGCGTGCTCGCGCATGGCGGTGATGAGGATCAGGAATTCGCTGGCGAACACCCCGAACGGCGGCATCCCCAGGATGGCCAGGGCACCCAGCATCAATCCCCAGCCGATGGTGGGACTCACGGTGATGAGGCCGCGGATCTGATCTATCACCTGGGTCCTGGCCTTCTGTGCCGCATGGCCGACCGTGAAAAAGATCGCCGATTTGGTCAGCGAGTGCACCGTCATGTGCAGCAGAGCCGCGAAGTTCGCCACCGGTCCGCCCATGCCGAAGGCGAAGGTCGCTATCCCCATATGCTCGATGGAGGAATATGCGAACAGCCGCTTCACGTCCCGCTGTCGCCATAACAGGAAGGCCGCAAGGACCACCGACAACAGGCCGAAGCCCATCATCAGATTGCCGGCGAGATGGCTCTGGAGTGAACCCTGCACCAGCACCTTGCAACGCACCACCGCATAGAGAGCGACGTTCAACAGCAAGCCAGAGAGCACCGCTGACACCGGGGTGGGGCCTTCGGCGTGGGCGTCCGGCAGCCAGTTGTGGAGCGGAGCGAGACCGACCTTGGTGCCGTAGCCGACCAACAGGAACACGAAGGCCAGTGCCAGCACGGTCGGTTCCAGTTGTGTCTTCACCAGGTTGAGATGGGTCCAGAGCAGCGCCGTCGTGCCACTGCTCCCGAGCACCTTCTCTGCCGCGAAATACAGCAGGATGGTGCCGAACAAGGCCTGGGCGATGCCGACGCCGCAGAGGATGAAATACTTCCATGCCGCTTCTATGCTGGCAGGCGTGCGGTAGAGGGACACCAATAACACTGTGGCGAGCGTCGCCGCCTCCATGGCCACCCACAGGAGCCCCATGTTGTTGGTGGTCAGCGCCAACAACATGGTGAACATGAAGAGCTGGAACATGCTGTGGTAGAGCCGAAGCCTCTTGGCGTTCAGCCGACCATGAGCCTCCTCAATGCGCATGTACGGACGGGAGAAGAGCGATGTGGTGAGCCCCACGAGGGCTGTCAGCGCCGTAAGGAAAACGTTGAAGGGGTCGATGAAGAACTGCTCGTGCCAGACCAGCATGGGCCCGCCGGCGATGACGCGGTAGGTGAGCCAGGCGCCGGCGACGAATGTGCCGGCACTGACCGCGACGTTGGCTTCAGGCGCCCAGGCACGCTCGCCGATCAGCGCCAGCAGCAGGCTGCCGAACAACGGGAGGGCGAGGAAGACGAGCAATTCCACGTCAGTCCTCCTTCAGGGATTCCATGTGGTGCAGGTCGAGACTGTCGAACTGTTCGCGTATCTGGAAGAAGAAGATACCGAGGATCACGACGCCCACTAGCACGTCCAGGGCCACCCCGAGTTCCACCACCATGGGCATGCCGTAAGTGGTGCTGGTGGCCGCGAAGAACAAGCCATTCTCCATGGCCAGAAACCCGATCACCTGGGTCACGGCTTTGCGCCGCGTGATCATCATCAGAAAGGAGAGCATCACCACCGCGAGCGCGATCCCGAGGGTACTGCGGGTGACCGTGCTGGCGAGCTGGGAGATGGGCTGCGCCAGGGCAAAGCAGAAGATCACCAACAGCAGGCCCACCAGCATGGTGGTGGGCGCATTCAGGAGAGTCTCCGTCTCCCAGCGCGCGCCGAGACGACGGATCAGCCGGTTCAGGATCAGCGGCAGGATGATCACCTTGAGGACCAGCGTCAAAGCCGCCGAGAAGAACAGGTGGTATTGGTCCGTGCTTAGCACCACGACAGTGATCGAGGCGACCAGCACCGCCCCCTGGACGGCATAGAGGGATACCAGCGTCAGCACCCGCCGCTGGGACAGCATGGCGAACGACACCAGCAGCAGCAGCGCCGCGCACAGGTCGATGAGTTGGGAGGCAAGCGTCTGGTCAAGCATGTCTCAGCTCCCCAGCAGGAGGTGGACCAGGAGTCCCAACACCGCCAACAGGAAGGCAGTGGCCAGGAACTCCGGTGCACGGAAGATACGCATCTTGGCATTCAGGGTCTCGATGAGGGCAAGCCCTGCTCCCGCGACGGCCAGCTTGAGCACCGCCAGAGGCAGCGCGAGCAGACTGTCGCCCGCATCTGCTGAACCGCCGGCGATCCCCCAGGGCAGAAAAAGAGCCAAGCCGATGCAGGTGTAGTTGAACAGTTTCAGGGCGACCGACCATTCGATGAGGGCCAGGTGCCGCGCTGAATACTCCAGCACCGTGGCCTCGTGGATCATCGTGAGTTCGAGGTGCGTGGACGGGTTATCCACGGGGATGCGCGCGTTCTCCGCCAGTAACACCATCAGGAAGGCGATACCAGCGAAAGCGAGACTCGGGTAGATCGCCAAGCGACCGTGGCCGAGCGTATCGACGATGGTCGGAAGCGATGTGCTGTGGGAGATGAGCGAAGCGGTGAAGAACACCATCAGCAGGGCGGGCTCCGCCAGGAACCCCACCAGCATCTCGCGCCGGGCGCCGAGCGATCCGAAGGCGGTACCGATGTCCATGGCGGCGAGCGCCAGAAACACCCGCGCCGTGGCGAACAGCCCCACCAATGCAATCGTGTCCGCAGCGGTCGCAAACGGCAGACCCGTCCATAGGGAAGGGATGATCGCCGCAGCCAGGCACATCGCGGCGAACTGCACGTAGGGCGTAAGCCGGAACAACGGCGAAGCCTGATAGGCAATCACCGCATCCTTCCTGAACAGCTTGTGCAGCAGCCGGTACGGCTGCAACAACCCCGCCCCTTTCCTGTTCTGCAGCCAGGCACGGCATTGGTTCACCCAGCCGATGAGCAGTGGTGCGGTGGCGACGGCCAGTGCGATCTCCGCGGCTTGAGTAATCAGGCGCGTGGCGTTCATAGCACGAACACCAGAAGGCCCACCAGGGTCAGGAAGCTGTAAAGCAGGTATATGGCGATGCGCCCTTGCTGCACCAGACTGACGATCCGCGAAACGGCCTGCACGACACCCGCAACGGGTGCGTACAACCAGTACCAGAGATGGTCGTCTATCTTGATGCGGTAGTTGGGTACTGCATCGAAGGGCGATGGTAGTTCGCGCTGGATGCGGAAGAATGGCTCGAAGATCTGCCGTATGGGCTGTCCGAAGCCTTCTGCCGTGTCCTGCATCCGTGGCGTCATAAGGGGAAAACCACAGGTCCACGGATCAGCCCGGCGCACACGCCCATGGTAGAAAAACCGAACGACCAAAACCGTGCCGATCACAAGGGCCAAAATGCTTAGCAGAAATACCGCCGGACTGTAGGAGGCACGCGCCTGTGACATGGGCGCCAATAGCCACCAGCGTTGGAGTTCTGCACCGAGGCTCGAACCCAAGAGATGCTGGTTGACTGCGTCGATCAACGCTAACAGGTGGACGGGGAAGATACCCAGGAGCACACAGCCTGCCGCGAGCCATAGCAGACCGATGCGTTCCAGCCGGCCACAGTCATGGGCCTTGGACAGACTGGCTTCGCGGGGCTGACCCAAGAATATGATGCCGTAGAACTTCACCATCACATAGGCAGCGAGCGCCGCCACCAGCGCCAATGCGGCCGCGCCCAGAGGCAGCAGCATGTTGACGAAACCTTGGGGCAGGTCCGGAGTGAAAAGAAAAGCTTGGAGCAATAGCCACTCAGAAACGAAACCATTCAAGGGCGGGAGACCGGCGATGGCGAGCGTGCCGATGAGCGCCAACCACGCTACCCACGGCATGCGATGTATGAGGCCACCGAGCCGCCCAAGGCTGCGCTCACGGGTCGAGTGCAACACCGAACCGGTGGACAGGAATAACAGGCTCTTGAAGAACGCATGATTCAGGGCATGGTAGAGCGTCGCGGCCAGGGCCAAGGCAGCGAGTGCGGGCATGTTGAACGCATGGAACAGGATGGTCAGGCCTATACCCGAAAACAGGATCCCGATGTTCTCGATGGAAGAGTAAGCCAGGAGCCGTTTCATGTCGGTCTGTACAGCCGCAAAGATCACGCCGTAGACAGCCGTGAACAGGCCGACGCCGAGCGCCATCAAACCCCACCACCAGAGTTGCACATGCATCAAGTCGAACGTGACGCGCAGCAGGCCGTAAATCGCGGTCTTGAGCATCACGCCGCTCATCAGCGCCGATACCGGTGAAGGCGCTGCCGGGTGGGCTTCCGGCAGCCAGACATGCAACGGGACCAGCCCGGCTTTGGCTCCGAAGCCGAATAGCGCCAGGAAGAAGGCCGCACTCGCCCAGAACGGTGACAGCTGGGCTTGGCGCATGGCGTCAAATGTGAATTGCCAGCTGCCGCCCTGCAACGCGCCGAAACAGAGCAGGATGCCGATGGCACCCAGGTGGGCAACCAGGAGGTAGATGAAACCTGCGCGACGTATCTCAGGGATGCGGTGCTGGGTGGTTACCAGGAAATAGGACGACAGTGCCATCGTCTCCCAGGCCACCATGAAGAGATAGGCGTCGTCCGCCATGATCACCGCCGCCATCGCGGCGAGAAACATGTGGTACTGCAGGCACAGCAGCCCGGGCGCCGCTCCCTGGCCGCTTCGGAAGTACCCCGATGAGTAGATGGAGATCCCGGCTGATGTCAGACCAAGCAGCAGCAGGAAGAAGCACGACAAGGCATCGATGCGTACATGGAAGGGAAGTTCGGATAAGCCCAACGGCAGTACCAGACTTTGGGCGGACTGCGCCAACCCAATAAGCGCAACGCCTCCGAGCAGCAATCCGATGATCGCGCCGAGCGGGAACAGGACGCGACCCACCCAGCCGACGCTGTGGGGACGCAACAGGCCGAGCACGCCGATCGCGATCCAACCGACCGGCACCGAGAGACATCCGATGAGGACGTATGACGCATCCATAGCGTCGTGATTTCAACCCCGCAGACATGACCGTGTGCTGGACAACGAACCCCGAGGCGCAAATGCGGGGTTATGCCGCGCGAACTGCCGCGGCCGGCCGTGATGGCCGGACGCCTTGACTTCGCTTGGTATTATTATCATCCTAATCAACATCCATGTGAATAGGATTTGCCTGCCATGCCGCTGGAAATGCGCACTGCCCGCCTGACGATCCTCATCGATCCCAGGAAAAAGGCGTACTTCGAACGTCTCTGTGCCGAAGAGGACATGACGCCGTCCCAGGTGGTCCGGAAGCTCATCCGCGGATACCTCGAACACCGCACGGGCAAACCCTGGCATCCGGAAGAGCACGAGGAAAGGCCGCGTCCGTACGGCAAGCGGCCAAAGCAATCAGGGAAAGAACTCAGACGCAGCCGGTGATATCGGAGCCACAAAAGGGAATGACCTCGAAGTTCCACGTCGGCGAAGTGATGCAGGCAACGCCTCGATGAGCAACCCCCAGGACAATGCCCTGAAACTGTCCGCTGCCGAGATAGTGGCGAATCTCGCAACCCTGGAAGCCGAACGTAACCGCATTGCTCTGGAAGCATTTCGAATTCTGGAACAACAAGACCGCGATACAGCATCTCTCGCCATGGCAGTCTTCGATGACAGGGAAGACGCGGCCATTTGGTTCACGCGCTCCCTGCCGTTTGCCGGCGTCTCTCCCTGGGACCTGCTTGCGGCGGGCGAAGTGGAAAAAGTGCGTGCGATCCTGAAGACCGTCCCAGAGGGAATGTACTTTTTTGATTGACCCCCCATGCAGGACGGCATGGGCCGTCCTGGCTGCGGCATAGGGACGTGCGGCAGCGCAGGTGGCGCAAGCCACCCGGCCTTCTTCACGTCTCTGAAACCCACTCCAGCACAAGCCGACCGTGCCGCCTAACCCTTTCCCCTCCGCATGGCCAAGGCATAGAAGCCGTCCGTCCCGTGCTTGTGGGTGAGCAGACGCAAGGCTCCATCGCCGCCCAAGCCCTCCGGTACTTTCGCGCCCTGGCGCTCCAGTATCTGTGAGGCCTGCATCACCTGGAACTCGGGATGCTTCGCCAGGAATGCGGATGTGATGGCAGAGTTTTCCTCATCCAGCAGGCTGCAAGTCGCGTAGACAAGGCGCCCACCCGGCTTCACCAGCTTCGAGGCCGCCTCCAGGATGCTGGCCTGGAGCCTGGTGAGCATGGTGAGATCGATGGGCCGCCACTTGATGTCAGGGTTGCGGCGCAGCGTACCGGTGCCGGAGCAAGGCGCATCCACCAGTACCGCGTCGGCGGTGCCGGCGTATTTATCCAGAATAGCCTCATGCTCGTCGCGGATGGGGAAGGCCTGGGCGTTGTAGGCACCGGCCCGGGCCAGGCGCGGCTTCATCTTCTCCAGACGGTTCACCGCGACATCGTAGGCATTCAGTACACCCGTGTTCTGCATCATGGCTGCCAGGGCCAGGGTCTTACCACCGGTCCCCGCGCAGAAGTCCACCACCTTTTCCTTGGGCGCCGCTTCGGTCATCAAAGCCAGGAGTTGGCTGCCTTCGTCCTGCAACTCGAAGAGACCGGCCTTGAAGGCCTCGGTGTTGAACAGGGGACCGCGCTTGTCCCGTTGCAGGCCGATGGGCGAATACGGCATGGGCTCGCAAGGGTTGCCTTCCTCCGCCAACTTGGCCATCAGTTCATCGCGAGTAGTGCGCAGGGTGTTCACCCGGATGCCCACCTGGGCAGGCCGGTTCAGGGCTTCGCTGAGCTGGATAGCCTCGGCCTCGCCGAACTGCGCGACGAGCTTCTCCGCCAGCCACTCCGGCATGTTGATGCGGGCCGCGAGCGGGAGATCTTCGGTCTTGATGGCACGGACCCGCGCCACCAGCGCATCGGAGTCCTTGAAGCCCGCATCGGCGAGCGCCCGGCCGCTCCAGCCGGAGTACCTCAATAGATACGTCGCCACCAGCCAGCGGGCCTGACCTGTCTCAGGGAGCAAGGGGCTGGCAAGAGCTTCCAGCTCCGCCTTGCGGCGCAGGCAGCCGTAGACGGTCTCTGCAGCGAAGGCCCGGTCCTTGGAGCCCATCTGGCGGTGGGCACGAAAGTATTGGTCTATAAGATAATCCGCAGGCGAGCGGGTCTCGTTCAGGATCGTCCCGAGAATCTCAGAAGCCTGACTGAGGCGCGAATGCCCGTGCTTAACCCCTCCTTCCATTGTGGATTCAGATTTCTTCAAGGGAATCCAAGTCACATGGGGGCGGAAGCGGATTTAAAACTTGCGAAAACAGATGTTCTTCATCACGGGAAAATCCACGTAAGAGGTCCCGATCTTCGCTCTCTGCCGCACGATCGATGATGTTCGGCAAACGCGATACCAAGGCGTCAGTCGCCTTCGATATTGCGATTTGCAGCTTGCCTTGATCCAAAGAGGTTTTGCAGGAGAAAAAGAACTCTAATTTTTCTTCCCTATAGACCCT